>JAEYTI010000019.1 GCA_023434145.1 Chloroflexota bacterium | reverse complement strand
CCATCTGCCCCATCGTATATTCTTTGAACACGGGCGGTAGTTTTTTCTTGGCCATGCCCCTATTGAATCACATCCCCTTTAAAATCGGAAGGGGCTGTCTCAATGTACTTTTGAGACAGCCCCAACCAGGAACACTACCCAACACCGATACACAAAAAGCAGCACAGCCTGGGAAACCTCGCTGTGTTGCTTTTTGTACCTCCCTGTCACATTTCCTTCTATCTTAGGATGATCATCAGACGGTTTGAGTACATTTCTCAAAGCCAATTTGGGGTTGAAAGAATTACAATGGCAGGGGTGGATAGGATGGGTTTTACCCTCCAATTGCAACGATTTGATGAAGTTCACTGATCAGCAGGGGTGTTTTGTTGTTGGCCGTGTTTCGCACGGCCAACAACAAAACACCATAAAACCCACCCACCTGAGCAGTAACAGATGAGGAGCATATGCCAGAAGTAGATCCCCGCATTATTGAACTGCGCGCGCGGCGCGAAAAAGTACGCCAGGGCGGCGGCGCAGACCGCGTCGCCAAGCAGCATGCCAAAGGCAAGCTGACAGCCCGCGAGCGCCTGGAACAATTGCTCGACCCCGGCACGTTTCAAGAGCTGGAAACCTATGCGATGACCCTGGGCGACGACGAATGCCTGCCCATGGATCGCTCCGCCGGTGACGGCGTGGTTGTCGGCTATGGAACGATTGACGGACGGACGGTGTATGTTTACGCACAAGACTTTACCGTGCTGGGTGGCTCGCTGGGCGAGGTGCACAGCCGCAAAATCTGCCGCGCGATGGATATGGCCGTTCGCAACGGCGCGCCCATCATCGGCCTGATCGACTCGGGTGGCGCGCGCATTCAAGAGGCCGTGCACAGCCTGGGCGGATACGGAGAGATCTTCCGCCGCAACGCCCAGTACTCGGGCATTGTGCCGCAGATCAGCATAATGATGGGCCCGTGCGCGGGTGGGGCGGCCTACTCCCCAGCCCTCACTGACGTGCTGATTATGGTTGAGAAATCCTCCTACATGTTCCTCACCGGCCCGGACGTGATCAAAACCGTCACCGGCGAGGTGATCGACGCAGAGAGCCTGGGCGGCGCGAATGTCCATCTCTCGGTCAGCGGCACCACGCACTTCTCCGCCGCCTCCGATCAGGATGCGATGTCCCTGGCGCGGCTTGTGCTGAGTTATCTGCCCTCCAACCACATCGAAAACCCGCCGCATCAGGATTGTGAAGACTACGCCGGACGCATGGACGAGGTGCTGAACAGCATCGTCCCGCTGGACCCTGGAATGGCCTACTCGATGCACGAAGTGGTCGAGCACATCGTTGACCGCGGCAGCTTCCTGGAGATGCAGGCTGGTTATGCCAACAATGCGCTGGTAGGCCTGGCTCGTCTGGACGGCTACCCGGTCGGTATCGTCGCGCAGGAGCCTTCGGTGATGGCCGGCGTGATCGACATCGACGCCGCCGACAAGATTACCCGATTTGTGCGCCTGTGCGACTGCTACAACCTGCCCATCGTCACCTTCGTCGACTCGCCCGGCTTTCTGCCCGGCGTCGACCAGGAACACCGCGGCATCATCCGCCACGGTGCCAAGGTGCTGTATGCCTACTCCGAGGCCAGCGTGCCGAAGATCAGCGTGGTGACACGCAAGGCCTACGGCGGCGCGTACGTGGTGATGAGCAGCAAGTACCTGGGCACGGATGTGAACCTGGCCTGGCCTAGCGCGGAAATCGCCGTGATGGGACCTGAAGGCGCGGTGAATATCCTCTACCGCGAGCAGATCAAGAACGCTCCGGATGCTGCCGCCGAGCGCGCCAAGCTGGTGCAGGAATACCGTGAGCGCTTCCTCTCACCCTACGCGGCGGCAGGTGCTGGTGCAGTGGATGACGTGATCGAGCCGCGCGAAACCCGCGGACGCCTGATCGCCGCGCTGGCGGCCCTGCGTGAGAAATATGCCCCATCTCCGGCGCGCAAACACGGCAATACGCCCGTCTAGCAGCCGGTTGAGGAGAGGATTGTGTATTTGTTATTCTGATAAATTGCGGCCAAGCCCCAATTTATCAGAATAACGGAAACAATATCAGGAGAGACACATGATCAATGCATTGTGGATCACGCTGATCGGCATGGGGCTGGTGTTTGTCGCCATCCTGCTGCTGTGGGGCCTGATGGCACTGCTGGTAAAGCTCACCGAAGACCGTGAAAAACCCGAGGCGGCGGAAATTCCCGCCGCGATCGAGATTGAGCCTGCCGCTGACGCGACCAGCGATAAGGATCGCAAACGCAAGGCTGCGGCTGCCGCGGTGGCGATTGCGATGGCACAGCAGCCCAAGAACGGGCGGGCGCATGCCGGTTCCGCGCAGCCCGCGGGCGTTGTTAGCGCGTGGCAGGCGGTACACCGTGCCGGAAGGCTCGGCCAGCAGATGAATGCATCCAGGAAGAAGGTGGTTCGATGAAACTGCGCGTACAGATTGACTCACAAACCTACGAAGTCGAGGTCGGCGACCTGAACACCCGGCCCATTCTTGCCACCATCGACGGTGAAACCTTTGAAGTGTGGCCCGAGGAACAGGGCGCTGCTTCTGCTGCTCAGACGGCGGTACGGCCCAGTACAGCGGTGTCGGCCCCAGCACCCGTGGCTGCGCCTGCGGCGGCTGGGTCAGGCGACAGCAGCAAGGCAGTACTCGCGCCTATCCCTGGCGTGATCATCAGCATCAACGTCAAAGAAGGCGATTCGGTGACGGTCGGGCAAGAAGTATGCGTGCTCGAAGCGATGAAGATGAAGAACTCGATCCGCGCGAACCGGGCTGGCAAAATTGCCGCGGTGCGCGTCTCCACCGGCGACCAGGTGCGCAAAGGCCAGGCGTTGATGGAATTCTCGGACTAGGAGCGCGGGCATGGATTTTTCCCTGCTGTTCCAACAGGTCATGGCCGGGTTTGCCAATTTCACCTTGGGCGAGGCGGTGATGATCATCGCCGGCCTGGTGCTGATTGGCCTGGCGGTAATCAAAGAGTACGAGCCGGTGCTGCTGCTGCCGATTGGCTTTGGCTGCATCCTGGCGAACCTGGGTATGTCTGCCGACCACGAGGGCGGGCTGATGTACTGGCTGTACCAGGCGGGCATCAGCACTGAGCTGTTCCCGCTGCTCATTTTCGTCGGTGTGGGCGCGATGATCGACTTCCGCCCGCTGCTGGCCATGCCCAAGATGGTGCTGCTGGGCGCAGCCGGGCAGTTCGGCATCTATGCCGTGCTGCTGCTGGCGACCGCCTGGGGCCTGCCTCTGAATGAGGCCGCTTCCATCGGCATCATCGGCGCGATCGATGGTCCGACCGCCATCTTTGTGGCCTCAAAACTGGCCCCGCACATGCTCGGCCCGATCGCGGTGGCGGCCTATTCGTATATGAGCCTCATCCCGATCATCCAGCCGCCGATCATGCGCCTGCTGACCACGCGCAAAGAGCGCATGATTCGCATGGAATACGCGCCGAAGCCGGTTTCGCACCTGGCGGTGGTGCTGTTCCCCATCGTCGTCACGGTGGTCGTTAGCTTGATGGCCCCCGACGCTGCCCCGCTGATCGCCACGCTGATGCTCGGTAACCTGCTGCGGGAATCGGGCGTGGTGGACCGCCTGAGCAAGGCAGCGCAGAACGAAATCATCAATATCGCTACCCTGTTCTTGGGTCTGGCAATCGGTTCGACCATGACCGCCGAGAGCTTCTTGCGCGGTGAGACCCTGCTGATCCTGGCGCTGGGCGCGCTGGCCTTCGTGATTGACACCGTTGCCGGGCTGATGTTTGGCAAGCTGATGATGGTCGTCACCGGCGGTAAGATCAATCCGCTGATCGGCGCATGCGGCATTAGCGCCTTCCCCATGGCGGGGCGGCTCTCTGCACAGATGGCACTGAAAGAGGATTACGACAACTTCATCCTCATGCACGCCATGGGCGCGAATACCGCCGGGCAGCTCGGCAGCGTCATCGCCGGCGGCCTGCTGCTGGCCTTGGTATCAGGCATGATGTAGCGAGCTTACGACTTCAACAAAAAACCCGCGCAAGCGGGTTTTTTGTTGAAGTCGTCTATTTTTTCTCGTCCATATCCAGCCGGTACCCGACGCCGCGTATAGTCTTGATGTAGACCGGTTTGCGCGGGTCGTCTTCGATGGCACGGCGCAGCCAGCTCACGTGCACGTCGAGCGTGCGGGTGTCTTCGGTGTAGGCAGTATCCCACACGGTGCGGAAGAGGTACTCGCGCTCGATCACCTCGCCCGGATGCTCCATCAGGATTTTGAGCAGCGTCACCAGGCGCGGGGTCAGGCTGGTCTGCTTGGTGCCGATGCGCACCCAGCGCTGTACGGGGTCGAGCTGGAGGATGCCCACTTCCAGCAGATCTTTCTTCTCGGCGGGCAGTAGCGGTCGGATGCGGTTCATCAGCTTTTGCAGCGTGAAGGGCAGCGTCAGCACCACTTCGGCCAGGTCTTCCTTCTCAATGGCGTTTGTTGGCTGCCCGTCGGCGATCAGCACGATATGCGCGTCGCGCGCATGCGCGCGGATCGACTGGCAGATGCGCTTGCCGCTGGTGCGCATCGAGGCGGCGTTGACGATGATCAGATCCGGGGCAAACGGCTCCAGGCGGGCCAGGGCTTCACTGCCGTTGACCACGCTCTCCACCTGGTATCCCTTGCGCGTAAGGCCGGCCACAAAGGATGGCCGGTCTGCGCGTTTGCCTTCGACGAGTAAGATTTTTGCTTTCATCGGATCACCGCTTTGCTGCCAGAGTTTGACCGGTCGGCAATTGGAGTCGATCTTTCGACCGGTGGGGCAGGCTTGCCGCCATGCAATAAAAAACCGCCGGTGGGTTGTGAGAATGCGGGCAGCATGGCCACCGGGCTGGTACCTTAACAAACCATTAGTACAAAGGTTTTTCCATTATACCTTAAAAAATCAAGATCCTGGCAAAACCATTGCACACACGTTGCATCCGCCCCTGGCACGTGTTAGAATAGTTAAACTATGGTTACGCTTATAACCGGGAGGTTTGATTTTGCCTGGTTGTAACTTGTCACCCTTTATGGGAGGTTAGTGTATGTCGAGAATGGTGGAAGTCGTCATAGACAGCGTACGGGTGAGCCTGACCAATCAGCAGCGCATTGTCGTTCTGCGTGAGTCAACCAACGAACGGTATCTGCCCATCTGGATTGGACCGTACGAAGCAGAGGCCATCACCGTAGCGCTTCAAGAAATTGAAGTTGCCCGGCCGCAAACGCACGACCTTTTGAAAAACGTCTTGACGACCCTGAATGCGCGGATCCAGCGCATTGAAATCGTATCATTAAAAGAAGACGTGTTTTACGGGAATCTGGTAGTGGAAGTGGATGGGCGTACAGTCTACATCGACTCACGCCCATCGGATGCGCTGGCCCTGGCTGCCCGCGCCCACGTGCCGATCATGGTCTCGCGCGAGGTGATGGACTCGGCGGGCGTAATCCCCGAAGAAGATCTGCAAAATCAGCGCACTCCTCCGATGCCTTCACCGCGGGCTGCCGCAGATGAACCTGAGCCTGAGGGCGCTTCGGAACGTCTATCGGTGTTTGAGGATTTCCTCCAGAATCTGGATATTGGCAAGCTGGAGAATTCTGAAGACGATGAACCGGATGACGATGACGACCCGAAGGGAACGAAAAGCTAAGATCAATGATTGGGCAATCCTACCGGGGCAACCAACAATGCCCCGGTAGTTTTTTTGATCTTCTGCTGTTAAAATCGAAGGGTTACTATCTGCGCCGCAGATACTGCTTTGGCTAATTCTCACACAGTTTTTACTTTTGTTATCTTTGTTTTCTCCATAACGGGCGTAAAATAAAACAAATCCGAATATTTGTTCCGATAAGCGGATCATTGATTCTTTCGGAGTGATAAGCGAATCATAGGCGATACAGTAACAGCTAATGACTGATCTTCCTGTTGACGAAGTTGCAACCTCTCAGATCCAATCACAACCGCACAGCCGCCAGGCCGAAGAAGCTGTACTGGGCGCGGTACTGATCGATTCCGAGGCCTATTTCAACATTGCGCAGTTTCTTAAACCGGATGATTTCTACATCATCCGCAATCGCTGGATTTGGGATGCTTTTACGCGCCTGCACGAGCGGCGCCAGCCGATTGACTATCTGACCGTCTGCCAGGAACTAGAGCAGCAGAACCAGCTCACCGAGCTGGGCGGCCCGGCGTACATCATGTCGCTGATCAACCAGACGCCGACTTCGCTCAACGCCGAGGCATACGGGCGGCTGGTGGAGGAGAGCTCGGTTCGCCGGCGCATGCTGCAAGCGGCGAATGAGCTGGCAAAGCTGGCCTACGACCAGAAGCAGTCGGTCGACACAATTATGGATGAGGCCGAGAAGGCCATCTTCAGCATCAGCGAGCGGCGCGTCCACAATGACTTGCAGCCTATCCAGCAGGTGCTGAGCGAGGTCTACGACCGAGTCGATCAGCTTTCGCGCCGGGATGACGAAATCTTTGGCGTGCCAACTGGACTGGTAGACCTGGACAAGCTGCTGGGCGGTTTGCAGAAATCGGATCTGCTGATTATTGCGGGTCGCCCGGGTATGGGTAAGACGGGCTTCATGCTCTCCATTATGAAGAATGCGGCCATGCGCCATAAAAAGCACATCGCCATGTTCTCGCTCGAAATGTCGAACGAGCAGCTCGTGCAGCGTTTAATCGCGCAGGAGACCGGTATCGATACGCAGCGCATGCGCACCGGCAAGCTGACCGAAGAAGAAATCCCTCTGTTCACCCACGCCATCGAGGTGCTCTCGGATACGCACATCTACCTGGATGATACCCCGGCGATCACTCCGATGCAGCTCCGCACCAAGTGCCGCCGCCTGCACCTGGAATATGACCTGGACCTGGTGATTGTCGATTACCTCCAGCTCATGGCTGGTGATGCGCGCACCGACAACCGTGTGCAAGAAGTGTCGTACATCTCGCGCAACCTGAAAGTGATGGCTCGCGAGCTGAACGTGCCTGTGCTAGTTGGCGCGCAGCTCTCCCGTGCCGTAGAACAGCGCGCCGACAAACGCCCGGTTCTCTCGGATCTGAGGGAATCTGGATCATTAGAGCAGGACGCTGACATCGTTATGTTCATTCACCGCCCCGATGCGCTGGAGAAGGATAGCCCCAAGGCCAACCTGGCAGAGATCCTTGTGTCAAAGCACCGTAACGGTCCCACGCACCCGGGCATCGAGCTGGTATTCCTCAATAACCTGGCGCGCTTCGAAAACGCTGCTCCGCCGCCCGGCGGCAGGCATTAAGGGAATGGAGCGGCATGGAGCGGTTTAACGGGTTCCCCGCGGGCAAGGTGCGCATGACGCCTATCCCGGCGCAATTTTTCAGCGCGCTTCTGCCCGAGATCGACCACCTGGGCGAGATGAAGGTGACCCTGTACGCCTTCTGGTTTCTCGACCACATGGAAGCGCCCGTTCGCTACCTGACCTATGACGACTTTACCGACGATGAACTATTGATGCAGGGCATGGGTCAGGAAGAATTGGATGCCGGGCTGGAGCGGGCGTGCGTTCGTGGCACGCTGCTGCGTGTGGATGTAAAAGGCAGCGGTCCGAACCGGCTCTACTTTTTGAACACGGTCAGGGGGCGGGCCGCTGTGGAAGCGATTACGCGCGGCGATTGGGCTCCGAACTATGAGGAGCACCCGCCGGTCTCGCTGGATGCGGAACGACCGAATATCTACCGCCTGTACGAAGAAAACATTGGACCGCTGACCCCTTTGGTTGCGGATATGCTGCGCGATGCCGAGAAGGCGTACCGGCAGGAGTGGATCGAAGAAGCCATCCGAACTGCCGTGCAGAACAATGTGCGGCGGTGGAATTATGTAGAGGCAATTTTGCGCTCGTGGCAGGAGGAAGGACGAGATGGAGTCAATCGACGAAACGCTGAGAAAGATCGCCGGCGGAATATCGAAAACGAATTCGACCCGGAGCGGTAACGGCTCGGGGGATTCGTCTGACGATGGGGGCGAGCGCTCTGGCAACATGACGGGCGATCCCAACTGCCCCATCTGCCAGGGGATTGGCTTCGTGCGCAAGGATGTGCCTGTTGGGCACCCCGATTTTGGCCGGGTAGATATCTGCTCCTGCCGCCAGAAAGAAGTCATCCAGATGACCTACCAGCGGCTCTACCGCCTGAGCAACCTGGAAGCCTTCCGCCACATGACCTTTGATGCCTTCTCTACCACTGGATTGGTGGGGATGAGTGATGAGCAGATCAGTTCACTCCAAACAGCTTTAAAGACAGCCCAGTACTACAGCGAGCATTTGGATGGATGGCTGCTGCTGCTGGGTGGCTATGGGGTGGGTAAAACGCACCTTTCCGCGGCAATAGCCAACTTCGCTGTGAATATTGGCGTGCCAACCTTGTTCCTCACGGTGCCGGACTTGCTCGACTGGCTGCGCTACGCCTACGGCTCAGAAGAAGCCAATTTTGAGACGCGTTTCGAAGAGATCCGCAACATTCGGCTGCTGGTGCTGGACGATCTTGGCACGCAGAACGCCACCTCCTGGGCTGAGGAGAAGCTGTACCAGATCTTCAACTACCGTTATGTTAACCAGTTGCCGACCGTTATCACCACGAACCAGAAGCAGGATGAAATTGAAGGACGAATTCAGTCAAGACTACGCGACCCTAATTTAGTTCAAGTAGTTAATATCTTAGCGCCGGATCACCGCAACCCGGCTGGCAATTCTGGAAAACGCCAGGTTTCCTCGCTGGAATTCCACCGCGAACAGACATTTGGCAGCTTCTCGATGCGCGAGCCAGAACGGCTGACTCGCGAAGAGCAGAAGACGCTGGAGCTGGCCTTCCGCGCCGCGCAGGATTATGCCGAGAATCCGCGGGGATGGGTCGTGTTCACCGGCAAGTATGGCTGTGGGAAAACGCACCTCGCCGCCGCCATCGCCAACTACCGCGCTGGGGTGGGGCGCGAGCCACTGTTCGTGGTGGTACCCGACCTGCTCGATCACTTACGCTCGACCTTTGCGCCCAGCAGCAACGTCACTTATGACGAGATGTTTGAGGAGATCCGCTCCGCGCCAATGCTGATTCTGGATGATCTGGGCACGCAGAGCGCTACCTCGTGGGCGCGTGAGAAGCTGTACCAGATCCTCAACCACCGCTACGCCGCGCGGCTACCAACGATCATTACCACCGCCGATGCCGTAGATGACGTGGACCCCCGCGTGCGCAGCCGCATGCGTGACACGCGCCTGTGCACCATCTACGTGATCGAAGCCCCGGCGTACCGCGGTACTTCCCCGGTGAATGAAAAACGCAAACGCCCCACGTTGAAGGATCATTAAGCGCGTATGATTCGAAATATCGTCTGGGACGTTGACGGCACCCTGTTTGATACCTACCCCGCCATTGCCAGGTCTTACCAACAGGCGGTGAACGACATGGGCGGGGATGCTCCGCTGGACTGGATTTTGCAGAAGGCGCGAGTGACGATGAGTCACTGTGTTGCCGCGCTGGTAGAACGTTGCCAGCTTGATGAAGTAGAACTTGTGCGGAAATCCGACGTTTACTACGATCAGATTTCGCCAAAGGATCAGCCACCGTTCCCCGGCGTGGAAGCGATTTGCCGGTATATCTGTTCGGTGGGCGGAAAAAACCTCATCGTGACCCACCGCGGGCAGCGTGGGGTGGATGAACTGCTGGAAGCGCACAAGATGACCGACCTGTTCTCCGGCTGCATCACCCGCGATGATGGTTATCCGCGCAAACCAGACCCGGCTGCATTTTTGGCTACGGTCAAAATTTACCAGTTGGATCGCTCAGAAACGATCAACGTGGGCGACCGCGAGATTGACATCCTTGCCGGGCAGGGTGCGGGGTTGTTCTCCTGTCTTTTCGAACCCGAGTCGGTAGAGACGGCAGCCGATTTGATCATTCGCTCGTACGATGACCTGCTAGCACGGTTGCCTACGCTGAATGCCACCCGTGGACGGCAAGTGCCATAACACAGCAAATCTCCGTTTGCATTTTGTTTTTCGCTTGACGCGGCAGCGTTCCGCGCGTACAATGCAGGGAACAACTTCATAACTTTCTGGGTGCCCAATTCCCGGATGAATGGGCCCAAAGGCGAAACCGGTGCAAGACCGGTGCTGTCGCGCAACTGTGATCGAATCCCCTTCAAGTGGTGGGGTTCGTAAGCCAGGTCGACCGCCCAGAAAGAAAATTTGCCACAGCCTCGCGGAAAGGGAGGTGGGAAACAGGTATGCTGCTCCTGGCGCTGTTTCGTAAATCCCTGTCGCAATGACAGGGATTTTTTGTTCAGCCGTGCAACAGGGAACCTGTAGAAAAAATGATAACGCGCTTCGCACGTAGCCAGTTGTTCAGAACATAAACCCCTCATTACTATCTCTAGGAGAAACCTTATGAAGCGCAGCCTTTTGCTGTTGAATATTTTGATGGCGCTTGCCATTTTGCTCAGTGCGTGTTCCCCTGCTGCAACGGCCACGCCTGCCGGCCCCGCGGTGCTCACCGATGGCACCGGAACGGAATTCACGCTGGAAAAGCCCGCCCAGCGCATTATCTCGCTCGCCGCATCGAACACCGAGATCCTGTTCGCCCTTGGCGCGGGATCGCAGGTGGTTGGGCGCGAGGAGTTCTCGAACTATCCGGCGGAAGCAGCATCAGTTCAATCGGTTGGCGGATCGATGGGTAATTACAACATGGAAGAGATCGCCCGCCTCCAGCCCGACCTGATCCTCGCCTCGCCGCTAACCCCGCCCGAAGGGATCGCCTCGCTCAAAGAGATTACACCGAATGTGTTTGTGCTCGGCAACCCCAAGTCGCTGGATGAACTGTACGCCAATCTGATCACGGTTGGGAAACTGACCGGACGCGAGACGGAAGCGCAAACAATGGTGCAAGATATGACCACTCGCGCGAATGCTGTGATCAGCAAGGTTTCTGGCGTAACGGAGAAGCCTCTGGTTTTCTATGAATTGGACGCGACCGATCCTGCCAAGCCCTATACGGCTGGTCCGGGTACGTTTATCGACCTGCTGATCGGACTGGCTGGCGGGCGGAATTATGGTGCAAGCCTGAGCGGCGAGTGGGCGCAGATCAGCCAGGAATCGCTGATTGTGGAGAACCCCGACATCATCCTGCTGGGCGACTCACTGTACGGCGGCATCACACCTGAATCGGTGGCGGCGCGCCCCGGTTGGGATGGCATCAAGGCCGTACAGAACGGGCAAGTGCTGCCCTTCAACGATGACCTGGTCAGCCGCCCGGGTCCGCGCATGATCGACGGCTTGGAAGAAATGGCAAAAATTTTCCACCCGGATTTGTTCAAGTAATTGCATTGTTTGGGGTTTTCCGAGCACCCCCTATGTTGGTGCTCGGAAAACCCCAGCAAGCAGGGAGAAATGATGAAGACACAAACGACCACCTCCGCTTTACAGGTCAGCGCGCTCCTGCTGGGGCTGGCGCTGCTGTTAAGCGTGGCGGTCGGCAGCGTCTTGATCCCTCCGGCAGCCGTGTACGAGTTGTTCCGCACGCGGCTGTCGGGAGCGGATCTACCGGCGGCACTGCAGCCGTTTTCGGTTATCCTCTTTGCGCTGCGACTGCCGCGCACGGCGCTGATGGCCCTCACCGGAGCGGCGCTGGCGGGCAGCGGAGCGGCATACCAGGGCCTTTTCCGCAATCCGCTGGCAGACCCCTACTTGATCGGCGTCGCATCGGGGGCAGGTCTGGGCGCTATTGTCGCCATGACCTTCCGCGCTCCGGCCTCCATCCTTGGGTTGATGACCGTGCCTGCCGCGGCCTTTGCCGGCGCGCTTATCACGGTCTTCATCGTTTACCAGCTTGCGAGGGTGGGGCAATCACTGCCGACAACCAACCTGATCCTGGCGGGTGTTGCGGTGAGTGCCTTTGCCGCCGCCATGACCTCGTTCTTGATGCTCAACACATCGGGCGAGCTGCGCCGGGCGCTGGTCTGGCTGCTAGGCGGGGCGGCAATGAGCGGCTGGCAGCCGGTTCTGGCACAGATTCCTTACGTGGTGGTTGGCCTGGGCGTTTTGCTCACCATGGGCCACGCGCTGAACGTGATGCAGGTGGGCGAGGAGCAGGCCCAGCAGCTTGGGCTGCCGGTGAACCGCGTGCGATTGTTGGTGGTTCTGGCAGCCTCGCTAACCACCGCCGCTGCCGTGTCGTTTGCCGGGATCATTGGTTTTGTAGGGTTGGTAGTACCGCATGTGGTTCGTATGATTTGGGGAGCGGACTACCGCCGCATCCTGCCGCTATCGATCCTTGGCGGGGCAACGCTGCTGCTTGCAGCGGATGTGCTTGCCCGGGTGGTGCTGGCCCCGGAAGAGGTGCCGGTTGGAATTATTATGTCCCTGATTGGAGCGCCGTTCTTTTTGTGGGTGCTGCGCAGGGCGAAGAATCAGAACTTTTGGTGAGTAATATGCTGCAAGTTGAAAATTTGCATGTTTCATACGGGGGCCGCGAGATCCTCAAGAGGATCACGTTTGACGTATCCGAAGGGCAAATCCTCGGCGTGATCGGCCCGAATGGTGCTGGCAAGACTACCCTGATCCGCGCGATCAGCGGTGTGCTGGAGCCTTCTGCCGGGCAGGTTCATGTGGACGGCGTTTCGCTGCTGGACCAAAAACCGGCGGAACGCGCGCGCCGCGTGGCAGTGGTGCCGCAAGCGCGCAGCCTGCCTCCGGCCTTCACCGGCTGGGAACTGGTGCTGTTGGGCCGCACCCCGCATCTCAACTGGTTGGGGCACGTGGCAAAGCACGACGAGGAGCGCGTAAAACTGGCCTTACAGCGCGCGCAAGCGGCGGACCTTGCGCATCGGCGGGTGGGTGAGCTTTCGGGCGGCGAGCAGCAGCGGCTGCTTTTGGCGCGCGCGCTCGCCCAAGAGGCTCCGCTGCTGCTGCTGGATGAGCCAACCACCCACCTCGATTTGCAGTATCAGATTGGCCTGCTCGATCAGGTGCGCGAGCTGGCACGAGAACAGGGTCTGACGGTAGTGGTAGCCCTGCACGACCTCAACCTGGTGGCGCGCTATGCCGACCGGGTGGCGCTGCTTGTGGCAGGCACGCTGCGCGCTCTGGGCACACCAGAGGAAGTGCTCCAGCCGGAGATCCTTGGCCCGGTGTACCAGCTTCCGCTGCAGGTGCTGCATAATACTGCCTCTGGCCGCCCGGTGATTCTGCCCGGGATCTTGTAAAAACTTTCGGGATGTTTTATTGTATATTTTGATGGTCATGCCATCAAAATATACAATAAAACATCGAGAACACAATGCAGTTTAACCTCTATGCTACCTTTCGACTGCTCGCCGGCGTGAAAACGCTGGATCTGACGCTGCCTGCCGGTACCACCGTGAAACAGGCCGTGGATGCCGTGGTGGATGCGCGCCCGGTGCTGCGACCGCACTGGATGGATGAAACCGGAGAGATCCACGCGCACGTGCACATTTTTGTGAACGGCAACGACGTTGCCAACCTGGAACTGGGCGTTGAAACCCCGTTGCAGCCGGATGACGTGCTGGACTTCTTCCCGCCGGTTGGCGGTGGGTAAAGAAATTCGCTCTTTATGGATTTCAAGGAGTTTTGGGGGGGGGGGGGGGGGGGGGGGCCCCCCCGGCGCCCCCAA
>JAEYTI010000018.1 GCA_023434145.1 Chloroflexota bacterium | reverse complement strand
CCATCTGCCCCATCGTATATTCTTTGAACACGGGCGGTAGTTTTTTCTTGGCCATGCCCCTATTGAATCACATCCCCTTTAAAATCGGAAGGGGCTGTCTCAATGTACTTTTGAGACAGCCCCAACCCGCTAACAAACTGAAGTACCTCAATTGCCTCCATATAATGAAGGAAGAGGGCAAAGTGTGGTAAAATTAACGGGTTATGAATGCAGGCCCAAACTCCGAAAGCGCTATTACGATACGCCCGCCACAGCTAACGCAGTCACTGGTTAGCGGGTTTAACACGGTTGCCAACAACATCTGGCTCATCATCTTCCCTGTTGTGCTGGATCTACTGCTTTGGTTTGGCCCGCATCTGCACTTGCAAAAGCTTCTCCAGCCCGGGCTCGATGGTGTGCTTCAATTAATGCAGCGCACGAGCAGCCCCGAGATGCGGCCAGCGGTCGATAACCTGGAGAATGTCTGGAAGCTTTTTCTTGAAGAGTATAACCTATTCAGCGTGCTTTCCACATTCCCCGTTGGCGTGCCTTCCTTAATGGCCACGCAAAAGCCCATCGAAACCCCACTGGGTATGCCAGACCAGGTAGATGTGGCATCGTATGGGCAGATGGTGCTCGGATGGCTGGCGTTGAGCTTGCTTGGGCTGCTGCTCGGCAGCATCTATTTCGCCTGGGTTGCCAAAAGCACCGGCACGCCCTCTGAGGAGCCGGATTGTGGCGCAACGCTCGCGGGCGGGCGCATGCCATCGCTTCGCCCCGGCGTAATCGTGTGGCAGATGGCGCAAGCCCTGCTGCTGGTCATCATTCTGGTCGCCGTTTTTGTGATCATGATGGTGCCGTCGATCTTCCTTTCGTCGGTTCTCGCCCTCGTCAGCCCAATTCTGGCGCAGTTCACGCTCATCATCATCATGTTGAGCGTGATGTGGTTCCTAATCCCGCTGGTATTTTCACCGCACGGCATCTTCTTGTGCGGTCAGAGCGCCTTCAACGCATTGTTCACCAGCCGCCGGGTGGTGGGATATTCCTTCCCAACCACTATGCTCTTCCTGGCAGCGGCGTTTGTGCTGCTGCAAGGATTGGGCGCACTGTGGCTCACCCCGCCCGCCAATTCGTGGATGGCGCTGGTGGGAATTCTTGGCCACGCTTTTATCACCACCGGCCTGCTGGCAGCCAGCTTCTTCTTCTACCGGGCCGGGCTCACTTACGTTCAGTCGATCCGCAAGCTGCGGAGTGGCACTTAATGATTGGAGGGATTGCGTGACTCAAACGGGTGTAGCCAATACCTATGCAGCAAAAGATATTCAGGTGCTCGAAGGCCTGGAGGCCGTCCGTCGCCGACCGGGTATGTACGTGGGCGGCACCGACATCAAAGCGCTGCACCATCTCGTTTATGAAGTGGTGGATAACTCCATCGATGAAGCCCTGGCCGGATACTGCGATAAGATCAGTATCACCATCCACGCCGACAGCTCGCTGACCGTGGAAGACAATGGCCGCGGCATTCCGGTGGATCTTCACCCTGAGAAGAAAAAATCCGCGCTGGAAGTCGTGATGACCACCCTGCACGCCGGCGGCAAGTTTGGCGGCGGCGGGTACAAGGTCTCTGGAGGTTTGCACGGCGTGGGCGTTTCGGCCGTAAACGCGCTCTCTTCGTGGTGCGAGGTCGAGGTCTGTAAGGATGGGCAGGTGTACTACCAGCGCTACGAGCGCGGCATTCCGCAGGGTGCGGTAGCGCCGGTTCGCACGTGCTCGGAAGAACAATCCGGCACCCGCACCTCTTTCCGCTTCGATCCAGACATCTTCAAGGAAGAGGGCCTGGATTATAAGTTCGATACCCTGACACAGCGTTTCCGTGAGATGGCTTTTGTCACCCGGAAGGTACAGATCCGGCTGGCCGATGAGCGCACCGGGCGTGAGGCAACCTTCTTTTTCGAAGGCGGCATCACATCCTTCGTCCGCTTCCTCAATCGCAACCGTGAAGCCCTCCACCAGGTGATGTTCGTAGAGAAAGACGTAGATGGCATCGGTATCGAAGCGGCGATCCAGTACACCGATGCCTACTCCGAATCGGTCTACTCATTCGCCAACACCATCAACACGATCGACGGTGGCACGCACATGACCGGTCTGCGTACAGCCCTCACCCGCGTGATCAACGACTATGGCCGACGCTACAATCTGCTGAAGGAACAGGACACCAACTTCACCGGCGACGACACACGCGAGGGCCTTACCGCCATCGTCAGTGTTAAGATCCCCGAGCCGCAGTTCGAATCGCAGACCAAAGTAAAGCTGATGAACCCCGAGGTGCAGACTTCAGTGATGCAGGTGGTTGTGGAAGCGTTTGGCCGCTTCATGGAAGAAAGCCCCACCGCCGCCCGCGCCATCATTGGCAAATGCCTCACCTCGGCCCGCGCTCGCGATGCTGCCCGCAAGGCCCGCGACCTCGTCATCCGCAAGTCCGCGCTCGAATCGATGACGCTGCCCGGCAAGCTGGCCGACTGCTCCGAGCGCGACAACAAGCGCACCGAGTTGTACATCGTCGAGGGTCACTCGGCGGGTGGTTCGGCCAAACAGGGCCGCGACCGGCACTTCCAGGCCATCCTGCCCCTGCGCGGTAAGATCCTCAACACCGAGCGCGCCCGGCTGGACAAAATGCTCTCCAACAACGAAGTCAAGGCGCTGATCTCCGCGCTCGGCACGAGCATCGGTGACAGCTTCGACACTTCAGGCCTGCGCTACAACAAGATCATCATCATGACCGATGCGGACGTAGACGGCGCGCACATTCGCACGCTGCTGCTGACGTTCTTCTTCCGCTACATGCAGCCTTTGATCGATGAGGGGCACCTCTTTATCGCCCAGCCGCCGCTGTACCGCCTGGCTTATAAGAATACCGAACGCTACGTATACAGTGACCCTGAAAAAGACTCGGCTCTGAAAGAGATGGGCGTCAATGCTGAGAAGATCGGGGTTCAGCGTTACAAGGGTCTGGGTGAAATGAACCCCGACCAGCTTTGGAGCACAACCATGAACCCCGAGAAGCGCGTGCTCCTGCGCGTCACGATCGAAGACGCCGCGATCGCCGACCGCACCTTCGATATGCTGATGGGCAGCGCCGTGCCGCCCCGCACCCGTTTCATTCAAACACACGCCCGCGACGTAGCCAACTTAGATATCTAGGGAAACTCCCCTGCACATTTTAGCCAACCCCTGTTTTCCAGTGAGGGAAAACAGGGGTTGGTTTGCTTTTTCAAATCCTTTACAATTCAAGTCGTACTTTTGATTTACGCAATCGGGTCTGGTTTCTGATTCTTATGTGAGAGTGAAAACGCGTCTTCTGCATTAAGCCACAGAAAACTACCGATCTTGAGCAGTGATACGATTTTCTGTCGAGGGGGGTTTCAAACAATCATTCTGCCAGGAACATCCCCCGGCGAAGAAATGGATGAACAAACCTATGAGCAACCCAATCCAGCCACCACCCAATTCAGACATGATGGACAAGAATCCGCTGCCGTTCGATGCCGACTCAATCCATCTTGACCCGGAGGTCGTTTCGAAACGTTCGATTCGGAAGACCGTTACCAAGCGTATTCCTGATTTCTTTACTGCCCTACGCATTGTACTGGGGATGATCCTGGTTGGCTCGGGGATTGTAAACGGTGCAGGCGCTATTGCGGCTGATATTTGGCTGCTGGTGGCATCCTGGTCTACGGATATGATCGATGGGCGGCTTTCGCGCAGCTTGAAAACAGCATCACAAACCTGGCTGGGCCGAAACGATGTTTACGTAGATATGTTCCTATCGCTGGCTGTGCTGGCCTACCTGACCGTGACTGCCATCCTGCCGCTGTGGATCGCACTGGTCTACTTGCTGGTATGGGGCGCGATCTTCTCCCGCTGGGGTCTCAAAGAACTGTTCGCGCAGATCTTCCAAAACCCCATCTACCTGGCCTTCGTCGTTTTCACCGTCATGGCACAGCCCGCGGTGCTACCCTGGCTGCTGTTGTGGGGCTTCGTCGCTTTTGTCTTCTTCTACAAGCGCATGTTCGAACTGCTGCACAACATGGCCAGCGCTATAAAACGCTAAGCGAAACCACTCAGCCTTGGAACAAGAATCTACCAATCGAGGTCAAAGTTGGTTAGCTCGCTGCTAATGGTGAAGATATTGTCGAGGATCAGCTTCCCATTGCGTTCTTTCGACAGTGTCCAGGCTATCTCGAAGGTTTCCGAGTCGACCATCACCAAATCAGCACCCCATTCGAGAGGAGGTAAAGGCCCCCACGAATCCATAAGCCCTGTAAACGCTAGAATATGGTCTCCATCTGGACTCCAGGCGATACCCCACAGATCGTTGAAAAACGTTTGCTGAGAATAGTTCAGCGGCACACCGCCTATGGTGTAAACGTGGGTAAAAGTGACCGGTACTGAGACGCCTTTCCCAAAACCATTCCGATCTGCTCCCCGAATGAACAGCTCCTTTGCATCTGGTGAGAGCTCCACAGCTCGGATACTCACTTCATCACTTGGATATTCCAGGATTTTTTCCATGCCATCGATAAATTCTTTGACTGACTGATTGGTCACAGCATCGCCAATCAGCAAGTGCAAGTTGCTGCCCCAATACAAAATGTGCTTATCAGTGTCCTCGATCACTGCCCCATTGATCTCTGGGAAGAGCCGTATGTAGTTGAAGTTTGCTCCTCCAGCCTCGAACAATTTTCGATCAGGCCAGGGAACGACCTTTTCGGTCGCACTGGGGAGATGAGTAAGGTAAAGCGTGCTTTTACGTCTTTCCTTCACACAGTAGAAAGCACCTGTTATGGGTTCCCAAGCTTCAACCGATGTGCAATTTGTATCGACCTTTTTACTTCCATCTACCGAAATAAAGATGGTTTTCCAATTGGGTATGTTCGGGTTCGGAAAATAAACGACTCCCACCCATTGCCCATCCGGAGACCAAAACAACCAATCCACAAAAGATGTTTTTGGCAAGTTGAGCAGTACGTTGGCCTGGTGTGTTACCAGGTCCACCACTGTAATTTCTGGCACCCCTTCTCGGGTTAATGAGAACGCCAACCAATTCTGGTCGGGTGAAATTTGCACGTGATGATAACGCATGTAATACTGATCATCTGGCAGGTCGGGTAGTCCTTCACGGCCAAATGTATACACCTCGCGCAGGCTCGGTTGGTCAAAACGGTACAGTGAAATCGTAGCGGTATTTTCAGCCTTATCATCAGTTCGATACAACTGTGAGAAAGTAGATATTGCCATCATCAGCGGCCTTCCGCCTATCGGTGTAGGGGGCGGCGTGACGGTTGGGGTAGCGGTAGGAGTTGCCGATGGAACAAGCGTGGCAGTCGCCGCTTCTGTGGGCACGGGGGTATCTGTGAGCGACTGCGTAGAAGGCTGTGGTTGCGTAGCAGCCGGAACCTGACCCTGCTGTGAACAGGCGGAGAAAACGAACGTGAAAAGCAAGAGTACGATCACATAGCGATAGGAAAACACTTAAGCCTCCAGAATTATTTAATTTGATCGGCTATGCCCCCAAAACATTAAACACAATTTTTTTCGGATTGTTCTTAGTGTAACGGAATTTTCCAGCATCCATTCTTGCCGTCCATTATCAAAGTTGTAAGGGGAGTTATTCAAAAGGCCACCTCGAAAGAATGTTATGATACATAAACTTGGGCTCTTTTACTCAAAACCTCCAACATGCCCCTGGTACGATCGAACAACATCGCAAACCACCTTACAGATTGGTTTATTTCCAACATTTGTTGACAATTCTGGTACAATATTGCCCATTCACGGTAGGTATTTCGAAGTTTCCGGCTTGGGCGCTTCTGTACCCGGCCGAAATATCAAAACAATAGGGATCAGATGATGCTGTGTCATCATCCCAGGTAGCGCATAAAGGAACAAGTTTTATGGGTTTTGCAGATCTCCACATCCACTCGATTCACAGCCACGACGGCACCTCCACCATACCGGCCATCCTCAAATATGTGGCTGACCATACCAAGCTGGATGTGATCGCCATTACTGACCACGATAAAGTCACCGGGCTGCGTGAGGCCATGACCCTGGGCCCCAAATACGGCATCGATGTGATTCCCGGCTGCGAAGTCTCTACCGCGCAGGGGCATCTCCTGACCCTATTTGTAACGCAAGCAGTGCCCGCCGGTTTACCGCTGATCGAAACCATCAAGCGCGTAGGCCAGATGGGCGGGCTGTGCATCGTCCCCCACCCCGAAGCTCCGGGCATTGGCGGGCTAAAAGCGAAGGATATCAACGACGCCCTGGCCGACCCCGAGGCAGCAAAGATGCTGGTCGGTATTGAGACGTTCAACGGCGGATTGGTCTTTCCCAAGAGTAACCAGATTGCCCAGGGACTGGGCGGCAAGCTGAAACTGGCCAGAGTCGGCTCCAGTGATGCCCACATCCTCACCTGCATCGGCGACGGTATGACCGAGTTCGAAGGCAGCACCGCCGCAGATCTGCGTGTGGCATTAGAGCAGGCCACAACGATCCCCCACTTCTGCCCTGAGCAGGGTCCCATCGTCCTCGGACGCTGGTTCCCGCACTTTTTGATGCGCAAGATGGGCTGGGTGGCATGGACCGCCGACCCAAGCGAGCGCATCCGCTACGTACGGGTTGCAGAAGCCCTGGCCGGAACGGCCCAATTCAAGTAAAAAGCGAACTTCCGCCTGCTGGGTAATCCAGGGCGGAAGTTTTTTATATGGCCTGATGATATGTATTGAGAGGGAACTGCTGCGCAGCTCCCTCTCAATACATATCATACCTGCTTTGTCTTCCAGGGTGGTTTTCGCAACTGACTGTACAATTAACCCGATCATCATCGTTCGTCCAATTACCACGCAAAGGAGCGCGAGCCATGCTGTACCCTATCCAGAACGAAATCCGCAACCGGTTGGAACTCTCCGGCATCTGGGACTTTCAGATTGACCCCGAAGAGGCAGGTGAGCAGCAGGGCTGGGCAAACGGCCTCGCTTCTCCCCGCCCGATGGCTGTACCCGGCAGTTGGAATGAGCAATACGAAGATATCTTCAACTACTTGGGGTTGGGGTGGTACGTGAAGCGCACATATATCCCCGCGGCGTGGCAGGGGCAGCGCATATTCCTGCGGGTTGGGTCGGCCAACTATTTTGGCACGGTGTACGTCAACGGGCAGAAGATTGGCTCGCACGAGGGCGGCCACCTGCCCTTTGCCTTTGAGATTACCAATCAGGTAGTTTGGGATCGTGAGAACGTAATCGCCATCAGCGTGGAGAACCACCTCAAACCGGCCCGCGTGCCCTCCGGCAACATCCCTTCCGGAATTGGCATGTTCACCAGCAGCCTCAAAACCACGTTCGACTTCTTCCCATTCGCGGGCTTGCACCGGCCGGTGGTGCTGTACAGCGTGCCTCAGACCTACATGGAAGACGTGATGGTAGTCACCGATATTGGCGAGGGATTTGGCCAGGTGACGGTGCGCGTCCGCATGAGCGAAGGCGCATCCGGAACGGTAGGTATAACGCTCACCGGTGAGGGCGGACCGGTAGAAGGCACGATCGCGCTCGAAAACGGCGCGGGCGAGCTTTCGCTAAACGTGCCCAACGCGCGCCTGTGGTCTGACGTTGATCCCTATCTCTACGATCTGGATATCCGCGCGGAGAGCGATCACTACGCCCTCAAAGTCGGCATCCGTACCATCGCCGTGCAGGGCGAGCAGATTCTGCTCAACGGCAAGCCGGTGCAGATGAACGGCTATGGGCGGCACGAAGATTTTATCGCCAGCGGAAGAGGGCTCAACCTCCCGCTGATGGTGAAGGATTACCAGCTCATGCGCTGGACGGGCGCCAACAGCTACCGCACCTCGCACTATCCCTACAGTGAAGAAGAAATGCAGCTCGCCGACCGCGAGGGCTTCCTCATCATCGACGAGATCCCGGCGGTCAGCTTGCAGTTCGACACCGATGAGAACATCACCGAACGCCTGCGCGTTTGCCTGATGCAGATCGAGGAGCTGATTGCCCGTGACAAGAACCATCCCTCCGTAGTGATGTGGAGCGTAGCCAACGAGCCGATGCCGCGCAATATGCGCCTGGCGGGCGGCGGTACCTCGGGCGAACCAGACCCTGCCGAAAAGCCCGGCAAGGTCTTTCTGGAGACTCTGCTGGACCGCGCCCGCGAGCTAGACCCCACCCGCCTGGTGACCCTGGTAACCCTGATGGGCGGCCCAACCACCTGGATGGAGAAGTGCGACGTGATCTGCATGAACCGCTACTGGGGCTGGTACGTGATGGGAGGCCAGCTCGACGAGGCAATGGCGGCGTTGGATAAAGAATTGGACGCCACCTGGGAAATGTGGAAGCGGCCCATCATCATGACCGAGTGGGGCGCAGACACCATGGCGGGCATGCACGGGCACCCCGAAGTGATGTGGACGGAAGAATACCAGGCCAGTTACGTCCGCCGCCATCTAGAGGTCGCCGCGCGCAAGCCCTATATAGCCGGTATGCAGGTGTGGAACTTTGCCGATTTCGCCGCCGTTCAGAGCATCATGCGCGTGGGCGGGTTGAACATGAAGGGCGTATTCACGCGCACACGCCAGCCAAAGATGGCAGCGCACGTTCTGCGGGAGTTCTGGGCGAAAAGCGAGTAGGTTTACGCACGCACAGGTTCTCTCGATGTTCCTTTCACCGCTGGTGAAAGGAACATCGAGAGAACCTGTGCGTGCTTTTTTTGCTCTTTCGTTCTATAATTCGTTCTCATGGAAACTGTCTCCGGCAGCATAGAAGACATTGTCTTCTACAATTCTGAGAACGGCTATTCCGTCCTGGCGCTAAACGTGCGGGACGAGATGCTGACCGTGGTTGGCACTTTCCCAGAGATGGCGGTGGGCGAAGAAGTGGAAGTGAGCGGCGAATACGCCCATCACCCGAAGTTTGGGCAGCAGCTCAAGGCCGTCTCGTTCCGCCGAATCCTGCCGGTTGATATCCTCGGCATCGAACGCTACCTGGCTTCCGGGCTGATCAAAGGCATCGGCTCCCACTTCGCCACGCAGATCGTGCGCAAGTTTGGCACCCAAACCCTGGAAATCATCGACAAGAACCCCGTCCGCCTGCAAGAGATCCCCGGCATCGGCGATCACAAGCTGCAGCAGATCGTCACCTCGTGGCACGAGCAGAAAAACGTCTACGAAGTGATGACCTTCTTGCAGTCGATCGACGTGACAACCAACCTGGCGATTAAAATATGCAAGCAGTACGGGGTGAGCGCTGTGGAGGTGGTGCGCACCGACCCATATCGCATGGCGCGCGACATTCACGGCATTGGGTTTGTCACCGCCGACCGGATCGCCGCCAGCCAGGGCCTGCCCAAAGATCACCCCTCGCGCATCCAGGCGGGGCTGGTCTACGTGCTGCGCGAGCTGGTGACAGAAGGCCACGTCTACGCCCCGCGCCCACTGCTGGAGCAGAAAGCCGTGGAGCTGCTGGGCATTCCGATCAGCCACGTGGCAAACGCCATCGAGCGCTGCGCTGGCGAGGACCAATCCAGCCGCTCGCTTTCCTCCATCGTGATCGAAAAGGGCCAGAACGTGCTGGACCCGAACGAAGACCGGGTCTACCTGCTGCCCTACTACACCAGCGAGGTGGGCGTCGCGGAGCGCCTATCCTGGATCATTCAGGCCGGCGAGAAGCGCTCGCGCGTTTCCGGCTCCACGCTGCTGCTGCCCACCCTGATCGCCAACGAAGAGATCACCGCCGAGCAAAAAAACGCCGTAGAGAACGCTCTGCGCCACCCCGTTTCGGTGATGACCGGCGGCCCCGGCACCGGCAAGAGCTACACCGTCGCTACCCTCATCACAGCATTAGAGGCGCTGGGGAAGAAGTATGCACTCGCCGCGCCCACCGGTCGCGCGGCCAAACGCCTGGGCGAATCGACCAACCGCAAGGCCACCACCATCCACCGCCTGCTGGCATTCGTCCCGAACGAGGATGATGACGACCAACTCTCCATTTTTGACGACGTGGAAGAGCTAGATCTCGATCTGATCGTTGTGGATGAGGCTTCGATGCTCGATCTGCCGCTGGCGTACCGCCTGCTCAAGTCCATTCCACGCGGCTGCCACCTGCTGCTGGTTGGCGACGTGGACCAGCTCCCTTCGGTGGGCGCGGGTAACTTCCTGCGCGACGTCATCGAGAGCGGCGTGGTGCCGGTCACCCGCCTGACGGAGATTTTCCGCCAGGCCGCCGCCTCGCGCATCGTCGCCAACGCGCACCGCATCAACCAGGGTCTGGCTCCCTTCATCGACAATGCCCCCGATGGCGATTTTTTCTTCTTCAACATCGAAAAGTCCACCGACGCCGCCGAGCAGATCGAATCGCTGGTCACCGACCGCATTCCCAAGAAGTTCGGTATCCAGCCAGGGCAAATCCAGGTACTCTCGCCTATGTACCGCGGCGAGGTAGGGGTAAAGAACCTCAACACCCGCCTGCAAGATGCGCTCAACCCGCCCAGCCGCAAAAAAAAGGAGCGCTCGCTGGCGGGCACCCGCTTCCGCGAGGGCGACCGGGTGATGCAGATCAAAAACGAATATGAGAAAGAAGTTTTCAACGGCGATATCGGGCGGCTGGTGGAGATTGATGAGGAAGAAGGCAACCTGCTGGTCGAGATCGACGGGCGCGGCGTGACCTACGCTTTCAACGAAGCCGAACAGCTCGTGCTGGCCTACTGCTCCACCATCCACAAAAGCCAGGGGTCGGAATACCCATGTATCGTGATGGTGATGCTGCCCGAGCATTCGGTGATGCTGGCACGCAACCTGCTCTACACCGGCATCACCCGCGCGCAAAAGCTGTGCCTGCTGATCAGCAACCGGCGGGCGGTCAGCTCCGCGGTGAACAACAATCGCGTGACGCGGCGATTCTCAGGCCTGGCGCAGCGGCTGCAAGACTCAGTTTCCTGATTGCCTTCTTTCCGCCGCGTGCTATACTAAACACAATCCAGCGCTTCTACCGTTCGGCAAACTAAATACAATCAGGGGAGATGGTATATGTCGTTTAAGCAGCTTTTGTTCTCAGCAAAAGGGCGCGTTACACGCAGAGTTTTTTGGCTCTTTTTACTGGCGATCACGGCTTTGAGAATTTGCATGGCCTACATAGATATCGCGTTCGGAACGTATGATTACGAGTATGATTTTGGCCTTTTTTCCACCGTATTTACGTTTGTGTCAGTGGTTCCCATTATTTTAGTCTCTATAAAACGCTTCCACGACCGGGCCGATTCCGGCTGGAACACTGTTATGCTTTTTGTCCCGATCCTCAATTTATTTTTCGGGTTTATGGTGGCATTTATGCCCGGCACAAATGGCCCAAACAAATATGGGCCGGACCCGCGCAAGAGTCATATTGAGGTGGTCACAGACGAGCCTCTTGTCGACAAGACTACGCGGGATACAACGTACGGTATCTAATCAGTGCCTCTTTGTGCACCCGCTCCTTCTCCGCGCGGACTTCTGCCACGTGTTCCGGCGAGAACTCGGCGACTACCCAATCCGCCAGCGGATCGATTACCCGGTCGAGCACGAAGGCGCGCTGGCAAACCTTGAACCGCTCACGCAGGGTCGGGTCATCGGGCAGCATGGCGAACATTTCTTCCTCGCGCAGCGCGCCCGTGTACCACAGATCGCAAAGCACAATGGCGTAGTCCAGCGCCGGGTCGCCCAGTTCCAGGTCGTCCCAGTCGATCACAAACAGCCGCCCGTCATCGGTTACCAGTACGTTGTTTGGGCCCAGATCGCCGTGCGTCGGGGCGCTGGCGGGGCGCTGAAAGGCGGGTAAGTCCCGAGCCAGCCCTTCCAGTTCGCGCGTCTCGCCCTGCATCCAATCCACCAGGGGCAGGTCGACAAAGGGCGGCAGGTTGGGCACAATCTCCAGCAGATCGCTGTCAAAGCGGTCGATATACACATTGATAAAATATTCAGTGCACGAAGGCGGCCCGTCATCGGGCATTAGCGCGGCGCGAACCTGCGCATCCGCGTGCAGGCGGCTCACAATATCCAGCACGCCGCGCAAAACCTGCGGTTCTTCCTCGTAATCCGGTTCTCGGCCATAAATGCGTTCCATCAGCAGGCCAGAATACCGCGTGCGCGGAATCTCGACCCACTCCAGAATTCGAGGCGCGTGGTGACGCCGGGTCAAAAGATCGCCGAGCTCTTGCCAGGCCAGCAGGCGTTCCTGCATCTCCACATCGTCGGTTAGCTTCAGGTGGTAGGCTTTCTCTTTATCCGAGATGGAAAATGAGGCGTTGACGAACCCGCCCCAGTTGAGAATATAGCGCGCTTCAACCTTGCCGCGGCGCAGGCCATATTTCTGCGAATACGTATTGAAGTACCAGGATACCCGTTCGGTTAACCGCTCGAGAGACAAGGCCATAATTTTTGCCGCCTGATTAGTAAGAGGAGAGCCCGCGCCAGTTTAGGAAAGTCTCCTGAACATCAACGACCGCCTCGCCTTCCAGCGGGGTCAGGCGTTTATAGGTGCCGTCTGGCAGCATCAGTCGCGCCTTGATATTATCCGCCTGGTACGTGCGAAGAATTTCGTCGCGCAGGTAGCGCACGTGCCGGCTGTCTTCTACCGGGAAGAGCACTTCCACCCGGTCGTTGAGGTTGCGGGGCATCAGGTCGGCGCTGCCCATGTAGATGCGCTCGTTGCCGCCATTGCGGAAGTAGTAGATGCGCGAATGCTCAAGGAAGCGGCCCACCACGCTGATCACGCGGATGTTCTCGCTGAGGCCGGGGATGCCGGGGCGCAGCGAGCAGTACCCGCGCACCACCAGGTCGATCTTTACCCCCGCCTGTGAGGCCTGGTACAGCAGCCGAACCATCGGCGCATCGACCAGGTGGTTGAGCTTGAAGATAATGCGGCCTTTTTCGCCCTTCTTCTGGTTCGCCATCTCCTGCCGGATCATCGACTCGATACCTTCGCGCAGGTTGATCGGCGCGACCAGCAGTTTTTTGTAGTCGTCCTTGGCAGAATAACCGGTCAGGTAGTTGAATAGATCGGTGGCTTCCGCGCCGATCTCATCATCGCAGGTAAACATGCCCATGTCTTCATAGACGGTGGCCGTCTGGTGGTTGTAGTTGCCGGTGCCCAGGTGCACATAGCGCCGGATGTGATCGCCCTCGCGGCGCACGACCATGGCGATCTTCGAGTGGGTCTTTAGTCCCAGCAAGCCATAGGTTACGTGCACGCCTTCCTGTTCCAGCAGCTTGGCCCAGCCGATGTTACTTTCCTCATCAAAGCGGGCTTTCAACTCCACGAGCACAGCCACCTGCTTACCGTAATCGGAAGCCGCGGAGAGCAGTGCCTTCACTACCGGCGAGTTGGAGCCGGCACGGTACAACGTCTGCTTGATTGCCAGCACGTTGGGGTCCTTCGCCGCCGACTGCAAGAATTCGATCACCGGGTTGAAGGAATCATACGGGTGGTGGAGCAAAATATCGCCCTGCCGGATCGCGGCGAAGATGCTGCCATCTTCCAGGTCCGAGCGGTTGCGGATAATGGGCGGGGAAGCGGGGAAAAGCGGCTTATAGAGCAAATCGTGGCGCTCGATCTTTGCAATCTGGTGCAGGCAGGTCATATCCAGCGGGCCGGCCACGGCATAAATATCCTGCATCTCCACCTTGATGTTGTCCGCCAGGAATTCGCGCACATAATCGGGCATGGTGCGGTGAACCATCATGCGCGTGACGGTGCCAAAGCGGCGCTTGCGGATACTCTCCTCGATGGTGTCCAGCAGATCCAGCGCTTCCAGTTCTTGAATTTCCATATCCGCGTTGCGGATGATGTGGAACTGGTGCGCTTCCAGCACCTTCATGCCGGGGAATAGCTTATCCAGGTTGGCAATAATCACCTGGCTGATCCAAACAAAGAGGTGCGAATGCGGGACGGTACCGTCGCGGCGCACCCCGCCGGAGGATCGCTTTACGGGCAGGAGCTGCGGCAGGCTCGGCGGAATCTTCAGACGCGCAAAGTGCTTACGGCCCTCTTTATCTTCGAGCAAAATCGCCAGGTTGAGGCTCAGATTCGAGATGTGCGGGAAGGGGTGCCCTGGGTCCACTGCCAGCGGGGTGAGGACAGGGAAGATCACTTCGTTGAAGTAGGCGTTCACCGTCTCACGCTGGCGGCCCGAGAGATCGTTGTAGCTCATGATGCGGATGCCGGCATTGTTCAGGGAGGGCACCAGTTCTTCACGGAAGTAGCGGCGCGTTTCTTCCAGCAGCTTCTGCGACTCTTTGCGGATTGCGGCGAGCGCGCGGGGCGGGGTCAGCCCATCCGCGGCGGAGTCCATGACCCCCGCGTCGCGCTGCATGCGCAGCCCGCCCACCCGCACCATGAAGAACTCATCCAGGTTCGAATCGACGATTGCCATGAAGCGCACGCGTTCTAACAGCGGGTTGCGCGGATCGCGCGCCTCGTCAAACACCCGCCATTGAAAATTCAGGTTGCTCAGTTCGCGGTTGATAAAAAATTCAGGCGAGTCGAGGTTAAACTTCTCGTCCTTGGCCTTTTCTTTGTCTTTGTCTTTCTCTTTCGGTGCCGCCTGGTCACTCATGGTGCGGATGATTCCTTGGTCTAGTATGCCTGCTTGCCTTCACAAATTATACTCGATTGGCAATGCTGGCGTTGGCGGTTCTCCGATGCGGGGTGCGTTTCACTTTCTTGGGCAGTTACCAGTTTGTTGAGGTGCCTAACCAGGGTAGATCAGCGATTTACATCCAAATTTGCAGCACCAGGAAGCATGCTAACCCGGCAGCCAGCGTAACAAGAACGTTCCGGGTTCGCCAGGCAACCAATATAGCGACAATCCC
Organism: Chloroflexota bacterium; assembly: GCA_023434145.1. GTDB lineage: Bacteria > Chloroflexota > Anaerolineae > Anaerolineales > Anaerolineaceae > DSYU01. The sequence goes on along the minus strand of JAEYTI010000018.1, from coordinate 1,177 downwards.
TGCCAGAATTTGTGGGTTCGACCAGGTAAGATTAACGGCCTTTCCTTCCCAATTTGCCAATTCGGGCAAAATGATCGCGGACAAAACAGCCGGAGGTACAAACCGCAGGCCTTGGGAAAACCAATCTGGCAGCTTTAGGCGCTCCAGAGCAACGATAAATGACAGGCGGATGAGGTATGTGATCATACCGGCTGCGATGATTATGAACCAGATTTTTGCATCCATTTCTTCTCCGCGAAAACGCCAACTGCAATGCCACAAAAAGCAGCGATCAGCAAGCCAGTTTTATAAGGGAAACTTACCGTTAACAAGCCAATAACCCCCGCAGTGATGGCAGCCAAAATAGATGGCCGGCTTTTCAGTCCTGGAACCACCAATGCAATAAAGGTCAGTGGAAGCGCGAATCCTACTGGCCAGTTTTCCCCAATGCCCCCGCCAACAAGAATTCCCAGAAGGCTGCTGATCTGCCACGCACTCCACAAGGTAACCCCCGCTCCCAGGAAATACCAATGGCGAAAAGCAGAAACTCCGTATTTCTCGTAGTTTGTTATGGCAACAACGTACGCTTCATCGGTAAGAAAGTACGCAAGGATATATTTCCAGATAGGTTTTAGATGGGAGATATACGGTGCAACAGATGCGCTGTACAGCGCGTGGCGAACGTTCACCACAAACACAACCATTAAGGTCACCGCGACAGATGCATTCGCCCCGAACAACTGAACGGCGATAAACTGGGCCGACCCTGCGAAGATGATGTAAGAAGTTGATTGCGCTTCAAAGGGTGAAAGGCCAATGTTCACCGCCAGCGCGCCGAATATCAGCCCAAAAGGAACCACACCCAGCAAAATCGGCAGTTCGTCCACGACACCTTTAAGGAACTCCGCAAACCGAGGATGTTTCATCTGTAGATCCTTGATCCAAATCTTAATTGGGCAATTATAAACCAGGGAATCAAAAAAACCGCTTGTGGCGATTCCGCGGCTGCTGATCATGCATGAATCACAAAACTGTATGTACGCATCGCGGGTTTCGCCCGCCTGAAAAATCTTTGGGGGCTGTCTCAAAAGTACATTGAGACAGCCCCTTCCGATTTTAAAGGGGATGTGATTCAATAGGGGCATGGCCAAGAAAAAACTACCGCCCGTGTTCAAAGAATATACGATGGGGCAGATGG
>JAEYTI010000037.1 GCA_023434145.1 Chloroflexota bacterium | reverse complement strand
GTATAATTCCTCCATCATGAAAAACCGCAGAACCATTCTTTGGGCCGTGCTGGGTGCAGCCGCGCTGTGCCTGTTGTTGATGGCGCTGCCCCCCATCCAGGAGCGGATATGGTGGCGGCTCGATCAGGCGCGTGTCCGCATTTTCTACTTGCTAAACCCGCCAGAGGAATCGGTTTTTACGCCGCAGGGCACTGCGGTGGCTGCTGTGGTCGAAGCGACGCTAACCGCGATGGTTCAGCAGGGCCCGACTGCCACCGCTACAACCATGCTTCCTACGAATACCGCGCTCCCGCCAGACGCACCAACCCCCACAATTACACCCAGCCCAACGCCGCTGCCCACGCTGCCACCTTCCGCGTCAATTACGGCAGTTCCATATGTCGATCAGCACTACGGCTTCAACAACTGCGCTCCCGCCACCCTGACGATGGCGCTTCAGTTTTGGGGATGGCAAGGCAACCGCGAGGGTGCGGCGAGCTACCTGAAGCCCTATGACAAAGACAAAAACGTGATGCCCTACGAGATGACCGATTTCGTGAACGGCATGACTGATTTTCGCGCGCTCGACCGGGTGGGCGGAACGCCGGAACTGCTCAAGCGACTTGTGGCAAACGGTTACCCGGTGATGGTAGAGCGCGGCGTATTCCTGCGCGACCTCTCGGGTAAAGTCTCGTGGATGGGGCACTACCAGTACGTATACGGGTATGATGACGCGGTATCGCAGTATCAGGTAAAAGACGCCTTTGAAGAAAATGGCGCAAACTTCCGCGTTCCGTACGATGATTTGATGCAGGGCTGGCGCTCGTTCAACTACCACTACATAATCGCTTACCCGCCAGACCGCGAGGCCGAGGTGCTGGCGCTGCTGGGTTCGCACGCCGATCAGGCTGCCGCAAACCGTTCCGCGTACGAGCTGGCCAGTGGGGAGATCTTCTCGCTGGAGGGACAGGATCAGTTCTTTGCCTGGTACAACCAGGGCAGCAGCCTGGTGCGCTTGCAGGATTACGGCGGAGCGGCGAAGGCTTATGATCAGGCGTTTGCTCTGCTGGCACAACTGCCCGCCGATAAACGCCCCTGGCGCGCCACCTGGTACATGACCGGCCCCTACTACGCCTACTACTTTACCGGGCGGTACTACGACGTGATTGCCTTGGCGGACAAAACCATTAGCACTGCCTCCGAGCCATATCTGGAGGAGAGCTTTTACTGGCGCGCGCGGGCAAAGGCCACATTGGGCGATACCACAGGCGCTGCCGATGACTTGCGCAAGAGCCTGGAATATCATCCCAACTTCAACCCATCCGTCGCATTGATGACGGAGCTTGGGGTTACCCCCTAGATTGACTATAAATCTGTGACACGCATCCTCCATTTCGCTGACGCTCATATCGATATTGCTACCCACGGCCGGCATGACCCGACCACCGGGCTGCCCATCCGTACGCATGATTTTCTCAAGGCGCTCGATTCGATTGTAGATGCCGCGATCGACGAACGGGTGGATATGGTAGTCTTTGCCGGAGACGCCTACAAGGATCGCACCCCGGTGCCGACCTTCCAGCGCGAATGGGGCCGGCGTATCGTGCGTCTTTCGCAAGCGGGCATTACGACCCTGCTGCTGGTAGGCAACCACGATCTATCCCCGGCGACCGGGCGCGCCCACGCCTTGCAAGAGTGGGAAACAATCCCCGTGCCGCACGTGAAAGTGATCTCGCGCCCGTGCTTTCTTGGCCCCGAGGATCTCGATGGGCAGCCCATACAGGTGATTGGCCTGCCGTGGGTATCTCGCTCCAGCTTGATGGGCGCGTTAAGCCTGAGCGCGGTGGAGCCGGGCAAGATCTACGAGGAACTGGAAGCGCGGCTAACAGAACTGGTGCGGGAGTGGCTTGAGGAGCGCATCGACCCCAGCCTGCCGGTGATCCTCACGGCGCATGCATCGGTGCAGGGCGCCGTGTATGGTGGTGAGCGCAGCGTGATGCTGGGGGGAGACCTGGTACTGCCCGGTTCGCTGGTGCGCGACCCGCGCCTGAGTTACGTGGCGCTTGGTCACATCCATAAGCCGCAGGATCTCAACCCTGGCGCGCAGCCCCCCGTCATTTACCCCGGTTCGATCGAGCGCGTGGACTTTGGCGAGGTGAAGGACGACAAGTTCTACATCATTGCTGACATCAACAAGGGCCAGGATACACGCGTAGAATGGCGCATGCTCAATGGTCGCCGGTTCATCGACCGGCAGGTAGACCTTTCTGGCGTTACCGGTACGGATATGGCCGAGGCCATCCAAAACCGGCTGCTGGAAGTGCTGCCTGCGGAAGCAGAACTGGATGGGTCGATTGTGCGCCTGGTAATCGAATACCCGGCGGACTGGGAAGCCCTGCTGAACGAGACCGAGCTGCGCCGGCGCGCGGAAGTGTGCTTTGAGTTTCACCTGGTCCGCCGTCCGCAGCGTGAAGCGCGCCTGCGACTGCCAACCGATTCTGGGATTTCGAGCCTGACGCCAATGGATTTGCTCGATGTGTACTGGCGATCGATGAACGCCAGCCCGGAAGATGCCCAAGCCTTGCAACAGTTGGCTCGCCAGCTCATGGATGGCCACGGGGAGGAAGGAAATGGATGATTCTGAGGGATTTCTATTTGAGTTAGGGATCATTCTATTTCTTGTTCTGCTAAACGGCGTGTTTTCCATGTCCGAAATGGCTGTGGTTTCGGCCCGCAAAGCGCGCTTGCTCCAGCGGGCGGAGAGCGGTGACGATAACGCTCGCGCTGCCCTGCGCCTGGCCGATGCACCCACGCGCTTTCTCTCCACCGTGCAAATTGGTATTACGCTCATTGGCGTGCTGGCTGGCGCGTTTGGCGGCGCTTCACTGTCTGTGCCGCTGGCGCAATCTGTTGCCCGCATCCCTGTGCCGTTTATCCAGGTTAATGCACAGGCGATTGCCGTTTTCCTCATCGTTATGCTAATCTCGTACCTCTCGCTGGTGATTGGTGAACTGGTGCCCAAACGGCTGGCGCTCTCGAACCCTGAGGGCATTGCCGCAGTGATCGCTCGCCCGATGGGGCTTGTCTCTCGGCTGGCGTCACCACTGGTGAGCCTGCTGACACTCTCTACCGAGCTGGTTTTGCGGATGCTGCGAGTAAAAAAGAGCGGTGATGCCCCGGTTACGCCCGAAGAGATCACTGTCATGATGGAGCAAGGCGAGCAGATCGGCCTGTTTGAGGAGAAAGAGACGGATATTGTGGAAGCCGTGTTCCGGCTGGGGGATTTAAACGCCGGCTCACTGATGACGCCCCGAACCGAGATCGACTGGCTGGATCTGGAAGACCCCTTGGAAGAGAACCTGCGCTATTTGATGGACAGCCCGCACACGCACCTGCCCGTCGCCGACAGCTCCCTGGATGATGTGCTGGGCGTTCTACGCGCGAAAGACCTGCTCGCGCGGCTGCAAGATAACGTCCCCGTGGATATCCGCTCGATCATTTTGCCAGCGGAATACGTGCCAGAGAGCATGCCCGCCTTCCAGGTGCTGGAGGTGCTGCGCAGCGCCAGCGGCAACCTGGCCCTGGTGATTGATGAGTTTGGCGGCACCGTGGGCATGGTTACGCTGTTTGATGTGATGGAAGCGATGGTGGGCGGTATCTCCGAGCGCGGCGAGCCGGTTGCACCTGAGGCCGTTCAGCGCGAGGATGGTACCTGGTTGGTGGAAGGTATGATGCGCATCGATGCATTTAAAGACCTGTTTGATATTGATGTACTGCCGGGCGAGGAACGCGCTGGCTACCAAACACTCGGCGGCTTCGTGATGGCGCAAATTGGCGCGGTGCCCACAGCCGGTGAAGTTTTCACCTGCTGTGGTTTCAAGTATGAAGTGATGGATATGGACGGCCTGCGGGTGGATAAGGTGCTGGTCACTCCGGAAGCCTGACGAACAAGGGATTGCGCGGCTGCGGCTGGCGCACCAGACACGTATCCGATTCGTCATAAATCGCGGTGAATACCTCTGGGTTGAGCGATCGCCCGTTGAGCGTTCCAGAGAGACAGCGGCCCAGACCGTTCTCGACCGTGCAGGCTGCGCCGGTGTTCGTGTGGGAAGGGATCGCGGTATGCAACCCCGTATAAGCAGCGCCGCGTTCGGAGAAGGCACAGCCCCATGATATGCCCACCGCATTGGTAGAACAGCCGATAAAGGCGCCGTCAAACGCGTCCGCCTCTGCGGCTGCCCGCAATTGCTTCTCAGTGCTCGCCATCCCGGCTGCTTGCGCCTTGCTGGCGTAAGGGTTGAAGGAATCGAAGGCCATCAAAAGCCCGCTGTGACCAACTTCCACTTGCGCAGGCAGGCGCAGGGCGGGGGTATCTTGATCCACATAGCCGGTGATCCCCGGCGCTACAAAGCCAAGGCGATAGACAGTTTGCTGGGTGGAAATCTGCTGCGCCAGCTTGCCATCTGCAACCGGCTGAATGCCATAGCCGGAATACCGGCCAAACAGCCGTCCAGCCGCGGATACTCCAAGGCCGTATTCTTCTTCATTCGGCTTGAGGTCAAAGTACAGCGAGGTGCCTTCCATGCGGTACTCGGGCACGGCATAGCTGCCGCCCGCGGCGTTAAAAAAATGGTGCTGGATAAACACACCTGAATTGGAGAACTGGCGGGCAAGAGGATCGGCGAGCAGGGATTCGAGCTGGTCCGCGCCGCCCGGGTTCACCGGTTCTGGCTGGAAGCCGTACGCTTCACGCATGGTGAGCGGGTTGGCGTTGGCAAACAACGTGCGGTGCAGCGAAACAGGGTCGGAGATGTCGCCGCGCCACAAGTCTTGCGTCAGCCACACCCCGGCGAGCGGGTCGTAGTGGCGGGCGCCAAAGTACACCAGACCAGTATTCTCATCCAGCCGCTTGCCCGAGAAGGTTAAGCGGTTCAGCGGCGTGGTAAACGTTCCCTCATCCGGCGTCAGGATGCCGTATGGGTCATAGGTGTAGTCGTGGATAAACTGCCCGTTCTGGCCGGTAAGACCGGTCACGTCACCACGGGCGTTGTGCAGATACCAATAGGTGTTGCCGCGCGCGCTATGACCGCTGCCGCCGGTGGGCTCGCCGATCTCAAGCTGGGGTACTTGCATATCCGGCGGCAGACCTTCCGCGCCCATTGGGAGCTCATCTCCCATCAGCGGCGGCAGTGCCGCTTCATCGACTCCGCAGGATCTGGCAAGTTCTTCTTCATTCAATCCTTCCGCTTCGTTCAAATCTTTGGTGGAGGTAGCGGGGAAGCGCTGCAAGGCGACCAGGGCGTTCTCTGCGCCGCGATAGAAATAGCTCCAGCGGCAGGAGCGAGGTTGGTACTCGGCGATGGGATCCAGCCCATCGTAGAGCAGTTCATTGCGCTGCCAACTACTGCCACTGCGCGGTTTGTACTGGTGCACCATCAGACGGCCCAATCCATCGTATGAGAAGGAGGTGATTCCACGCTCGGCAGTTCGACCGCGATCGACCACCTGATACGCCTGCGTGCTGACCAGCCGGTTTTCCGTATCGTAGGCGTAGCGCATGCCCAGCGCAGGGCCGGGGCCACCTTCAACGCGCTGATCGACGCGGTTTCCATTGGCATCATAGGTGTAGCCGATGGTGCTGTCAATCGATCCGGTAATTTGTGCCTGGGTGAGCAGATTGGCCGGGTTGTAAGTGAAAGCCGCCTGGAATGAGTCGCCGGGCTGGGGCGTGAGCGGATTGTCCGCGCCGGTCCACAGGATGCGATTGCTGGCAGCGTCGTATTGGTAGCTGCTCGCGCCGCCCGCGCTGCTTTCCACGCTTGCCAACCGGTGCAGCGGATCGTACGCGTACTGCTCGGTCACTGATGCGGACTGGCTGCCTTCATACTGGCTGGTGATGCGTGTCACATCACCAGCGGGGCTGTAGGCGTATGCAAACCTGGTGATTTCGTTCTCGTTCTGGCGGTAGATCAGTGACTCGATTTGCGTATCCTGCGTGTAGGCAATCTGGGCGGTGATGTCGTTTGGATAGGTGATACCGGTGATACTGCCCGCCGCATCGCGCGTGTATATTGTCTCTCGCCCGGCAGGATCGATCATAGCGGACATGCGGTTCTCGGCGTCATACTGCCAGCGCACCCGGTAGTCATTGGGATAGGTGAGTGAGGTGCGGTTACCCGCCGCATCGTATCCCAGCTTAATTCGGCGGCCCAGCGCGTCTTCTGCGCGGGTAACGCGGTTGAGCGGGTCATACTCCCAACGGCTTTTGCCGAACGAGCCGTTCATGGCGGTGCGGTTGTTGTTGGGATCATATGCGAAGGTTACCTGTTTATCGCCCGGATATTCAACCCGGCGCAGCATGTGATCGGGATAGTAGCTGTATTCTGTCAGCGCACCGTTCGCATCTTGCCGTGCGGTGAGGTTGCCTGCCGCATCCCAGGTATAGGCCCAGGCATTCCCAAGCGGGTCGATCTCGCGCATGGGACGGCCCATTGCGTCCCGCTCGAAGCGGGTGACAGCCCCCAGCGGGTTGGTAATCTCCACCAGCCCGCCGCTTGAGTCGTAGGCGTATTGCGTAATGACGTTCTGGTCAGCCGTGGATGGGGCACCGGCGACAAAATTCTGCGTAACAGCGATGAGGCGGTAGAGCGGGTCGTAGGTGTAGCTTGTGGCAATGCCGTCTGCGTCGATCTTGGCTGTCTGGCTGCCGGATGCATCGTAGGTGTAGCGCTCTACCGCGCCGGAGGGCAGGGTGAAGGCGGTCAGCCGGTTGAGGAGATCGTATTCATACGTGGTCGCCCGTTCCAGCGGGTCGATCAGCGAGATGAGGTTGCTGCCAGCATCCCAGGCATAGCGGGTGACACCTCCATCCCCGGCGGTGTAGGTGAGCGGGCGGTAGATGCGGTCGTAGGTATAGCGGCGGGAGCTGCCGTTGGGGTCGGTCTCGGTAGTGATGCGTCCGGTGCGGTTGTACTCGAACTGCCACACGCCACCCAGCGCGTCGGTCTGCTTGCGGACTCTGCCAACACCGTCGAGCGAGAATGTGGTCGTGCTGCCATTCGCATCTGTGATTGCCACCAGCTCGTCACGCAGATTATAGGCGTAACGGATGGTATGGTCCTCGGGGTTGGTGATCACTGCACGGCGATTCCGGGCATCCATGGTATAGCGCGTGACGCCGCCGTTCGGGTCGGTGATAGAGCGCAAATTGCCGATCCGGTCGTAGGTATAGCGGGTGACTGCCCCAGCGAAATCGGAGGCTGACAGCAGCCGCCCAGCTACGTCATAGCTGTAGGCGGCGCGGCTGCCACGCGGGTCGGTGGCTGCCAGCAGCTTGCCCGCCAGGTCAAACTCGTAGGTAGTCGTGACGTTGACCTGCGCGGACGGTGCCTCGCCGGGTACCGCGCTGCGTGTTTCGGCAACAGCGCGCCCCAGGTCATCGTAGTCATACGCGGTAACTACGCCCAACGGGTCGATCACCGCTGTTTGCCAGCCGTTTTGGTTGTATTCGTAGCGTGTCACATTGCCGTAGGCATCCGTCTCGCGGATCAGGCGATTGGAGATGTCGTAGTCGTACCCGGTCACCGCGCCGCGCGGACTGGTGGCGCTGGTCAGGCTGCCAGCCGGGTCGTAGGCAAAGCTCCACAGCCCGCCTTCGGCGTTGGTCAGCACAGTGAGGCGATCCAGCAGATCGTAGGTGTAGCGCGTGGGGTTGCCTTCCGGATCGGTGGTCTGAAGCGCCCGCCCGCCCAGGTCATAGATGTAAGTCGTAGTGAGATTGGTATCCGCGCTGGCGGGTGCTCCGGGACGGTAGTTTTCCGTCACCGCGACCGGCCGGTTGAGGGCATCAAATTCGGTATGCAGCACCCGGCCCTCGGCATCGGTGACGGAGACGCGATTCCCCGCCGCATCATATGTGTAGCGCGTCACAGCGCCCAGCGGCTCAGAGACTTCTACCATCCTTTGCAGGACATCGTAGCCAAACTCGGTTTCGCGGCCTTCCGCGTCGATCACGCGCGCCAGCTCGCCCATTGCGCCATAGACGTACGTTGTCCGGCTGCCAAGCGGATCGATTTCAGCGGTCAATCTTCCGGCGGAATCAACTTCATATGATGTGACGGCTCCCGTGGGCGCAGTCTCAGCGATCAGATTGCCAGAGGGGTCATATTGATAGGTGAGCGAGAAGCTCAGCGGGCCGCCAACGGCGGTAAGCCGGTCGAGGCTATCGTAGGCATATGTGTATACCTGGCCCTCGGGCAGCGTGAGCTGCTCCAGCCGCCCTGCATCGTCGCGGCGGAAGAGGGTTGACTCGATACCGTTGGATCGGGAGGTGAGGTCGCCGCGGTTGTTGTAGGTGTAGTAGATGATGCGCCCGGCAAAGTCCTGCGCGCGCGTCAGCAGCCCGCGCTCGTCGTACCGGTAATCGGCCACGGCCCCCAACGGGTTGGTGATGGTACGCAGGTTACCTGCCGCATCATAGGTAAAGAGGCTCTCGCGTGTAGTGCTATCGTCGAGATTTTCGGCGGCGCGAACAGGCAGCCCGAGGGTGTTGTACTCCCAAGATCGCAGCCAGCCGAGCGGGCCTTCTTCGCGCAGCAGGTTCCCGGCAGAGTCGTAGCCCCACTGCCACACGCGCCCGGCGGCATCTTCATAGCGGGTGCGGTTGAAATCCTCATCGTAGCCGAACGTCTCACGCGAGCCGTCTGGTGCAATCTGCTCCACCAGCCGCCAGAGTTCATCAAAGCGGTAGCGGGTTGTGTTATCGTACGCATCGGTGACGACTGTCTCACGGTTCACCTCGTCATAGGCAAAGGTTCGCTGTCCGCTGGCGGCGGTGGTCTGCTCGACCACCCGCCCGAGCTCGTCATATTCCTGGCGGCCCTGCACGGCGCCATTCGGATCTGTCCAAACAGTGAGCAGTTGGTCAACCAGGGTGATCTCCTGCCCATCCGCGCCGAGGACGCCGGGGGTTTCGCGGGTTTCGTAGGCAAACTGCCACACGCCGCCCGATGCGTCTGTCACCGATACCAGGCGGTCATCTTCATAAGCAAGCAGCACCTGGCGGCTGCTCGCAGTGATCGAAACAATCTGCCCGGCTTCGTTGTAGGCAAGCGTGGAACTGCGCAGGCCGTTGTTTTCAATCCGCACCAGACGCCCGCCTTCGTAGATCAGACGCACGGGGTTCTGGTTGCGATCCTGCACGCCCGTAAGGCGCCCTTCTGCATCGAACAGATATGAGATGAGCGTTTTGGCGCGAGTAAGGCGATAACCGGCGGCAGTGGATTCCAACCGGTCGTTGATACCGGGGTCGACCGGCTCGAAGATGCTGCCGCCAACGTTCGCAAAGCGTATCAGCCTCCCATCCGGGTAGCGGATCTCCGCGCCGCGCAGCAGGGGCGTATCGACAAAGCGCATGTTCATACCGTAGGAAAAGAACCACCCGCGGCCCACTGGGCCGTCTGCCTGGCCCTGCGCGTGGTAGGTGAGGGTAAGCTTTATATCAGAATCGCCGGGGCCGGGCAGCGAGAGCAGCGGCATGCGGTGAAACAAGCTGCCGTGCGCCGTAAGCACATCGCTGTGCGGTACAAGCTCTCTCTGGCGTGTGCCCGGCGCAGTCTCACCGGCGACCGGTACCCATCCATCGCAAGCGTTGTGGATACAATCCACGCCCGGATCGTGATTATTCCAGCCGCGCAGCGCGCCTTCCAGTGTGGCGTTGCTGCCATCCGTCCCTTCGGCGGTGACGGTGAAGTGGATCACCCGGTTGTTGGGGATTCCGGTAAAGATGGCGGTCCACACATCCACGCCGTACGCGGGGGTATGGGCCAGTGGAACAGCAAGCTGTCCGGGTGATCCGCCGGTGATTTGGGCGCGCTCCACGTCACCGGTGATCTGCACCTGAACCAGCGCGCTGCCAGCCGGGTCGATCTGCGTTCGGATGGCGCGTATTGCGGTTTGCGCCGCGGAAGCCGTCATTTCAGCAGCAGACGCCAGGCACACATATAGCTCGTCGCACGGCGCATCCTGCACCAGCGCATAGCGCCCCTGCTGCTCGATCAGGGCGACGACCGTGTCTGCGTCAACTTGAGAGGGGATTTCCACCCAGGCGGCGTTCTCGGTCTGATACTGGAAGATGCCCAGCCGCGCTTCCACCACCGTATTCGAGTAGCGAACCTGCGCAGCGAGTGGGAAATCCCATGTGGTAGATGCGGTAATCGAGAAGGTCTTCAATGCCTCGGGGAGGGGCGAAGTTTCCGGGGTGTATTGGAAGATAACCGGGGCGCTCGCGCTGCCCGCGGCAGCAACGAGGGTTACCACGCCTCCGTCAAAACTTTTGGTACGCAGAGCGCCGGGGCGCACTTCGAAAACCTGATCGTCTACCGTATTCGATTGGCTGATTTGTGGCAGGTAGATCGTATAGTCTGTCTCCTGCAGAACTGGCAAGCTGGAATCTTGGGTGTTTTGCTTAAGCTGCCAGTGGTACGATTGCGCGGAGACGGGGAGTGATACACTTCCGAGGAGAAACGTCAAGAGAATACAGAGGTTGAAAGTCACTTGCAGCACTTGCATGTCTCCTCTTTGGTGCATAAACTTCTTGGTTCATTTCGGCGTTCCAGGTTTTTGGAATGTCGGGGTGGTTTCATCACCCCAACATTCCAAAAACCCTGGAACCCCTATTGAGCGATCTTCTTTTGGGTCTTGGGTTTTGCCGTGGTTGTAGAAGAACATCGTTTGCGGAGTATTAATAGACGGGTTTGAAAAAGGGGAAATGATATTTTGACCGTCATTTCCACCCCCGTTGATAAACTCAGTCAAATATAGCATAAAACCAATATAGTTGTACTACCCAATTAAACGACTCTATGGGTTCGGTCGTTCCCAAAGCGTCCATTGAATGGAAAAAGTGTTCGGAACCTTGTATAATCCGGCAAGAATTCCAGCATACGGCTGTGAATCGGCTTTTAGAAAGGCGCATAGTAGTGCAAATGATGGATCAATCGGTTTTCCGCCCCTGGCAAATACTGGCAGCAGCGCTTGTAATCGTTTTACTGGCGGGCTGCTCGGGACCGCAAGCGCGTTCCGCCCCCCCTACTATTACAGAGGTTGTGCCGACTGCAACGGCGACGGCTGTTCCTACAGAGACCGAGTCTCCTACCGATACGCCGGTCCCAACGGTGACGGCTACTTCAACCCCTGTTGCCACTGCTACCCGCACCGCATCCTCTACACCCGCGGCGACGGATACGCCCTCCGCAACATTTACTCCCTCGCTGTCTCCAACCCCCAGCGCCTCGCCCACCCGTGATTTCCCCGACGTGACGGTGAATCAGCAAGCCAACTGCCGCTACGGGCCGGGGATGGCATACCTCTATCGCTGGGGGCTGTACGAAGGCGATACCGCCGAAGTGCACGGTCGCAACTGGAGCGGCACCTGGTATTGGATCAAGCCGTTCAACCTCGATAGTCACTGCTGGGCTTCGGAGATCGTGTTTGATGTGCAGCAGGGCGACCCCAAAAGCGTTCCGTATGTGGAGCGCCGGCTGCCGAAAACAACCTTTGCCGGACCGCCCGGTAATGTGCAAGCAGTGCGCAACGGGAACGAAGTAACTGTGACGTGGGATGTGGTGCCGCTGAGTGATGACAAGCGCCGCGGTTACCTGATCGAGGCGAATATCTGCCAAAACGGCGCGTACTTCCCCTTCATCATCCATACCGATAACACCAGCTACACCTTCAAGGATGAGGGCGGCTGCGCGACTGCTTCGAATGGCAAGCTCTACACCGCCGAGAAGCATGGCTACTCAGACCCAGTCGATATTCCGTGGCCCGGGGGGTAAATCTAGGGAGATTCCCAGCTTGCTCGTGGATACGCTAATCCTTATCATCAAAAAGGGGGACACAATATCATTCAAGGAGGGATTATGGCAACCAAAGCAAAAGATCAAAAAGATACCCGCGTAACCAAAGACGGGCGCATGGTTCAGACCAGTCACGATTTGCCGCAGGAAAAGCGCAGCGAGATGGTGAAGCTGCTCAACCAGCAGCTTGCCGATACATTTGACCTATTCACCCAGACCAAGCAGGCCCACTGGAATGTAAAGGGCATGCAGTTCTTCCAACTGCACGAGTTATATGATCAGCTTGCGGCGGAACTGCTGGCGCACGTGGATCTGATTGCTGAGCGCGCAACCGCATTGGGCGGCGCGGCGACCGGGACAGCCCGCATGGCTGCCGGAGCAACTCGCCTGGATGAATTCCCTGCCGAGCCGGTGGGCAGCCGCGAAAGCGTGCAATTGCTGGTGGATCGCTACGCCGCGACGGCGGAGGCAACCCGCGAGGGCATCGACCAGGCCGAGCAGGCGGAGGATATGGTCACCGCGGACCTGCTCACCCAGGTGGCGCACGATCTGGACAAGTCGTTGTGGTTCCTGGAAGCCCATCTACAGGAAAGATAATCCGAACAAGTAGAAAAACCGCCGCGTCTAGCGCGGCGGTTTTTGATTGCGTTTCCCTTTCGGGGTCCGTTATTCTCCAGCACTGTAGGATCTCAGCCGGTAAATGTTGAACTGCCCAATTCGCCGGTCAAACGCATAGTTCGAGCAGACAAACGAGAGAATTTCGAGCAGTTTCGGGTGCTCTGCTGTGCTTCCGGAAAGACAGGTTTCGGCGTTGCGACCTTCGATCAGCGGCATTCCGCCATCCATTAAGTCGGCGATGTAGACGGGCGGCTGGTTTTGCATGTCTGTCAGCAGTGCCGCCTGCACATCCTGCTGGTGTTCCCATTCCTGATAGGCCGCGAATTGGTATTCGTAGCGGGTGGGTGCATGCCGGTCTGCGAGATAGTAGATTACCGATTCCCATCCCCACACCAGGATGGGGTCACCTGGAGCGGTGACAGCGTTGAGATATTGCGCTGTTTCAGAACGCTGCTCGCTGCCGCCGGGGTTGGCGAGAAACGCCCAAATTTGCAGCAGCGGACCAAACGATGCTGCGATCAGCAGGGCAGCCAGTACCGTGTTCAGCACCGAGCGTTTGGCGGAAGGAACCGCTTGATACAGGTAGGCAGCTCCGCCGCCCAGCAGCAGAAAGAGCGCAGGGTACAGTGAGATGTAGTAATGGAAGAAGTCTCTGCCCGACAGCGTAATTGATAAAACCACAATGGGTAAGTCGATCAGCCCAAGGAACAGCAGGGAAGCAGCGCCCGGGGTTGACCAACCACCCTTCTCTAGAGCTTCGTGCCACCCCGACCGATTGGGTTCGAATGGGGCACCGGAAGGTTTCCGCAGGAACATAACCAGCGCAGCGAGGGTGAAGAATGATCCCGCGAGCACTGCCAGCCATTCCAGCAGGCCCATGCCCTCAGCGCTGCCCCGCACCTGTGCAACCAGGAACAGCGCCCAACCCAAAAGCCCCAGGGCAAGGATGACCCACCTGGCAAGCGGGTGTTGGATGGCAGCGCGAAACAGCTCACGGCCGCTCCAGATGCCCCTCAGGATTACTGCTAGCCAGACGGCGCAAGCGACCAGCAAGAACGGCGTGGCGGTGAGAAGTTCCAGCCGCTCCAGAAGTGAGTGGATCCACTCCAATAGGCCGAGGTTGGCAATTGAGCTGTTAAACAAATACGTACTGGTGATGTAATCGTTGAGCGCACCATTGGCCGCAAAGTACAGGATGAAGACGCCGTTGACGAGCATGAAGCCCAATGCCATCAACGCGATGGAGCCGAGGATAGCGCGATCCCGTTTCAACCAGGCCAGAAACAGCAGGAAAAGGCCAACAGCGGCGGCAGTGTCTATATAAGTTTGTTTTATGCAGAAGCTCAGTCCGGCAAGCACCCCCATGCTGAGCGCGCCTACCACGCGGGAAGCGCGCGTGCGGTTTGGCAGATACAAGAGGAAAAGCGCCGCCAGGATTCCGGTTTGGAAGACAATGGCATATTCTTCCGTGTAGTTTCCGGCGATCCAGGGATATACGGTAAGGAAGCTGGCGGATACGGCAAAGAAACTACCCATTGGGGGCATGCACAAACGAAGCATCCGGTACCCGAAGAAAACCATTGCCAGCAGCAGTACCAGCTCCAGCGCCCACACACCCCACACCGATCCGTTCCCGAGCCAAAGGCCAAGCGCGTTGAGAACGTAGAGCAGCGGCTGTTTGTTATCCCAAGTCTCCTGATATAGCATCTTGCCATCCAAAAGGTTCGCCCCTACGTTGAGAAAAATTCCTGAATCACGGTGCGGAACGGATACCCGGTACGGCGAGTAACTGAGGAAAGCCACACTGGTAAAAACAAAGAGGATAGCGAAACAGGCAAGATCGAGGTGGCGCAGCAGTTTATGCATGTGGGAACGAAGCCTTTGGATGATTGATGATGGTCACACAGTTGTTTTTCACGGGATAATGGGGCAATTCTAACAGATTCCGTGGAGCTTGTAGGCGCTGCTTACTGGGGTAAATCACAAAAAACAACCCGCAGCCCATGGTAAGAGGCTGCGGGTTGTTTTTTGTGAATGGATTTTGGGACTACAACTGTTCCAAATACTGAATCAGCAGGCGGACCCCGAAGCCGGTTGCGCCCTTAGGGGCATACGGCGCCTCTTTGTTGGCATCGGCGACGCCTGCGATATCCAGGTGGGCCCAAGGCACTTCGTCATTCACAAATGCTTTGAGGAACGCCCCGCCAAGGATGCAGTGACCCTCGCGACCGCCAGAGTTCTTCAGGTCCGCGTCGTCGCCTTTCATGTTGCGGCTGTACTCCTCATCCAGCGGCAGCCGCCACAGGCGCTCGCCGGTCGCTTCGCCAGCGCGATATAGGGCTTCTGCCAGCGCGTCGTTGTTGGAGAGGAGCCCGGCGCGCACACGGCCCAGCGCCACAACCACGCCGCCGGTCAGCGTCGCCAGATCGATCAGAGCGCGAGGCTGGTAGGTCTGCTGGGCGTAGGTGAGGGCATCAGCTAACACCAGACGGCCTTCCGCATCTGTGGAGATGATCTCTACTGTCTTGCCGTTTAGCGTGTGGATAATATCGTCCGGGCGGTAGGCGTCGCCGGAGATCATATTCTCGGCAGCGCTGATGATGCCAACCAGGGGCGTCTTGATCTTTAGCTCTGCGGCGGCCTGCATCGTAGCGAGCACGTCTACTCCGCCGCACTTGTCGTACTTCATCCCTACGATACCCTCGGTGCCTTTGATTGAGTAGCCGCCGGTGTCGAAGGTGATGGCTTTGCCCACCAGCACCACCGGCTGCTGGCCCTCTGCATTCACGCCGGGGTATTCTAATACGATCAGGCGGGGCGGAGTGCGGCTGCCCTTGCCGACTGCCAGGATGGCCCCGGCGCCCATTTCGGCAAGCTGCTTGTCGTCAATTACCTTGAAGCTCAGCCCGTACTTCTGCGCCACGAACTGCGCCCGCTCCGCCAGGGTAATGGGGTTGATAACATTGGCGGGCTCGTGGGCCAGGTCGCGGGCGAAGATCACTGCGTCGGTCAGACGCTCTACGCGCCCGGTCAGCCCATCATCCGCCCCGGTGACGGTGATCGTCAGTTCGGGGGCGGGTTTGTCATTCTGTTTGTAGCGGCCAAACCGGTAAGCGCCCAGCTTCACGCCTTCCAGCGCTGCCTGGCTTGCTCCTGGGATCTCATCTAGACCGGAAAGATCGACCGTTAGTGCGGTCGCGCCGGAATCGAGCAGCCATTTGCCCAGCGCGCCGCCCGCCTTGCGCACCGTCTCGGCGGTCGCCTTTTCGCGCTTGCCCAGCGATACGGTGACGGTGTGGCCGGCTTCGTTATTGGGCGTCAACAGTAGGTCACCTGCCTGCGCGCCCGGCTGCCCAACAGCGGGGAGTTCGGGTGCAAAACGGAACGTAGCGGTAAGGCTGCCGGCGGATGTACCATCCTGCAGTCGCACGATATAGGTCGGGGAATGATTCTCTTGCGTCAAAGCGATCCTCCAGGAAAGCCGATGGATAGGGTTATTTTATCCGCCCTTTTTGCTCTTCCAGCGCCGCTACCAGCTCGCGACAGTAGTTGGGGATATCGGGAACGACCCGGCCCCAAACAATGCACCCGGAGCGGAACGCGGCTTCATCGCGCCACTTTGCCCCGGCATTGATCAAATCATCTTTAATGCCTTCGCTGCCAGTCGCATCGTGACCTTTCACGATGCCGGCGCTAATACCCACCAGCCCGGCGTGGCAGATCATGCCGATCGTCTTCTGTTGATCGTACAGCACGCGGACGAGGTTCTTCACCGGCTCGTAGCGGCGCAGCTTATCCGGCGCCCAACCCCCGGGAACCAGTACCGCATCGTACCAGTTGGGATCCATCCGGTCGCAGCCGATTTCAGAAATCGCCTCCAAACCGTTCTTACCGATATAGGTTTCACCGGCTTCGGGGCCGGCAAGTGTTACGCGCGCGCCTTCTTCGCGCACCCGCATCAGGGGAACCCACAGTTCGAGATCCTCGAACCCATCGGCTACCAGGCAAACAACTTTCAATCCTTCCAGTCGCATGGTTTCCTCCGTAGGTCAGATCGTTTCTCCACCTACCCGCCGGATTGAAGGCTTCTGCGGCTTACCGGGTCGGCGGTCCAAAAAACCGGTTGACGGCTCACTCTTCGTCAACCGTGTGTCGAAACACGTTCGACGGTATCCGCCACTGGTCAATGTCTTTGACGATGAAAGGCACCATTGAAGTGGTCGTCTTACGCACGCCGGGGATCTTGCCCACTACTTCGGTGACGAACTCGTACAGTTCGCGGTTGTTCTGGGTGATGATCTGAATGCTGATATCGGATTCACCCGTGGAACAGGCAACATAGGAGACATTCTCGTAGGCTGCGATACGCCTGGCAATCTCCAGTACCTGCCCCGACTCAACCTCAATGAATACATCCGCCACCACCGAGAAGCCCAGTGCCTGGGGCACGGGCGTAGCGGTGATGCGGATGACGTTTTCTTCGATGAGTTTATCCAGCCGGTAGCGGACCGATCGTTCGGATACCGTCCCAATGGCTCGCGCGATTTCCGCGCAAGACATTCGCCCATCTTTGGTGAGCAAATCAATGATTTCTTTATCGAGCCGGTCTAATTTGATCGCCATTTTGTCTCCACCTACAGGGAAGTATAGGCCAGATTGCCGAAAAAGACAAGAATAGGGCGAAAGCGGTTCAGGGCTTTCACAAATAGTCGAGCGTTTTGTGAAAGCCCCATCCAGAGGGCCATCCCCCGGCCCCTTCCTGCGCTTGCTCCGCAAGCTGGAAGGGGAGAAGAGCGATTTTTGGGGTATGGGTGGCCGCAACGCGGCCACCCATACCCCAAACCCCGAAAAAGGCAAGCAACTTTGTGAAAACCGTGAAAAGCGGTATCTGTTGGAAAGAAAAAAGCACCCTATGCTGTTTGAAGGGTGCTTTTTCCACAACAGAGCCTGTGGAGGGCAGGGGCCGCAAAAAGAGCGTGCCGCTCCAGAGAGCGGGGACTCAAATTAACGGAATAATGTTGCTGAAGATGTTTCCAATTGCCGGGCCCAGGAGCGCAAGAATAACGATCACGATGATCGCGACCATAACAAGGATTAATGCATACTCAACTAGCCCCTGTCCGGTTTCCGGCAAGCGCGGAACAGCCATGTTTCCCTCCTTTCATTCAATTTTGTATAACACAATGGGGAAGAGCGGCCCCTTAGAAATATTATCCTTCTTTTAAAGTAGAAAATCAATTAGGAGTTGGTTATTTTCAAGGAGTTTCAACAAATTCGCGCTTCGCTTTACAGGGGGCGATGGTGAAAGGCGGGCGCGCCCGTAGAAAGAAATCCGGGACCGGTGGGACACAATCCACTCTGCTTTGGGGAAGTAGGCGTGACCCCTTGTATAACGGCACTTCCCGAGAGCCCCTTCCATTTGATTGAAAATGGACTATAATTCGAACACTGGCAAAGACCGGGACGAGTAACCGGCCCATGCACCCTTCAGAGAGAGGAGGCAGTTGCAAGCGAGCGCTTGCAATAATAGCTGAAAGCTTCCTCGGGTTGCAACCGGCAAAAACCCCCCGCGAGCCGTCCGCCGATCTGGGTTCATGCCCAAGGTAGGTTGGACCGGAAAGCCCCGTTACCGGCTGATCAAGATGGTCCCAACATAGATTGGGGCAATCTGGGTGGAACCGCGTGTGCCGTATGGCGCCCGTCCCAGTTTTGGGATGGGCGTTTTTGTTTATCTGCAAGCTGGAAGCCTTGTTTCCGGCAGCGATTTAGGGCGAGAAATCAGCGAGGAGAGAGTATGTTGAACAACGAACGATATGAGGATTCCCTGCTTTACCGTATCCGCCATTCCAGCGCGCATGTGATGGCGCAGGCGGTATTAGAGAAGTTCCCGGGTGCGAAGTACGCCATTGGCCCGGCTATTGAAGATGGTTTCTACTACGATTTTGAACTGCCGCGCACCCTCACCCCAGAGGACCTGGTGGAGATTGAATCAAGGATGAAGGAAATCATCAAGGGCCGCCATAAGTTTGAGTACCGCGCGCTTTCAGGCGAAGAAGCCCGCGAGATCTTCCAAGAGCAGCCTTACAAGCTAGAACTGATCCAGGGGCTGGAGCACGGCGAGGTCGATGAAGACGGCAACCCGCTGGAAGAGAAGCCTGTTATCAGCATTTACAGGCACGATAAGTTCGTGGATCTTTGCCGTGGACCGCACGTGGAATCGACCGATCAGATTAATCCGAAGGCCATTAAGCTGATGACGGTGGCGGGCGCATACTGGCGCGGCGATGAGAAGAACCCCATGCTCCAGCGCATTTACGGCACCGCCTGGTTGAAACCAGAAGAACTTGAGCAGCATCTCTGGCGTTTGGAAGAAGCCAAGAAGCGTGATCACCGCAAGCTGGGGCGCGAGCTGGATATTTTCGTCTTCGACGATGAGGTCGGGCCAGGCCTGCCGCTGTGGCTGCCGCGCGGCGGTGCGATGATCGAAGAGATCGAGAATCTGGCCAAGGAGATGGAGTTTAAAACCGGTTATGTGCGCGTACGCACCCCGCACCTGACCAAAGAAGACCTGTTCCTGCATTCGGGCCATCTGCCATACTACTCCCATTCCATGTACCCGCCGATGGAAATGGAAGGGACGAAGTACTACATCAAGCCGATGAACTGTCCCATGCACCACAAGATCTTCGCCGCCAAGCAGCATTCGTACCGCAATCTTCCCATTCGGCTGGCGGAATATGGCACGTGCTACCGCTTCGAGAAGTCGGGCGAACTGTTTGGGTTGATGCGCGTGCGCTCGATGCAGATGAACGACTCGCACATCTACTGCACCGAAGCGCAGTTCGAGCAAGAATTCACGGCAGTGATCAACCTGTATCTGGAATATTTCCGGCTGTTCGGAATCAACGAGTACGTGATGCGCTTCTCCACACACCATGCCAAAGGCCTGGGAAAGAAGTATGTCAACAACCCCGAGTTGTGGAAGAAGACGGAAGACATGGTGCGCAACGCCATGGTGAAGAACAACATCCCGTTCGTCGAGATCGCCGACGAGGCAGCCTTCTACGGGCCGAAGATCGACGTGCAGGTGAAGAGCGCCATTGGCCGCGAGTTCACACTGGCGACCAACCAGGTGGACTTTGCCCAGGCTGAACGCTTTGACCTGACCTACATCAACGAGCAGGGCCAGCCAGAACGCCCGGTGATCATCCACCGCGCGCCGCTCTCCACGCACGAGCGCCTGATCGGCTTCTTGCTGGAACACTACGCGGGCGTCTTCCCCGTCTGGCTCTCGCCGGAGCAGGTGCGCATTATCCCAATCACCGACGAGCAGAATGAGGCAGCCCAGGCGCTGTTTGCGCAGCTTCACGATGCAAAAATCCGCGCAGAGGTAGACACGGATTCCGACCGCATGAACGCCAAGATCCGCAAGGCGCAGTTGATGAAGGTGCCGTACATGGCGGTGCTGGGCAAGCGCGAAGTGGAACAGGGCGCGGTTGCGCTGCGCAAGCGCGACGGCAGCCAGGTCGTGCTGCCGGTAGGCGAGTTCGTCGAGTTGGTGAAACAGAAGATCGCCACCCGCGACAGCGAACTCTAAGAAAAGGGGCTGTCCAAAAAGAACGTTTGGACAGCCCCTGGCTAAAAGATATGGATGTTTATGTTGTCATGGGACAGCATATATGCTGTCCCATGACAACATAAACATCCTTTTCAGACAACCCCTTTGCAAGAGGAACCCTTACAATTGCGGCTTATTCTGTGTGGGAGCAGGCTCGTTCAACATGTTGCCGCAGAATTTGCAGTAGATTGCATCGTTGTCATGACCTTCGCGCGCGCAATAGGGGCAGACCTGGGTGGTAACTTGCCCTGCTCGTAGGGGCCGGCTTAGCTCTGCCGTGACAATGCCGGTGGGCACAGCAATAATGGAATAGCCGATCAACATGACCAGAGATGCGATCGCTTTTCCCAAAGGTGTTTGCGGCGCAATATCGCCATACCCAACAGTGGTCAGCGTCACAATTGCCCAGTAGATGCTGGTGGGAATATCGGTAAAGCCGCTTGCCTCACCCTCCACTACGTAGATCAACGCGCCGATGATGGTTACCAGCAGCAGGACGGCCAGCAAAAAGACGCCAATTTTCCGGCGGCTGGCTTGCAGCGCGCGCATGATGATGTTTGCTTCATTGAGGTACTCGGCCAGTTTAAAGATGCGAAAAATACGCAGCAGCCGCAGCGCGCGGATAACGAGAAAATACTGCCCGCCGGGGAACAGGATACTGAGATACGTGGGAAGGATTGCAAGCAGATCGACCAGCCCATAAAAGCTCGTTGCATAGCGTAACGGCCTACGCACGGAGATCAGCCTGAGGATATATTCGATGGTGAACAGGATGGTGAAGGACCATTCGATGATCAGTAAGATTGTGAAGTACTGATCGTGGAATGCGGGAATACTCTCGAGCAGCACCGTTAGTGTACTGGCGGCGATCAGTACCAGCAGGGCAATATCGAACGCTTTTCCTTCGAATGTGTCTGACTCGAAGATGATTTCGTACAGACGCTGGCGCCAACCAGTGGTGGCTGGAGGGAATTTATACAGTTTCATGTGCTCCAAACTTTTTGGCTCTTTGGGTTTTGCCGTGGTTGTAGGGAGAGATTGCGCTGCAATCTCTCCCTACAACCACGGCAAAACCCAGAGACCCAACTTTTTTGCTACGGTTCATTCCGAGAAGCATTGTACCTAAAATTCGCCCTTTGCTGGGTCAAGGTTTGAGTCGTGTGAGAAAACTTTGCGCAGCAGCCCCATCGCCACATGCCTCTCGTTCCTCCCTGCTACTTAGTCACGGAAATGGTGATCGGCAGGAAGTTTTTGAAAGGCATGAAAATTGGGCGGGTTCCTTCAATAACATCGCGAATCTCGGTGTTATCCATTACACCCCATACGCGATTGGCATTCTTTCCATAGGCGTAGATCGGCACATTTTTGCTGGTGTGATACTCCGTTGACCACGTTACGGTTGGGTACTGCCCTGCGCCGTTGTTTTCCGTTACCGTCAATCCACCGGTTTCGTGATCTGCCGTCACAATAATCAGCACGTCATCACGCCCTTCGGCCCAATCGAGCGCGACTTGCACGGCATTCCCGAACTCGATCACCTCGTGGATCATCCGTTCCCGATCGTTTGCATGTGATGACTCATCAATAATTCCACCTTCCACCATCAAAAAGAAGCCTTCCGGATCATCATCCAGCAGATCGAGCACCGTGGCCGTCATTTCGGAAAGGTGGGGATACTCTTCCATGCCATCAAATTCAAACGGCATGAATCCCCAATCGAATTGGCCGGAGACGTACAGTTCCGACCCGGTCAGCGCCTGCATTTCGCTCCTATCTCGAACCACCTGATACCCGGCATCCTGCGCTAAATCGGGTGACAATCCGCAGCCACCGCCGCCAAACAGCACGTTTGGGCGCGTCTGGTATAAGTAGTCAAGAGCGATCTCATCCTGGTTGTCCCGGTTTAGTTCATGCGCGCCGAAAGCCGCCGGGGTAGCATCGGTCAGGTAGGATGTGCTAATTAAACCGGTGGCTTTGCCCTGTTGGCTCGCCTTTTCCAGAATCGTTTCCAGTTCCGCTTCGTCACCCGGCAGCGCTATGCTAATGACTCCATTGTTGACCTTTGTGCCCGTAGCAATGGCAGTTCCACCTGCGGCAGAATCAGTTCTCTCATGGCTGGCGGAATGGGTGGTAACCTCGCCCTGATAGGGAAACGACTCAAACGGAAAGGCCCCGGAGCCGCCAGTTTTGTAGTACCCGGCTGCTTTTATATGCTCGAAGCCCATGCCGTCGCCAATAAACAAAATTACGAAGCGCGGTATATTGGATGTATTCTGCCCAGAAACCGTTTGGGGAAACGCTGGCTGTAGGGTCAGGACAAGCGCTAATATGATGATTACGCTGGCTGTTCGATGATGCATTACACCCCCCTTGTTGATTGTATTTTGCTGCTTTCACTATGACATCGAACCAACCACGACAAAACCCAGAGACTCCGTACTATTCTAATGTAAATTCAATGATTTTGTGCTATTCTATCGGCATGACTGCGCTGTTTGCTCGCCCTCCCTGCTAAGCCGCTGACCTGACCTGGGGTTCTGCCCGGGCCGAATGGGTCTCTTCCCGCGTGCCGTTCACCGGTTGCGCGGTTTTCCCCTTTTTCCGAAAACAAAAGAACCAAACACCAGACGACCTGGAAGGCGCCTGACGCTGCACCATTGGCTGCTGCCGATTCGACGGCGGCCGATGGTGTTTTGATTTAACGCCAGCACGTGCTCGCGGTCCGCCAAACCTTTTCTGTCTCTATTTCGATCAACACCAACAGACAGGAAAGGAATAGGATCGTGGAAATACTTGCTGGAAAACAATCGCTCTTTGTCGGTGCGGAGGAACTGCTGCGCCGGATGAATGGCAGCCTTGCCGTGACGGTTGACCTGGGAACAGGCGACGGTAAATTTGTGCTGCACGAAGCCCGGCGTGAACCGGGCCAGTTTACCATTGGCATCGATGCCTGCCGTGAGAACCTGCACGCGGCCTCGCGGACTGCTCCGCGCAACGCGCTGTTTGCCATTGCGAATGCCTGCGCGCTGCCCGCCGAGCTATCGGGCCTGGCGGATCGTGTAACGGTCAACTTCCCGTGGGGATCATTGCGCGATGGGCTGCTGTGCGCAGAACCGGGCCTGCTTGCTGGTCTTCACTCGCTGGCAAAACCGAAAGGCGTGCTGGAGGTGCGCCTGAACGCCTCGGCACTGGCGGAAGCTGGATGGAACCTGGACGCGGGCGCGGATCAGGCGGCGGATGTGCTGCGCAGCGCCGGGGTGCGGGTGCGCTCCGTGCGACGCCTGGGCGCTGTTGATCTGCGCGCCTGCCCGACCACCTGGGCGCGGCGCATGGCCTTTGGGCGCAGCCCAGAAGCGGTGGAGATTATTGGGCGGTTCTGTGAATAAGCGGTCACACTTGCTGGCGTTTATTCGGCTGCCGGCTCGTCCCAAAAGATGTGGCCTTCACCCACCAGTACAGAGTCGCCGCCGATGCGAATACGGTAGTCCGGGTCCGCGCGGGCCACCTCCACCGTAATCTGGCTGGGGCGCTGCATTTCGATGCCCTGTTCAACCACAAACCGGTTGAATGGGGCATCGGGCAGCAGGCGGTATTTGGCCGCGTACGCCCCAAACGGCGCTGCCATCGATCCGGTGGCCGGGTCTTCGGTGATTCCATCGAGGTGGGGGGAGAACATGCGCGCATGGAAATCGGCCGTGGGGTCGATCACTTCGCGGGTGAAGAGGCCGACCGAAACCGGCTCGCTGCTGGCAAACAGCCGGTTCAGGGCATTCGGCTCAGATTGCGCCTGCCCGATGCCCTCTAGCGTGCGCACCGGCACAAACAGGTACGGCACCCCGGTTGAGACGATCTCCAGCGGCAGGTTGGTATCCAGATCTTCCACCGCGAGGCCCAGGGCCTCGGCCGCGGCGGCGTGCAGCACCGGTGATGGTGTAAAGACCGGCGGGTAGTGGTTCATCCACACAAATGGCGAAGCGCTGTCCCGCTGCTCAACCTCCACCTTCACCGGGCCGATATTTAACTCTAATATTAGCACGCCGTCGGCGGGCAGGTCGACGAGCCCGCGCATCACGATTGCGGCGGTGGTTCCCACGGTGGGGTGCCCCGCCATGGGCATCTCCATCCCAGGGGTGAAGATGCGCACTTTCATGGCGCAGCCGGGCAGCTCGGACGGGAGGAGAAATGTCGACTCGGAATAGTTCATCTCACGCGTGATGGTTTGCATCTGCTCGGTGGTCAGCCCGCGCGCATCCGTGAAGACAGCAAGCTGGTTTCCGCCGAACGCGCGGCGGGTGAAGACGTCGATTTGGAGAAAGTGAAGTCGTATAGGGGTCATTTGTGTTCTCGTGTCTTAATTCTTTCTTACCATGCGGGCGGCGAGCACGGCCAATCCCGCGGTGATGGGGATGCCAATTACCCCCGCGATCAGGGCCATCCACCAGGGGCTGATCAACGCATTTGCCCCGGCGGCAGCGGCCCCGCCGGGCAGCGTGGGCGCGATCGAGAGCATGGCTGCCAGCAGCAGGGCCTGGAACAGCCCAAGCATGGCTCCCGCGGCCAGGGCGCTGGTGGTGATGGAACGGTCATCCGCGCCGGGTGCAATCTCGCGGCCGATGCGCATGCCGACCGGCAGGGCCAGCAGCCACGCCGCCGGGGTGATGCACACCACGCCCGGGTAGCCGAACATGCTGATTGCCGTCACCGCCCCAACCCAGTAGAGCAGCGGCAGGAACAGCCCCGCTGACACTGCCCGCCAGTTCACGGCTGCCAGCCGGCTGCGCGGATCATCCATTTGGCTGCTCATCATTGGCCTGCGTGGCAGGGGATGGCTGCTGGCTCCAGGCCGTTTCGAGCCGGGTAATTTCGCTGTGCAGCCTGTCGTGCAGATTATTGAAGTGCCCAGGTTCAATCTTGAGCAGCGCATCGAGCATTGACTGCGCCAAACGCTCTACCGCGATGATCTCTGGGGCGCGCTCGCGGCCTAACAGCACCTGGATGCGCAAATAGAAGGATTCACGCGCGCGGCGGGGGAAGCTGGTAACCCCGCGAACGGCAGCACCGGGCACTGTGCGGATGCCACGCCACAGCGCTCCCGGCAGGGCAACAATCATGCGCGGCAAGCTGCGAAGCGCCTGCCCAATGATGCCAAAGGCAGCTTTTAAGAAGGCGCGCGGTCGGATCAATCGCTGGATGAGCTGGAGGTTGGCCCCGCTGCGCGTATATCGGATCGCCTCACGCAGCACCACTGCCTGCCGCACCTGTAAGGGCGGGCCCTGGTGCAGGTAGCCATCCATGATCGCCGCATCCAGCAGGAAGCCCGTGTAATAGGTGACGCTGACGAGGTTGAGCGCGTTCCGCCACTCGATCCAGAAGAAGACCTTGCGGAAAAGCTTGCGCAGCAGGCGGAAGCCCAGCATCAGGCAGCCTTCGACGCAGTTGTCCCAAAAATCCTCCTGAGTCAGCGTTTCGATTTCCTCATTTGCCAGCACAACCCCGCGCGCAAGGCCCAATTGCCGTATCATGCGGCGGCTGAAAATCCCCTTCACCCAATCATCAAGGAAGGGGATCGGGATCAGCGGCGTAAGGCCCACCAGTACAGAATGGGTAAGGATCAGCAAGTGGTTGATCTGCCTGTACTCGTACATGCAGATATTATAGCCCGACCAATATTTACTGCCCGGCTTTTTTCGTCAAAAAAGTATCAGGGCTTTACTGATACTTCGCGTTAGAGGGCAAGCCGATCCACACCGCCGCAATGACAAATGATGCGAGAAAGGTCCACAAAGCAGTTTCGGCAGAGTTGCTGACAAATAGTATGAGGAGAGTAGGGACCGGACACAGGAAAATGGCTAATATCCAGTTCGTGAACCAGATATCTCTGCCTGTAAGTGCCAGCCGCCCGAATGGATCAAAGCGCAGGAACAGGTTGTAGAATGTTAAAGAAAAGACCGGGATGACCAGCCCCATAGAAATGAAGAATAGTGGAATGCCACAAAACCATAATGAATTAATGTTTAACAACATAAGAAGAGAAATCACAAGTGGTAGACCGAACATCCATGCGGCGATGCTTATTAGAATTAGCAGGATGCGTTTTGGCCGTGTTTGTTCCTGTCGCCAATGGAAATGACGAAAAATCCACGAATATAGCGGGTAGCGGGTTTTTAGCGCATGCGTTAATCCGGTACGTGCATTTTCAAACTTCGGATTTATACGTAGGGCTTGCAGGAAGTGCAAGCGGGCCAGATCATTCTCACCCAGCCGAAGCATGGTCCATCCGCGCGCATTGTGTACAGCCGCATCTTCTGGGTTCAGGTGGAGACCTTCATCAATCACCAATCGAGCCTGGCGAGCTTTTCCATTATGGAGCAAGGCTACCGCGTGAACCTGAATACTGTAAACATTCAACGGGTTAAGCTTCCTAGCCTCCTCCACTGCTTCCAGCGCTAGTTTGGGCTTTTTGAGCAGAAGATGCAGGCGTGCTTTCAGTGTGTGGAAGTTGGCATTATGCGGGTTGAGCTGTAAAGCCTGTTCCAAAGTGGACAGTGCAGCTTGTGCATCACTCTCCATAAGGAGTATGGCAAGAATGTAGTGCCCAACTGGATTTTCGGGCTCCTGCGCGATTGCGATTCGCACTTCGTCAAGTGCCTCGTAATAGCGTCCCGCCTGTTTTGCTATTGCTTGTGCCAAAGTTGCTTGAACTGCGGCAGATGAATTACCAGTCGCCATCAGCCATCTTCGCAGCAAGTCTTCCGCGTCGCGGTAGCGCTCAATTGCGAACAGCCAGTTGGTCTGTTCGATCACCTGGTACTCGCTTGCGATGCTGGGAGCGGCGTGAGGCATGCCTTTATTCTAGCAAACTAATTCTTGTTACAGTGGCAGCAGCCTCGCTGCTCGGCGGCGACGATGGCCTGATCGGCGGACCAGAAGATGTTGCCCGCGCCGATGTCATCGATCAAGCCGCCGCGCTCCATCATGCGCTGCACAGAGGGGTGCAGTCCTGCCAGCATCAGCGTGCCACCTGCCGACCGGACCTTTTTCTGCAGTACGGCCATGGCCTGCAACCCGGAGGTATCCACCAGCGGCACGCCACGCATCGAGAGAATCAGCGCGTGGGTGTCTTTGAGTGTGGCAAATGCTTCGTTGAAGTTGCCGGTGGCGGCGAAGAACAACGGGCCGGTGAGATAGGCCACGCGCACGTGCTGGCACGTTCCGGCGTTCTCGATGCCGCGCCTGCGCAGCTTCTCGGGGTTCACATCCTGCACGTCGATCTCAATGCTGGCAGACTGGTTGAGGAAGATCACGCCGGAGAGGAACGCGCCGATCAGAATCGCCTGGGTGAGGTCGAGCGTGATGGTGGCCAGCATAGTGATGCCAAAGGTAATAATGGCTGTTTTGAAGCCGCGCTTGAAGATAAAGTGGATGGCTTCCCACTCGTTCATGCGGTAGGCGGTGATGATCAGCACGCCCGCCAGGGCTGCCAGCGGAACGCGCTGCATTATCGGGGCCAGCACGAACATCGAGGCCAGCAGCGCGACGGCATGGATGATGCTGACCATGCGCGTTTGCCCGCCAGATTTGATACCAACGCTGGATCGTGCGATAGCCGCCGTGGCGGGAACACCGCCGAAGAACGGGATCACGATGTTGCCCACGCCCTGGGCGATCAATTCCTGGTTGGCTTGCAGGCGGATGCCGGTCATATTGGAGGCGACCGCGCCGCACAACAGGCTCTCGATCGCGCCAAGGGCGGTGATGGTGAGCGTGGGCGCGATCAGGTCGCCCAGGTTATCCCACGGGATGGCGGCCAGGTTCAGGCGGTCGGCCAGCATTAAAGTCTGGGGAATCTCGCCAATCACTTTGACCGGCCAACCGAGCAGGGCATTGGCAGCAGTGGCGAGGATGATGCCTGCCAGCGACGAAGGGAACCGCGTGCCCCATTTTTTTGGCCATAGCAGCATGGTAGCCATCACCAGCAAGCCAAGCACGATGGCGTGCCAATCGGGGGTAAAACCGCCTTGGAAAAAGCCGAAAAATTTCATCGCGGCCGATTCGTGCCCGGGGGTCTGCACGCCCAGCAGGTTGTCGATCTGCCCAATGGCGATGATGAGCGCGATGCCGGTGGTGAAGCCGGTGATGACCGGGGCGGGGATGAAGGCGATAAAGCGCCCTAACCGCAGCAAGCCAATCACGAGCAGCAGCAAGCCCGCCAGCGCCCCGGCCACCCAAACGCCGGTCAGCCCGTAGCGCTGGGCCAGTACAATCAGCACGGCACTCATGGCCCCGGTTGGCCCGCTGATCTGGTAAGGCGCGCCAGAAAGGAAACCAATCAGAAAGCCTGAGAGAATGGCCGTGACAAGCCCCGCCGCCGCGGTGGCGCCGGAGGCCACGCCGAAAGCCAGGGCCAGCGGCAGGGCAACCGCGGCAACAGTCAGCCCGGCAAGTAGATCTTGTTGAAACTTTGCGGCGGTATAGCCGGTGAATTCATCTTTTAGCAAACGGGGAAGAGCGCGGCGAGGCATAAGCGTGTACCTGTAAGATTCCTTTATTCACAAAATTTTTAATTACGCAACCGGGGGTGATATGGTGTTATGT
>JAEYTI010000030.1 GCA_023434145.1 Chloroflexota bacterium | reverse complement strand
AAGGTATAGGCGATCATCTGGCGGTAGGTGAAACCGTAGATTACGCTCTCCGCCGCGCCGCCGTAGATGGCCGTCCACAGGTAGGTTTGGATAAAGATCGGGTAAGCGGCGCTGATCAACGAGATGAGGAAGTTCAACCGGTACTCCAGCGCAATCTGGAAACCCATCTCGAAGGCTTTTACGTATTTATGGAGGGGCGCAAGCCTTCCAGTATTATGCGCCTGCATGGGCTGGCTCCCGCCGCTGGTAGAGCATGGCGATCCCTTCTTCGACAGGGATATCCTCGATGTTGAAGTCGACTACGGGCAGGCAGTCGAGAATGGCCTTCGATCGCTCCTTCACATCCAACCGCGGCACTTGCAGCGTGGCGGTAAACTCCGACTGCTCCTTAACCTCGCCAAATACGGCCAGATCGGCGCGCAGCACCGGCTGCGATAGCTTGAGCTTGATCACCTTGGACTGCGCGAACAGGTCGTTCACCCGGTGCAGGTCGCCGTCGTACACGATCCGCCCCTGGTTGATGATGATCGACCGGCGGCACAGGTTCTCCACGTCTTGCATATAGTGGCTGGTGAGGATGACGGTGGCCTTCTTCTCCTGGTTATAGTAGCGGAAGAACTCGCGGATTTTCATCTGCGAGAGAATATCCAGGCCAATGGTCGGCTCATCCAGGAAAATCAGCTTGGGGCGGTGCAGCAGGGCGGCAATCAGTTCCATCTTCATTCGCTCGCCCAGAGAGAGGCGGCGCACCTGCACGCTCAACAGATCCTTCACATCCAGCATCTCGGTCAGCTCGGCAAGGGTGTCGCGGTAGGCCTTATCTTCAATCTCATAGATGCACTTGTTCAGGTACAACGACTCGTTGGCGGGCAGGTCCCACCAGAGCTGGTGTTTTTGCCCCATCACAATAGCGAACTGCATCTTGAAAGCCTTTTTGCGCTCCCAGGGGGTGTAGCCAAGCACGCTCGCCTGCCCGGCAGTGGGATGCAAGATGCCAGAGAGCATCTTGAGTGTGGTGGTTTTGCCCGCGCCGTTCGGCCCCAAAAAGCCGACCATCTCGCCTTCCGCCGCTTCGAAGGATATATCGCAGACCGCTTCTTTGTAGAGTTTCTGTCGGAAGAACAGGTTTTTGAACGAGTTCTGCAGCCCCAATTCCTTCTTGTAATATTCGAAGGACTTGGTGAGACCCTGTACTGTAATGATGGACATACCTACCTCTATGTGTTTTGCCAGTAATCTCAATCCTGAATACCTCCGGCAACGCCGGAGGTATTCAGGATTGAGATTACAGAACTATCCGCTCCGTTTGCCCACGGAGCCCAGATAAATCACAAATAAATTTTCGCCGTCCAGTTCAAGGACCTGGTTGATTTCCTCATCATTATACGCCGCAATGGCGCAAACACCCGCGCCAATGGCCTCCGCGGCCAGGTAGAGATTCTGGCAGACGTGCCCGGCATCCAGGTGCAGATAGCGGATGCCGCGCTCTACGTAGCGCCACATCATGCGCTCTACCACCGCCACCCAGATGAATGTGACGGCGCTGTTGCGCACCTGGCCTTGATCGTAGCAGGCATGGGTGATCTGCTCGCGGATATCCTCCGGCGCATTCAACTTTTGCAGCGCATGCTGGCCCGCGGCAAAACGGTACAGTCCCGGCTCCAACCCTTCCACGTTGTTTATCAACAGCAAGGTCTCAAAGGCGTGGCGCGCCCCGGCAGAAGGAACAGTGCGCAGCGTAACCGGTCGTTTGGTGACCTCTTTGACACCCTGTGTCAGCCACAGCAGGTAGGACAGCTCAGATAGAGTAAAGGGCGCTTCGGCGTAACGGCGGAGGCTGCGGCGGCGCTCGATGATTTCGCGCAGGTCGGCGGGCGGAATCTGCAAGCCAGCCGGGGCGGGCAGCGGAATCAACACGGCATCTGGCGGCAGGGGCAGTTCTAGCGGTGGCTGTGGCAATCCCTGATCTTCTGGTGAATCAGAGAGGTCAGACGAATAGGTATCTTTCATGAAGCTTTGCACGATCGGTTTCATTGGTTCTCCTCAAACGGTTTCTCAAATGCGGTGCAATCAGCGCCGCCGGATCATCCGCAGCGCCAGGCTCAGCGTTCGGGTAAGCTCTGGCACGCGTAGAGCCGCCAGCAAGGCCAGGTAAGCCGCTCCGCCGAGCGCGATGCCCGCGGCTACCAGCAGCCAGTTAGGCTGGTTCACGCCGTAGCGCATCAGCAGGCCCAACAGCGCCGCCATGGCAGCCCCTGCAATGAGACCAGCCGCCGCCGCGGATGCAATCGACCTGCCTTCCAGGCCATCCAGGCGCCTTCGCATCAGGATGAGCAGCACGATGGCTTCGAGCCCGGTAGCAAGCGAGTTGGCGAGCGCCAGTCCGCCGTGGGGCATCAGGCCCATGCGCTGGAACCAGGCGGAAAAAGCAAAGCTGAATGCGATATTCAACCCCATCGCCGCCACACCGATCGCAACCGGGGTGCGCGTATCGTGCAGCGCGAAGAACGCGCGGCTGACCACCTCCACAATGCAGTGGCCCACCAACCCGGCGGCATACCACAGCAGCGCCCAGGCCACCATCTCGGTATCCTGCGCGGTGAATTCACCGTGCTGGAAAAGGAAGGCCACCAGCGGCCTGCGCAGCAGGATCAGCCCGACCGTGGCGGGGATGGAAAGCAGCAGAATAGCGCGCAGGATCGCCGCCAGCGAGGCGCGCATCTCGTCCGGCTTGCCCCGCGCCACCTGGGCCGAAAACGTCGGCAGCGAAGCGATGGCGATGGACTGCGCGATGGCAGCCTGGGGCATCATCATCAGGCCAAAGCCCGCCCCAAGGGTGGTCAGCGAGCCTTCCGGATGCCCGGAAGACAGGACAATGTTCACCCAGAAGTTCAACTGCACCACCGCTACCCCTAGCAGCCGCGGAGCCATCAGCAGCAGCACGCTGCGCACCTCGGCATTGTTCAGGCCCAGGGTAAGCTGGTACCGCAGTCCCGGCAGCCGCAGTAGGCCGGGAATCTGCACGATCATGTGCAGGGCCGCGCCGATCACCACGCCCCATGCCGCCCCATAGATGCCCATGCTGGGGGCCAGCACCAGCGCGCCGAAGATAATGCCCATCGGATACATGGCAGGGGCCAGGGCCGGGAAAAGGAACTTTTGGTGCGCGTTGAGCATGCCCATCATCAGCCCGCTGACGCCGAAAATAATGGAAGAAAGCAGTTGAATGCGCAGCAGCGAAGCGGTGAGCGCCTGCTGGTCCGGGCTGAACTTTGGCACAAGCAGGTTCCCCACCACCCACGGCGCAAAGATTGCTCCGAGGGCGCCGAGCACTGCCAGCACAACCAGTACCAGGTTGGTGATTGCGCTGGCGAGCCGCCACGCGGTAAGCCTGTCATCGCGGGTGAGCAGACCGGTGAAGGTGGGGATAAACGCCGAAGCCAGCGCCCCGCCCGCCACCAGGCTGAACAGCGTGTCCGAAAAGCGGTTGGCTGCGTTGAAGGCATCCAAAGCGCTGGATGCGCCAAAGGTGCGTGTGAGGATGAGGTTGGAGGCCAGCGAGATAAGCTTGCTTAACACGAACGTAAGCATCACCACAACCGCCGCGCGGGCGATTTGGCGGTTGGCTCCGGCCGGATTCGATTGTGTGGTTTGCTGCATGGGGATATTATACAGTGGAAGAACCACCCGGCATGGTTGTGCCAGGCTGGGTCTCTAGTGATCAGCGTGGTTTTCGAGAAAAATTGTGAAGCAATTTTTCTCGA
>JAEYTI010000025.1 GCA_023434145.1 Chloroflexota bacterium | reverse complement strand
CACCATACTGATAGTTGTCGAACAGGCGCTCCACATCACGCACCAGGGTATTGGTTCGCGCCCAAATCCAAGAATCGGCCAGGGTCCACTGCGGCTCACCTTGCGGAGCCGTGGGGGCATCCGCCAGAACGCCGATCACAAAGCGCCCGGCATTCCACAACTTGTTCGCAAAGTTGCGGTTCGCCTCCACCTTCTTGATCGACAGATTGGTGTCGTTGCCAGGAGTCGATCCCACCAGCAGGGTGAAGCGCAGCGCGTCGGTGCCCATCTCGTCCATGACCTCCAGCGGGTTAATCACGTTACCCTTGGTCTTGGACATCTTCTGCCCGTGCTCATCGCGGATCAGGCCATGAAGGTACACCGTGTGGAACGGGATCTTACCGGTGAATTCCAGGCCGTCCATGATCATGCGCGCCACCCAGAAGAACAGGATGTCGTAGCCCGTCTCGAGCACTGAGGTGGGGTAGAAATATTGATAGTCGGGCGTCTCTTCGGGCCAGCCGAGCGTAGAGAACGGCCAAAGTCCAGAGGAGAACCACGTGTCGAGCACGTCGGGATCCTGTTCCAGGCGCTTGCTGCCACACTTGGTGCATTCGGTGGGGTCTTCGCGCGCCACGATCACCTCGCTGCAATCCTGGCAGTACCACACCGGGATGCGGTGACCCCACCAGAGCTGGCGGCTGATGCACCAATCCTGGATGTTCTCCAGCCAGTTGTAATACACCTTGGTGAAGCGGTCGGGCACAATGCGGATCTCACCATTACGCACCACTTCCAGGGCGGCATCGGCCAGCGGCTGGATCTTCACGAACCACTGGGTGGACACCATCGGCTCCACCACCTCGCCGCCGCGCTGCGTGCGCGGCACGTTGAGCTGATATGGTTCTTCCTTAATCACCAGCCCGGCCTCAGCCATATCTGCCCACAGCTTCTTGCGCGCCTCAAAGCGGTCCATGCCGGCATATTTACCGCCGTTCTCGTTCACGCGCGCTTCCTTATCCATCATCGAGATCAGCGGCAAGTTGTGGCGCTGGCCGATGATGTAGTCATTCGGGTCGTGGCCGGGGGTGATCTTGAGCGCGCCAGTGCCAAACTCCTTGTCCACATAGTCGTCAGCGATCACCGGGATCTCGCGGCCCAGGATGGGCACGATCACTTTCTTGCCCACATAGCGGGCGTAGCGCTCATCTTCCGGGTGCACAGCCACCGCGGTATCGCCCAGGATGGTCTCGGGACGAGTCGTCGCCACTGCAATGTACTCGTCTGACCCGGCCAGCATGTACTTGAAGTAGTACAGCTTGCCCGCCTCCTGCGAGTATTCCACCTCTAGATCGCTGACAGCCGTCTTCAGCCCTGGCGACCAGTTGATCATGCGCGGGCCGCGGTAGATGAGGCCCTTTTCGTACAGGCGCACGAAGGCCTCGCGCACGGCTATCGATAGACCCTCGTCCAGCGTGAACCGCTCACGGTCCCAATCACAAGAGGCGCCCAGGCGGCGGATCTGCTGGGTAATGAGGCCGCCGTATTTTTCTTTCCACGCCCACATGCGCTCCTCAAACGCTTCGCGACCCAGTTCTTCGCGCTTCTTACCCTCGGCTGCCAGCGCTTTCTCCACCTGTAACTGCGTGGCGATGCCCGCATGGTCAGTGCCGGGCAGCCACAGCGTGGGAATGCCCTTCATGCGGTGGTAGCGAATCATCAAATCTTCCATGGAGACAAACATGGCATGCCCCAGGTGCAGCTCTCCAGTGACGTTCGCGGGAGGAATGGAAATGACAAACGGCTCGACAGATGCGTCAAAACCGGGCTTGTTCGGGTCGTTGGACGGCTGGAAGTAGCCGCTCTTTTCCCACCACTGGTAGATGCGCTGCTCGGTGGCATGAAAATCGTATGCCTTTGGTAATTCGTGGGCTTTCATAAGATACTCCAATCCTCATCTAGTCTGCCTGTTTGGATCTGTCCAACAGGCCATTAAATAAAAAATCCTTCCATCCATACGAGGACGAAAGGGGTTCTTTCGCGGTACCACCTCGGTTTACCCGCGTGTTTCCACACGAGTACACTCTGCGCCCAGACCATCATCCAGGCTGCGCTGTAACGGGCTTACCCGTGCGGGTCTACGGTGCAGTTCTGCACTTTCTTCCGCATTCACACCAGACGACTTCGGTTCGGAAACTTCCGTGGGGACTCTCAGCCGGTGCATTTCTGCCACCGATCCCGTTCTCTGCCGGGTTTCCAGCAACCTACTCCTTCCAGCGGGTTGATATACTGTTGTGCGGTTAATTATAACAAAAACATCATACTTTGATAAGAGTTTTTTGAAAAATACTCCTGGCTCCATAATGGCCAATGAAACCAGGAGTAACATTCTGTGTGCAATAACCCGCCTTATGCCGGGGTTAGGTGCGGCTCAACCCGCTCCGGGCTTGTCCCTTTTTCACCCGCGAACGCCTTGCGACTGAACAACAGCACCAGTGCCAGGATGGTGTACCCAACTCCGCCAATCAGACCAGTGGGATCGGGGCCAATCAGCGAAATGGGCGTGCCCTTCAGCAGAAGCCCGGGCAGCGAGGAGACGCCGTTGACAGCGCCGTGCCCCAGCGCTGCAGGCCACACACTGCCGCTTTGAATCACAGCCCAAGAGAGCAGAACGCTGAACGCGCAGGTGAACAGCACATACACCAGCGGGGTAAAGATGGTCGCTCCTGGTGTTAGCCCGATACCCATGAGGAGCAGCGGCCAATGCCATACGCCATGGATTACACCGGTCAGCAGCGCCGCTTTACGCGCATCGGAAGCGTGAAAAGCGCCCGACTGCGCTGCTCCGTCTCCGGCGAAACGATCCAGCAGCTTTTGCAGCAGGTATGCGCGCCAGCCGAATTCCTCACCCATCGATGCCACCATGTTGATCGGCGTTGAGATAAGCACGATGGAGATCATCGTGGAAAGCAAGAACAGCCAGGGGCTGATCCCTGCGGCTGCGGGAGTACTTTCGAGCAGATTCCGCACTACACCGAGATTGGGATCAAAGGACCCTGGGAAGAGCAGGTAAAAAGCCGCCGCGCCCACTGCGGTCGCCAAGAGCGGCAGCAGCCAGACACCCAAATAAAACCGCCAGCCGCGCTTGAGGTTGGGTCGCAGCAAAAGGTTTCCCCAGCCTTCCTTTGTGATCAGGCGTGCCGCGACATTCGCCAGCCACGGGGTGAAGATAAAGACCGTGTTTGCCAGCGATATCGCCTGGAGAGGGCTGCTTTTCGTCATGCCGATCAGAGAGACCGTCAGGGCCGCTGCCCACGGAATGCCAAAGGCGAATGCCAGAAAGATCATGATGCGTTTTGAATTCTGGTCCTTGATCATGGTTCCACTCCTTGCAAATTCTCAGCCTTCCATCCATTTTCTTACGATAATGTTCACAGATAGGTTCCATTTTCATTTAGCTCTTGAAAATTCTTTTCTGTCGGGACCCACTAGCCTTACTACACTACGTCCGGCAGATCAATTTCCAAATTCCGCACGGACTTCGACAGATATCCCGACGCGCACAGCAGTGTCCCCGCTATCCATGTGAACAGGAACATCACCGCGATCCCGGATCCCGGCCCGCTGCCGACCAGACCACTGAACAGACCAAACAGCGCTCCGCCCGGGCGCATAGCAGGCTCGAACAGGTAATCAGCCATCAGCCCTCCCCCGGCATACCCTAGCGGCATGACCACCTGCTGGAGCGTGTCCCTCACCGAAAACACGCGGCCCTGCATATCGTGCGGCACTTTGATTTGCCAGATGGCCTGCTGCGCGCCGGAGATAAACGGTATAAAGAGAGTCGAGAAGAAGGCAGCCGCTACCCACACAGGCAGCGATTGACCCACGCCAAACAGCAGATCGCCCAGGAAGAATGAGATCGTGCCCCCCGCCAGCACGCTGTGGATGCGTTTTTTCGGCCCGCCCCAGGTGGTCATCAGCACCGCGCCGATCACGCCACCTACGCCCAACACTGACTGGACAATGCCAAGCGCCCATTCTTGCCCCCCGCTTCGCGCGAGGATCAGTGCCGGGAGGATGGAGAAGTAGGTCAGCGAGGCGAGCGTGTTGATGCCGAACATAATCAGCAGCAGCCCGCGCAAGCCAGGCCGGTCAAAGATAAAGCGGAACCCGCTGCGCAGTTCCTCCTTGAAATGCCCCCGGTTGGCTGTGCCCTCTGCGCTCGCCACCGGGCGCGGAATGGTCACCAGCAGAAGGATGACAGCGGAGAAGACAAATGTCGCCAGATCAATCACCATAATCGTGCCAATACCCAACCACGCCAGCAGCGCCCCGGCGGTCAGCGGCGCGAGCACGATGGAGGCATTACGGGCAAGCTGGCGCAGGCCATTGGTACGGTTGATCTGATCTTTCGGGACGAGAATGGACACTGCTGCGTAGTAAGACGGCCCCTGGAAGGCGTCAAACGCGCCGGTGAGCGCCTCTGCAAGATACAGGTGCCAGATCTCCAGCCGCCCGGTGAGGAACAGCACCAGCAGCAGGGCCGTCACCAGCCCGGCCAATAGATCGGAGAGAAAGAGGATCTTTTTGCGGTCCCACCGGTCAATAAGCACGCCCGCGAAGGGGCTGATGATCAGATATGGCAGGTAATTGGCAGTTCCGAGCAGGGCCAGCGTGGTGGCCGAGCCAGTCTGCTGGTAGGCCCAGATGATCAGCGCGAAGCGGGTCATCGCGGTGCCGAACATGGACACAAACTGTCCGGCCCATACCCACAGGAAGGTCCGCAGACCTGGATGACGAAGGATCGATGTTTGCTGCATAGGTTAAATCTACTCCAATTAACAAAAAACCACCGCGGGAGCGCCGCCGTGGTTGGAAAGACAGAAGAAATTGACGGTTACTTCTGGCCGCAGGCGCAATACGACAAGGCCCGCGGGGAAACCGCCATCAAAACCACCATAATATCCGTGCAAACGTTTGGTTTTAGCATAGAGGGAATTGTAATCCAAATCAGATAGGCGTCAAGAAGTGAGGAAGAACGCATCAACCCTGCCCCTCCATTTCGCTAGAAATGGAGAGGGGCAAGGGTTGATGCGTTCTTCAGGCTTCTTCTACGGCCCCACCACCAGTTCTCCGCTGACCCATGGGTTGCCACCGAGCAGAATCACGATGGTGTATGTGCCATAAGGGAACTGTTGGTTACCAAACAGACCACCTTGCTGATAATTGAACGAACTGAGCCAGAAATCAGCACCAGATTCTACGTCCATCTCGTACTCGTTGACCACATTGCCCTCATAGATCCAGCGCCAGCCGATACGTGAGATAGGCCGGTCGGGGTCGGCGCGCAGGAAGGCGTAGTACGCACCTTCGTCCAGGTCGGATTCGCTAATGATCGTGCCTGGCGGAGCGCCACCGGCAGGGAACACGGCGTACAGGTCTGTGATCCCCGCCTTGAACGCTGCGCCAGGGTCAACCGCCTGACCGTTCGCCGCAACCTGCGAGGCGAACAG
Source organism: Chloroflexota bacterium (assembly GCA_023434145.1). Classification (GTDB taxonomy): domain Bacteria; phylum Chloroflexota; class Anaerolineae; order Anaerolineales; family Anaerolineaceae; genus DSYU01. The sequence continues at coordinate 56,144 of JAEYTI010000025.1, read as the reverse complement.
CAGCCGCGGCAGCGGAGTTGATGTTGGGGTGGGCGCCAGGGTAGCGGTCGGGGCAAGTGTAGGGGCATTTGTGGCTGCGAGACTCGGCTCGGCAGTGCGCGCACTTGTCGCGGAAGGCTCCGGGGCAAGCGGGAATGACGCGGTCGGATCAACCAGCGCCACCTGGGGCTCGCGCGCTTCCGCGACTCCTTCCACCAGTGCGGGCAGCATACCAAAAAAGCCGGTGATGCAGGCCGTGAGAATGGTTGCAATCGCGCCAATTGCCGCGATGATTACAGCGATGCCGGGCTTGTCCTTTTCACCACTCATTATTCCCCCATAATCACCGGTTGGCCGACTCAGCCAGCCAACCGGTATGACACGGATCGTACATTTGCCGATTATGGGTTAATTATAGCAAACTGGTCAAGATACTCTCCTATGGTTCCTCGCCGTCCAGCGGCTGTTTGGCGAGCATCTCGAAGATGGCAATCACCGCCGAATTATCCAGGTCACCCCACCCTTGCTCCACCATCGCGTTGAACAACTGCGCATGCACCGCGGCCGAGGGCAGCGGCACGCCGTACTGCCGCGCGCTCTCCATGATGATGTTCAGATCTTTGGCCTGCATCTGCGCTTTGAAGCCCGGCTGGCGGTTGCCATCGAACAGGCGCGGCGGCTTTACGTCCAGAGTCCAGCACTGCGCCGCACCGCCCTTGATCGCCTCGATCACCTTGCGCGGATCGGCTCCAGCCTTTCGGGCAAAGACCATCAGCTCACCCATCGCCACCATCTGCGCCGCCACCATAATCTGGTTAGCCGCCTTGGCGATCTGCCCGGTCCCTGGCCCACCGATCAGCGTGATCTTTTTGCCCATCGCCTCCAGCACCGGTCGGATCTTCTCCAGCGCGCCCTCATCACCGCCGACCATAATGGTCAGCGTGCCATTTTTGGCGCCAATGTCGCCCCCACTGACCGGGGCATCCAGTGCGAGTACGCCTTTTTCGGCCAGCTTCTCTGCCACCATGCGGGCAGTGGCCGGTTTAATCGTGGAATTATCCACGTAAATCAGCCCTTCATGCGCGCCTTCGATGATGCCATCCTTGCCCAGTACCACCTGCTCCACGTCCGGCGAATCGGGCAGATTGGTAAATACCACGTCCACCTGCTCGGCCACTTCTTTTGCAGAGCTGGCGGGAGTAGCCCCCTCCCCGGCCAGTTCATCCACCGATCCACGGCTGCGGTTATATACAACAACCGGGAAACCAGCCTTGTGTATGTTGCGTGCCATCGACTTACCCATCAGTCCCAGGCCGATATATCCCACTTTGAGCATGTTCGATCCTCCAATCGTTAGTGTCTGCTCAAATTATACAGGGGATGAAAGATGCCTCACCCCTGCCCTCTCCATTTCTGGCGAAATGGAGAGGGAGAAGAAGGATCGCAAGACCAACTGAACCAGCCATCCTTTCCATTCCGCCAAAAATGGAGAGAGAAGTAGGATTGCAAGACCAGTGGAACCAGTCACCCTCTCCATTTCGCCAGAAATGGAGAGGGCCGGGGTGAGGCGTTCTTCTCCTACGCCGCTTCCGGACTTCTTCCCCGCGCCACTGCCCCCGCAATCTTCAACCCAATCCAGAAAATCAGTGTCAGCGCGGCTACGGAGAGATATTCGATCAATGGGATGCTGGCAAGCTCGTAGAGCTTATTCCAGCCCCGCTGGCTGTAGATCAGCAGCGCTGCGCCGGCATAGGCGGCGAAGATCAGCCATTTGGCCCAGCTCGGCAGCCGCAGTCCGTGCATTTGCGTGATCACCACCAGCCCGGCAAAGCCAAAGAAGAACATGGGCCACATGCCGTTTCCCTGGAAAACCGCCACCAGCGTGCCGTGCACCAGCACCGCAAACTCTTGCACAAAGGTCCAATAGCGGTTGACGTGGATGCGAGTAAAAAACAGGCTGCCTTGCAGCAGTAGCAGGAACATATACAGGAACCCCACCAGATGACCGGGCGTAGTTTCCATCGGGTGATACCAGAAGGTGTAGATGGTCGCCCAGGCGAAAAAGTAACCATGGTACCGGCGGGCAAAATCGGTCACCTGTTTTGAGATGGGCATTTTCTTGCCAAAGAACAAGCCTCGGCGGCGGTTCTCCATCAACAGAACCCACACCAGCAGGATGATAACCGAGATCTGCGAGCTCCAGATCGAAACATCCTGCGCGAGCCCGTCATACCAAAGATGCGTTTGTATCAAATGCAGCACGATGAAGAAGGCGTTGGCCCCCATCGCCCAAATGTTGAACCTGTGCAGCCCGGTGCTGTACTTGCTGGCGCGGGATTGGGCGTAATAGATCAGCGCCCAGATGGTCACCTGATGAGCGATGTACAAACCCCAGGCGGTTGCGCGCGTCCAGAAGGTCGGGTTGGGCAGCTTCCAGTAATACCATGATGCACCCTGATCCGGCAGCAGCATGGAGCGATCTAAAAACTGCCCCGCCCAGGCAATCAGCGCGGTGAATACCAGGCTGAAGGCGATCCCCCCAACCATGCCGCGAACGTCGCCCCGCTCAAAAAACGTTTGCTCTTTCTGGTTTCGTTCTTCTTTTCGAGCCATCCCCTTCGCTGCTTCCATCCGTCCTCCCGTTATACAAAAGACTTCTCTGCACATCATAGATACAAAGAAAGGTAAAGTACAACATCTGTAGAAACTTTCCATTCTATTTGACGATACGCATAATTGCCTATTCTTTAAGGTCTGAACCTCCCCGCCCCGATCAGGGGAATCCCACCTTCTTTTGAATTTCATTTTCTCTATCATTAAAAATGGGGATGACAACCTTTATTGTACGGCTTCACCAGAAAAAGGAGAAACAAAATGCAAGTAAACATGAATCAACAGTTTCAGCCCGGAAAAATGATGGGCGAGCACATGCAGCAGTGTATCGACGCATGTAATACCTGCCATGCAGTCTGCGTTGAGACCGTCCAGCACTGCCTGAAGATGGGTGACAAGCACGCAGAGCCTAACCATATCCGCACGATGCTAGACTGCGCCCAGATCTGCGCGACCAGCGCCGACTTTATGCTGCGCGGCTCGGATATGCACGCCATGACCTGCGGCGTATGCGCCGAGGCGTGCGAGCGCTGCGCCCAGTCGTGCGAGGCTATCGGCGATGATGAGATGATGCGCCGCTGCGCGGAAGTTTGCCGCATGTGCGCTCAGTCCTGCCGCGAGATGGCCCAGGGCAGCCACTCGATGCGCATGTAACTTGTGGTTTTTAATCACGAACCGCCGTTGGCGGTGTTTGTGATTAAAAGCCTAACGATCCAACCTCCTCGTGCTGGCCCAAGAAGATGCCGCTGAGCGCGTGCCGACGTCGAGCTTGGCGAACAGCGATTTAAGGTGCCGTTTCACCGTATTGGTCGTGATGATGAGCTGTTTTGCGATCTCTTTGTTGGTCAGGCCGCGAGCCAAAAGCACCAGCACCTCACGCTCGCGTTCGGTCAGCGAGTCGAGCACGGGGTCGGCATTACTGCTGCGCAGGGCCTGGAGCACTGTGGCTGTAAATGCCTTGCGGTCGAAGGCTTGCTTCTCCAGGCACGCATAAATCAAGCGGTCGCTGTATGCTTGCTCGATCTTTGCCGGGTCTACATACCCGCTGACCACGATCACCGGCACGCCGTCCTTCTGCATCCCCGCCAGCAGCCGGAACCCATCCTGGTTTTCCGGCGTCGCCGAGCTGGCCAGCGAAAGGTCGACCACGGTGAGATTGAACCGTTCGCGTTTGAGCAGGCCGATCGCTTCAACGTAGCTGGCGCTGGTTCGCACGGAGAGCCCGGCATCAGTGAGCAGTTCTGTCAGTAGTTCGCGCCAACCTGGGTCATCTTCCACGATCAGAGCGGCAGCAGACTGCGCCGCAGCGGAACTGATCTGCGCTGCGCTCGCCATCCCCTGTTCTTCTTCCAGGGCGCGGTCTGCCCGTGCAGCCGGGGCCAGCGCCATTGCCTGGTTGATCACCTGGCGGAAGTCGGCCCGGCGGAACACTTCTTTACGCAGACATGTGAACGCACCCATCTCCTGCATCACCTGCACCGCCAGCTCCACAGTGGCAAAACCGGTCAGGAAAATGATGCTACAGGTTGGATCGTGCTTGCGAATGTAATTGGCTACACGAAGACCATCCTGGTTGTTATGGTCTGGGCCGCCCAATGAGAGATCCAGCACAGCCAGCCGGTGCGGGTTCTGGCGGATCACCGCCTCGGCTTCCTCGTAGCTCCCGGCAGAGTCGACCCCCAGCCCGGTATCGGTCAGCAGTTCGGTGAGGATCTGCTGCCAGGAGGAGTCGTCTTCAACCACCAATGCCCGTACAATGCGGCTATCGTGACTATCGCCACGACCAATACTGGGGTTCTTGCTCATGATTCCTCCTGTACGCGGGGAAGGGTCAGGCGAAACGTTGCGCCCCGCTGCCCATCACTCTCTACCGTTACATTGCCGCCAAATCGCGCCATCAACGACTTGACCCACCACAATCCAAACCCCAATTTTCCAGGGTGGGTTGAGGCGCGAGCGCTGTAGTTGAACTCAAAAATGCGCTCGTGCAGCTCGGGCGCAATGCCCGGGCCGTCGTCGCTGACGGTGATCTCCACCCGGTTGTTCTCTGCCGCCCCGCGGATGGTGATCTGCCCGCTGCCGTTCATTACGTCCGCGGCGTTTTCCAGCAAGTTGTTGAATACCCACGCCAGCCGCCTGGCTCCCGCCCGCACCGGCGGAAGATCGTCCAACCCTTCCACATTCAGGTGGACACCTTCGGGCAGGGGCGTTGCAGCCAGGGCATCACGCAGGCTGCCGGGCACTGAGACGGGCGCAAGCTGGATGGGCTGCAAGTGAACCAGGCTCTCGCGCACCACCTCCATCGCCTCCGATGCGCTGCGTTCGATCTCTGTCAGATTTTTTTCCAGGTAGGGGTCCGCTTGCAAGGCCGGCTGACATTTATCCTGAATACCCTCCACCCGCACCGGGATCGTGCCAACCTTGTTATTCAGCCGGTGCAGCAGGTTGGCGGCAATATCGCCCACCGCCGCGAATGCTTCCGTCAGCGCGCGCTGATCCTGCGCCACGCGCAGGGCATCGCGCTGGGCGGCGAGCTGCACTGCCAGCGCGGCATAGTGCCCAAGAATATCAAGCACCTTCTTATCCCAGTCCGATTGGCTGAAATCGCGCAGATCGGTGGGGGCAGTATGCACGCTGAACGCCCCGATGGGTGGGCTGTCTGGCGCGGAGAGCAGCGGCACGATCAGCGCGGCACCTTTGGTAAAGCCGGGCAGATCGGGGTAAGCGCTTTCCATATCCTCCGCCACTGCCAAAACGGTCATCGGGCGCATCGCTAGCACGGCGCTGCCTGCCAGCGTGCCCTCCAGCGGCAGACGCAGCCCAACGAAATCTGGATCGGTTGCAGCCTGAAGAGTCAATTGGTCTTTCTCCAGCAGCCAGATCATGCCGGTAGAAACGTTCAGCAGATCGCAGGCGCGCTCGACCAGCGTTTGGTGGATCATCTGCGCCGATAGTTTGGGCAGCAGCGAGGCGATCTCTTGTAAAGCGTCGAGCAGGCGCGCCTCCTGGATCGCAACCACCGCCTGGCTTGCCAAAATCTGCATCATATAACGATCCTGGCGGTCAAACGCGTTGACCTGCGGGCTTTCCAGGTTCAGCACGCCCTCCAGCCGCCCGCTCGCGCCGATCAACGGAACCGCCATCTCCGAGCGCATATTTAGCCCGTGATCAAATGGATAGTAAATCTGCCGCCAGGGCTCTTCATGCAGATCAGAAATGACAATCGCCTCGCGGCGCATCGCTGCCGTGCCCATCACCGAGCTGCCGTCAATCGGCAGCGTCTCGACCGCCGGGCGCTCTAGTCCTACGTCCGAAATCGACTGATACACGAGATTTTTGCCGCCAGGATCCACCAGCCGGAAGATGCCGTAAATCGCATCGGTGATGTCCAGCGCCACGTCCAGAATCGCATCCAAGGTGCCGGATAGGTTCGAGCGCGAGGAGATCACCCAGCCCGCCCGCCGCAGCCGCCGCAGCTCGCGCTCGCGCCGGGCCTGTTCCTGCTGTGAAAACGTGAACTGTTTTGCCAGCGAGAGGGTCATTGCCGTCTGGTTGACGAAGTTCTCGAGCATCAGCAGTTCCAGTTCGGTAAACGATCGATTCTCATGCAGGTAGACGTAAAGCGCGCCCAGCGCCTCATCCGCCATGATCAACGGGAAGCAAGCCATTACACGTGCCCCTACCGCCAGTTTCGCCGGGTTAATCGCAACGTCCGCTTCCTCGTAGGAGAGCACGCGCTTCCGGCGCGCCAGGGCGCGCGCGCCCAAACCGTCCTCGCGTGGCGCATCATCCAGCCCCATGCCCGGCTCCTGCTCTGCGGAAACGCGCGACTCAGAATCAAACCCGTCCTTCACGGCATCATACGTGTAGATCACCGCGGACGAGCCCGGCACCACGCCGGTCGCTGAGTCGACGATCATCTTCAGCACCGTGTATGCGCTGGCGAGGTCGCCGGTATCCAGCCGGTTGATGGCGGAACCAATCTGATTGAGGTGGGCGAGCGCTTCGAACAGGCGTGGTGAGGTTTCCATAAATCCTTTTTTGTTATCCATTGTTGTCGACTGCGTCGGTGACAATGAATAATACTATTTGAGGAGCTGCGCGTTGATCTCCTGCACATTGGCGGTGTAGCGGTTTAGCTCGTCACGCAGGCGTTCGACGGCGCCGCCGTACTGCATGCGGCGGGCGAGGAAGGCGTATTCCTCGCTGCCTTCCACCGGCATGGTCACGTCGCGGGCGTTGCCGCGCACCACGCGCATCGAGTCAATCAGCCAGCGCAGAAAGGTGTGCGCCTTGCGCAGCCGAGTCGCATCATCTGGCGAAAGGATGCCCGTTTCCGCAAGGGCAGCCAGCGCTTCGCGCGTGTTGGTCTGGCGCAGCTCGGGGTGGACCTTGCCCTGCATGATTTGTAACCCCTGTACTAAATACTCAATGTCCACCAGCCCGCCGGGGCTGTATTTGAGGTTGAACTTGCCGCCGCTGACCATGTGACGCACCTGCCGCTCGCGCATGGCGCGCATCGCCGTCACGTCAAATGGCTCGCCGGTGTAGACAAACGAGTCGCGCAGTTCGCAAATGCGCTCGCTAAGGCCGGGATTACCCGCCACCGGGCGCAGTTTTACCAGCGCCTGCCGTTCATAGGCCCACGCCGCCCCATCGGGCGCAAAATAGCGCCGGAACGACTCCAGCGATACCGCCAGGCTTCCCGCTTTGCCATACGGGCGGAGCTGCAAATCGATCTCGAAGATGCCTTCGCGCTTGGCGCGGATAGCGCGCACAAAGTCGGTGACCAGCTTCTCGTAGAACTCCGCGGTGCTGATTACTTGCGGACCGTTGGTGCGCCCGTTACCCGAGTAGATGAACATCAGCTCAATGTCTGACGCAAACCCCAATTCGCGCCCGCCGCATTTGCCCAAAGCGCAAACGCTCATCTCGCTGACTTCACCGTTCTCGAGCATAGGCGTGCCGTACACCGAGCGCAGATCCTCGTGGCACAGGTGGTAGGCCACATTCACCACCACTTCGGCAAGATCCGAAAGCTCGGCGGCGAAATCCCAAAACTCGCGCGTATGCCCCAGGATATGGCGCATGTCGATGCGGAACATCTCGCGATCTTTAAATGCGTTCAGCGCCTCGCGCCAGGGCGCATCGTCAGAGGGCGGTTGGGGTTTGGCGTGCGCCTGCAACAGGATCTCGCCGATTTCCTGCTCAAGCTGGTCGCGGGTCTTGGCAGTAGCAAGCGCATCCACATCGGTGACCACCGGGTACAGGTTGACGTACTGCATGCGCAGAAAGTCATCCCATAAGAAGTCACTGACACCCAGCAGCCGCGCTATGGCACGCAGCACTTCCGGGCGCTCCAACGAAGAAAGCTCATCGGGCCAGTTGGGGCGGTTGAAAAGCTGCCCGATGAACTCACGAAAGTGCAGCAGCGCCGACTCGGGGTTGGGCGAGTACGGCAGCAGGTGGGTAAAGTGCTTGATCAGTACCGTGGCGGCGCGCAGCTCGCGCAAACGGTCGGGCTGGGTGATCTTCTGCCCGTTTTCGTCCGTCACGTACAGCGCATCGCGCACCCGGCTGCCGATGGTGTTGATCTCCATGCTGGCAATATAGATCTGATTGATCGCCAGAGCATTGGTGAACTCGTACAAAAAGCCCACAATGTCGGGCGTATCGATGCGCAGCACGGTGTACTCGTCGCTGGCATCGTTGTCGATCTCGATTTCCAGCGGGGCGAAGGCGCTGGCCGTATCTAATTGCGCCGACTGCCCGGCTTCGATCAGGCTGGCGCCCACGCGCCGCACGACCGCTCCACGCGCTTCTCGGCCCTGCCCCATTCGCAACATGCGCAGCAAACCGTTCAGCTCGTCGGCGTACTGCATCCAGAAGGCCGGCGTGGGCGTTCCGCCTTTCACCGGGCGCACGGTGAACACGTCCACGATTTTGCGCTGCGTATCGGTTTGCCCGGTGGGGTTCTGCCGCGCAGTACGCGCCCGCTCGCGCAGGGTCATCCGCGGGGATGACTGTGCAGCCGCTTCCGCCGGTGGGTCGTAGGTGAACACGTCGCCCTTGATGATATCGAGGCCGTACACATACATCAGGCCGCAGATCAGCGAAAGCTCGCCGGGAAAGTCGTAGGCGATGATCGCCACTTCCCACGAACCGTCGCCCACTGCGTGCGGATCGACGACTACCAGTTGATCAGTGTTTAGCTGCCCTGCCAGCGCGGCGTGGCGAGCGATCTCCTCCTCGCTGAAGCGCCCGGTATAGGAAGGACTCATGCGGGCGCGGTGGCGATCGACCTCCTGGGACGAGGCCGCGCGTCCAGAGGGCCCATCGCTGGTGGGAACCCGGTTCGATTGTTCCATCTCGATCCTCCCAACGTATCGCAGGTACACTTCTCGGATAGCGGCGGCATGCTGGCTGTATCGCGCCAAAAATTTCTCATCCGCCCGGTGGCCCTCATACCCCAACCGCCGCGCCAGGCTGAGGATGGCTTCTGTGTCATCCGGCAGTGTGTGAGTCTGCCGATAATCGAGCATCTGCAAGTGATGCTCGATGGTGCGCAGGAAAATGTAGCCGCTGGAGAGCACCCGCGCTTCCTGCGCACTGAGCAAGCCCGCCTCGCGCATTCGATCCAGCGCGCCAAGCGTGTTGCTGCTGATTATGGTGGGGTGCTCAGCGCCGAGGGCCATCTGCAAAAACTGCACCACGAACTCCACATCGCGGATGGAGCCTTCACCTAGCTTCACGTCACCCCAGGCGCGGCCACGCTCCTGCAAAAAGGCCTCGGTGCGCTTTTTCATGGCAAACACGTCCGCGCGGATCGTTTCTGCCGCACCGTTGAACAAAAAAGGCTGCGCGCGGCGCAAGAATTTCTGCCCCACCTGCCGGTTCCCGGCGATCACGCGCCCCTTGAGCAATGCCTGCTTCTCCCACTGCAAGGCATGCTTCGCCAGGTAGCCGGTAAAACCGTCCGGGGAAGAAACCAGCGGGCCAACCTTGCCCCACGGGCGCAGTCGCATATCGACGCGGTAGAGAAAGCCTTCGGTCGTAACGCGGGAAAGGGCGTCCACCAGGCGCTCGCCCAGGCGGGTTATGGAAGCCGCAGGGGAATCGGCCAGGAAGAGGAAGTCGATATCCGAACTGTAGTTCAACTCCTGCCCGCCCAGCTTGCCCATGCCGATCACGCAGAAGCCGTCTGGGTCGATCATCAAGTGGGCAGAAACGGCATCCAGGCAAGCCTGAACCAGCGCATCCGCCAGGTTCGAGAGCTGCATCGTGGCAGCAGGCAGATCGTACAAGTCCAACAGATCACACGTGCCTATGCGCAGCAATTCACGCCGCTGCATGCGCCGGAAGGCGTCCAGCCGGTCGGCGAGCTCGATATATGGGGCAGCAGCGAGTTCCAATTCCCGCAGCAGCGTCTCTCGGTTCTTGCGCTGCGCCAGCCGCCGCAGATCGATCAGATCTTCAAAGTACTCCGGGTTGCGCAGCAGGATTTCCGCCAAAAACTGGCTGCCCGAAAACAACCGCACCAGCATCTCCACCAGGCGAGGGTGCGCCGCCAGAAATTGGTAGACGGGCTGCGGATCGGCTGCGCTGTGCAGGAATCGCTCAAAGGTCGCCAGCACGCGGTCAGGGCTTCCGGCAGAGGCGAGAGCATTGAGCAGGTGCGGCGCAAAGGTCAAAAAAAACTCGCCGGCCTCATCACCTGCCGCGGGCGCCGACTGCATGCGGACCATGCTTCTCACCGCGCCGCTGGCATCGGAGAATCCCACCAGCGCGACCCGTTCAAAGAGCGCGCGCTCGGCCCCTCCTCCATACGTCAGGCTCCCCTGCTGCTGTGTCAATCGTTTTCCCTCACCCGCTGGAATTCCCGTCTGCATCCAATTGCGTTTTGCGTATTTGTGATGCACGCCATGGGGTGCATCACAAGTACGCAAAACGCAGTACGTCCGATTCTTAAAAAACCCGCTACATGGGCTGATTATAGGAAGGATAACAGGGCGTGTCAACCTTGGTTAAATGACCCAAATGGGTGATATACGCCGATTCTCGTTCGGTTTAGAATGGACAGCATGCTTATGGCAGTTTGTTTGTACGTATTTGCCAACAATAAAGCGAGGGAATGATGGCACTAACACCCAAAGACGTCGTAAAGATGGCTGAAGCAGTCAAGATGGTTGACTTTCGTTTTACCGACATGCCGGGTCAGTGGCAGCACTACAGCGTGCCGGCCCACCGCCTGGATGAAGATCTGTTTGAGGATGGCATGGGGTTCGACGGATCATCCATCCGCGGCTTCCGCGAGATCCACGAATCAGATATGCTGCTGATCCCAGATGCCAGCACGGCCTTTATTGATAAGATCCTCGAGGTGCCCACGCTGGTGTTGATCTGCGACGTGTATGATCCGATCACACGCCAGCCCTACACCCGCGATCCGCGCTACATCGCGCAGAAAGCGGAAGCCTACCTGAAGCAGAGCGGCATCGGCGAGACGAGCTTCTGGGGACCCGAAGCTGAGTTCTTCATCTTTAATGACGTCCGCTATGGCGGCGGGACAAACTCCGGGTTCTACCACATCGACAGCCAGGAAGGCTGGTGGAAGTCTGGTGAGGATCTGAAGCCCAATCTGGGCGCGCAGATCGCCCCCAAACGCGGCTATTTCCCCGTGCCGCCCGCTGACACCATGCAAGACGTGCGCTCCAAGATGGTGATGGCCCTGGAAGAAGCCGGGGTAGAGATTGAGCTGCACCACCACGAGGTTGCCACTGCTGGTCAGGCCGAGATCGATATGAAGTTCGATACCCTGGTCCGCATGGCTGACAAGGTGATGATGTACAAGTACATCGTCAAGAACGTGGCCCGTGCCAACAACCTTACTGTCACCTTTATGCCCAAGCCGCTATTTGGCGACAATGGCTCCGGCATGCACGTGCACACGTCAATTTGGTCCGGCGACACCAACTGCTTCTACGATGAGTCAGGCTATGCGGGGCTTTCGGATACGGCTAAGTTCTACATCGGCGGGTTGCTCAAACATGCCCCCGCCCTGCTGGCCCTGGCTGCCCCCACCACCAACTCGTTCCGCCGCCTGGTACCCGGCTTTGAGGCACCCGTGAACCTGGCGTACTCGCAGCGCAACCGATCGGCGATCTGCCGCATTCCGGTGTATTCGAAGAGCCCCAAGTCCAAGCGCGTCGAATTCCGCGCGCCAGACCCGGCCTGTAACCCTTATCTGTGCTTTGCGGCACTGTTGATGGCTGGCCTGGACGGCGTTCAGAACCGCATCGATCCCGGCGGCCCGGCAGACAAGGATCTGTACGATCTGCCCGCCGACGAGGCCCGCATGATCAAGCAGGTACCCGGCTCGCTGCCCGAGGTGCTCACCGCGCTCGAAAATGACTACGAATTCCTGCTCAAGGGCGACGTGTTCACCACCGACCTGCTCGAATCGTATATCGATTACAAACGCGTGTACGAGGTGGACCCCATCCGCATGCGTCCGCACCCGCACGAATTCACCATGTACTACGATATCTAAATCGCTACATTTTGCTTCTGGGTGACCAGATCACCCAGAAGCAAAAAACAGCCATTTCCTCTCCTTGCCAAAGGGTGTTTAGCGGTAGGTACGAAAACGTTGAGGCCGTCCAGAGTGTGCTGGACGGCCTCAACGCGTGTAAGCGCGCTTGCGCGCGACCGCCTCACCCCCCGCCCCTCTCCATTTTCCAAGTACGGGAAATTGGAGAGGGGTGTCTTGTCCCCCAAGGGTGGTTTTGAACCATAGAGGCTAAAAAAGGCATCCCCCTCTCCATCTCGCCGTACTTGCGAGATGGAGAGGGGGACTGAGAGGGTGAGGCGTTCTTCCCCTTATCTAGTCACGCGGAAGCTGATCGATCCCTGCTGTTCAGGATTATTCAGCGTGAAGACAATGCGCGTGATCTCTGGCCCCCAAATGGGCGACATGCGCTCATCGGTGATCGCAATCTGCTCGGTGCTCACTGTTAGCCGCGGATCATAGTTGACGCGGCCCTTGCCCGATCTGCGACCGTCCACCAGATCCTTCTCCTCCAGCACCAGTAGGCCCGGCTCGGCCCGGGTTACCGCGCAAGGGGTAATCAGGCTGAAGGTAATCTCTTTGGCGGGGGCGTTCAGTTCCCACACATCTACTGCTTCAACGCTCTCGCCGCGGCGCAGGGTGATGGCGCGCTTGTAGCTGTTCAGCTTCGCCTCGGGCGGGTATGCCCCGGCAATATCGAGCTTGAACGTGGCAGTCATGTCATCCGCGCTGTAGGTGACGTCGCGGGCGGCGAAATCTTTGCCCGGCGCCTGCTGCACACCGTCGATGGTCGGCAGCGAATGGTAAGACGACTGCATGGTCCAGATTTCATAGCGGCGGTCGGAGAAGGTTTTGCGGGTGTATGTTTCCACCCCGGCGTCGATGATCACCGGCGCCCCGTCGATGTAGACTAGCCAGTGCCCGATATCGTTGTGATTGTGGCTCTCTTCGTTGTGCCCGCCCTTCGCCGCCAGATAGAATCCGCGGCTTGATCCTTCCTCGTCGCGCGCGGCGATTACCTGAATCTCCGGCAGCCACACATCGCGCACCAGCGGGGGTACCGGCGCGGTGGCATTCATCTCCCCCGCCGCGAACAGGCCGGGCAGCACACGCCCCAGGCTCGAAGTCGGGTTACCGCGAGTCTTGTATCCCTCCATCATCACATCTTTGCCCTTGGCCAGCCACGCGCCAAATGAGGCCATCTTCGGGTCTTCAATGTACTTGCCATACAGGAAAACAACCGCCGGGTCGGGAACGATGCGCGCGGAAGCGTCGGCAAAGTTGACAAAATATTCATCGTCGATGTGCGCCCGGTAGACGAACCGCCCGATGTCACGCACCAGTTCATCATCGAAGACATTGATCTTGCCATTGCTGGCACTGTTCAACCACAACAGGTTATCGAACAGCGAAGCGCCCGCCCGGCCCCAGTAGCTTGGGCCTTCATCACAGCCGCCATCGCGCGGATACGGGGTGATAAAGCGGTCCAGGCTCTCCATGATCTTGAACAGCGCGTCTGAGCGGCGTTTCGGATCATCTTCCACCAGCAGTACGGTCGCCAGCCAGTTGGAGTTGACCCATGGGTTCCAGTTGTTCACCCGCCGGGGGGAAAACCCCATCCACCAGAAGTCATCGCGCTCCAGCAGCGGGGTGAGGATGCGGTTTTTGAGCTCGCGCACCACCCGGGGCCTCACCAGCGGCGAGACCGTGTCGAGCGAGCCATCCAGCAGGTACAGCACCCACGCCAGCAGCGCGGAAGTTTCCCCGGCGAACAGGTCGACGATCGGCTCGGAGGTATCAGGCAGGCCTACGCCCGCCTGCTGGTGGGCAACGTGCGCCGGGATGCACCAGCTCGACTCTTCGCAGATGCTCCACAGTGCGTTGACAATCGCGTCCAGGAAGCGCCCCTTACCTTCGATGCACTCCGCGATCGACATCCACCCCAGGATGTTGCGGCGTTCGAAGTAAGGCTTTTCGTAGTTGCGGCGGTTACCCATCCGCGCGTACTGCAAGTACAGGTCAGCGGGCAGGTGCGGCCATTGTGCTGCCAGGGCATCTTCACCAAGCTGCAGGTGCGCCTGTCGCACGCTCTCGGGCAGTGCCTGCCAGGCTTCGTGCTCGCTCCGCTTGGGGAATGGATGCCATGTGCCATACCCGGCTACGGCCTGATCTAAAAATGCCTGCGGGAACTTCGCGCTGAGGTAGCGCTCACCGTTTGGCCTGCTTGTCAAAGGGGTTGCCATATCGCTATTCTCTCCTGTTCTGTTACGAGAAAGATGGATTGGGCGTACACCATCATTCTACAGCAGAAAGCGAACGGGCTGTCATACAGGTTTGTTATCGTTTCCCGTGAAAATACAGATGCCCGAACCTGACAGGTTCGGGCATCTGTATTTTCACAAAACTTTATGCCGCGGATAACTCCGCCATCTGCTCGTCGCTGAGCCGGATGTTCAACGCCGCCATGTTGTGATGGAACTGCTCCATCCCACTGGCAGTCATAATTGGGATGATGCGCGGATTGTGGTGCAGTAGCCACGCCAGCACGAGCTGATTGTTGCTGACACCCAGCTCCGCAGCCATCTTGCTCAGGGTCTCCAGGCGGGAGCGGTTATCCTCAGTATTGTAGATGTGCCAGTTGTAGTACCGCTCGCGCTTTTGCGGATCATCGTAGATACCCTTGAGCAGTGGCGAATAGCCGAGCAGAGTCACATCCTCATTGGCGCGCAGGTAGTCGAGCTGCTCGTCGCCGGTGTGCGCGCCGATGCCAAAGTCGGTACCCGGCCTGGGGCGGAAGTACGAATATTCATTCTGCAGCGCCACGTATTGCGCCCACCCGCGCGCACGGCTGACGTTCAATGAGCGTTCTAACCGCCAGGTCTCAAAATTACTGCAGCCAATGTAGCGCACTTTCCCTTCCTGCACAAAGCAGTTCAGTTCCTCCAGCGTTGCTTCTACCGGCGTTACCCGATCATCGATGTGCACGTAATACAGGTCGATCGTATCGACTTGCAAGCGGCGCAGGCTGCCTTCGATCGCCTTGCGTAGGGCCGCGGGAGAGAGGTATTCGTAGTTCTCACGCACCTTCTCCCAGGCAATATTGCCCTGTTCATCTTTCACCGCGCGAAGGTTGGGCAGCGCTGCCCCGCCCTTGGTTGCCAGAAAGACTCCGTCGCGGTTCTTGCGCGCCTTCATCCACTGCCCAAGCAGGGTTTCCGATTCGCCGCCCGGGTATTGCCCGATCCACCAGGCGTAGCAGTTGGCCGTATCAATGAAGTTTCCGCCCGCCTCCAGGAACGCATCCAGCATCTGGTATGAAGTGGCCTGGTCGGTGGTGGTACCCATAATCATCGCGCCCAGGCAAAGCTGGCTCACCTGTTCACCGGTTTTTCCCAGCGGTACTTGCTCCATTAATCGCCTCCTTCACAGCAAAGATACTGTTCACAGCCCTCATGATTGTTGATTGCAAAGATCGCTTCCGCAGCTTCTACCAGCCGCTGCATGCGCTCGCCGCTGCCCTCGGCGGGATCATCGAACAGGCGAGCCTGGCTGCGCTCTGCCCGGCGCTCTGCTTCACGCTCCAGCTCCAGTTGATAATCTCGTCCTAACCGTGTAAAGAGTGGTGAATACATACCAACCTCCTTTGTTCCTTGAGCTTGAACATCATTATAGGGCGCACCGGCTCTATGCGTAGTACCAATAAACCATGAAAAAGATAGATCCACTAGGCCAATTTTTGAATATGGATATAAGAATTTCGACTTATGTGGCTATAATAGGATGAACGGTGGTGAGGAATAACGCCTCACCCACGGAGGTCTCCCATGCGCATTCCACTGGATTCCAACAGCGATATCCCGCTCTATCAGCAGATTGAGCGCTACCTGCGCGAAAATATCCTTTCGGGCACGCTGGCCGAAGGCACGCGCCTGCCATCTACGCGCGAGCTGGCGCAGGAATTGGGAGTCAGCCGCATTACCATCAAGAATGCGTATGCTGAGCTGGAAAGTGACGGACTGCTCGCCAGCTATCCTGGCAGTGGAACGTTTGTCGCGCCGCTGCCGGGGCCGGGCCGCGTCTCCGATACCGCGCCAGAGGCAGCCTGGCCGCTGTGGCAGCAGGAAGCGGTGGATGAGCGGGTCTTCTCGTCCGAGATTTACCGGCCCTACCCGGATTACGATAACCTGGGCGATCAACTCATTCGGTTCGCAGGCGTCGGTGATCCGCGCCACTTCCCGGCCAAAGATTTCCTCAAGGCGATCCAGGCGGTGATCCGCCGCGATGGCGTGGAGGCGCTGGCGTACGGCGAGTTTGGCAGCGGGCACCACCCACTGCGCGTTACCATCGCGCACGTGCTCGCCAGCCAGGGCATTCAGACTCACCCCGACGCGGTGCTGGTGACCTCAGGCTCGCAGCAGGCGCTGGCGCTGGTGTGCCAGGCGCTGCTCAAACCGGGCGATCCGATCGTGGTAGAAAGCCCCACCTACAACCTCGGGTTAGAGCTGTTTCGCTCGCTGGGGCTGAAGATCATCGGCATCCCGGTCGATTCGAGCGGCATGCAGGTAGACCGGCTGGAGCCGCTGCTGCAAAAATATCACCCCAGGCTGATCTACACCATCCCAAACTTTCAGAACCCCACCGGCGCTTCGCTTACCCGTGCCCGGCGGAAGACGCTGGTCGATCTCGCGGCGTGCTACAACGTCCCTATTCTGGAGGACGATTACGCGGGTGACCTGCGCTACGAGGGTCGCGCCCAGCCGGCCGTTAAAGCGCTGGACCCCGGCGGGCACGTGATCTACGCGGGCACATTCTCCAAAATGCTGATGCCCGGGCTGCGGTTGGGCTTTCTGGTCGCCGATGGGCCAATCTTCCAGCGCCTGCTGCACGGCAAATGGGTGCACGATCTCACCACCTCGACGCTCATCCAGCGCACGCTGGATGAGTACGTGACGGTCGGGCGCTACCAGGCACATCTGCGGCGCTCGATCCGTGTAAACCGAGAGCGCCGCGAAGTTATGCTGGCCGCCATCCGTCACCACCTGCCAGCAGGGGTACACTGCGACGTTCCGCAAGGCGGTTTATACCTGTGGCTGCGCCTGCCAGAAGGCCTTTCCTCGCTGGAACTGGTGCCTTATGCACTTGACGCGGGCGTCGAGTTCACCCCCGGCGCATGGTTCTTCCCTAATCCAGCAGATGGCGCGCCCTACCTGCGACTGAACTTCGCCACCGAACCCCCCGATCGGATCGAGGAAGGCATCCGCAAGCTGGGCACGGCTATGCGTAATCGGAATTAGGTGTTTTTTCGTTTTGGAAAGCAAAGCTTTCCAAAACAAAAAAACACCCTTATCTCGAAATGGCCTTATGTATGGATGGGCAAGGTGACCGGGTCACCTTGCCCATCCATACATAGAAATATTTCCTATGGTTAGTCAAATTATGTATAATTTGACTAACATTTATCCGTGTATTACTGGTTGCAGGGGGACATCTGGTACGTTTCGCCATCCGAACAACACTCGAGCGAAAGGATCAAACTATGACGACCGAATCGACCAGGGAGCAGCAGGATTTGTATCGCCCATCGCCGGAATTTCTCGAGACAGCGTCTGTGAAAGACTACGAGGCGCTGGCAAAAGATGCCGGGCAAGATTTAGAGGCCTTTTGGGCACAGGAAGCACGCGAGTTTGAGTGGTTCAAGCCGTGGGATAAGGTGCTGGACGACTCGAACGCGCCCTTCTACAAGTGGTTTGTGGGCGGCGAGACAAATATCGTCTATAACTGCCTCGACCGGCACGTGCAGAACTGGCGGCGCAATAAGCTTGCGCTGATCTGGGAGAGCGAAAAGGGCGAGCTGCGCACCTTCTCGTACCACTCGCTCAACCGTGAGGTGTGCATGTTCGCCAACGTACTGCGCAGCATGGGCGTGCGCAAGGGCGACCGGGTAACCATCTACATGGGCCGCGTACCCGAGCTGCCCATCGCCATGCTGGCCTGCGCCAAGATCGGCGCGGTGCATTCGGTGGTCTACGGCGGCTTCTCGGTCGAGGCGCTGCATGGGCGCATCGAGGACAGCCAGTCGAACGTGGTAATTACCTGCGACGGCAGCTACATGAACGGCAAGATCGTGGAGTTGAAGCAGATTGTCGACGAGGCGCTTCGCCGCACGGCCTACGTGGAGCACGTGATCGTCTATAAGCGCACCGGGCACGAAGTAAATATGGAATCGGGCCGCGATTACTGGTGGCACGACCTGATGGGCCTGCCGGTCGCTCGAACCACTGCCGGGCAGAGCCGCTGCGAGACCGAAGTGATGGACGCGGAAGATCCGCTGTTCATGCTCTACACCTCCGGCACCACCGGCAAGCCCAAGGCTATCCTGCACACGCATGGCGGCTATATGGTCGGCGTTGCGGCCACGCTCAAGTACGTCTTCGATCTGAAGGAAGAGGATCGCTACTGGTGCACCGCCGACCCCGGATGGATCACCGGGCACAGCTACATCGTCTACGGCCCGCTGCTGCTGGGAGCCACCAGTTTCATGTATGAAGGCGCGCCCACCTACCCTTACCCGAACCGCTGGTGGAGCATGGTGGAAAAGTACGGCATCAACGTGTTCTACACCGCCCCCACCGCCATCCGCGGGCTGATGCGCTTTGGCGATGCGTGGCCCAACCGCCACGATCTCTCCTCGCTGCGCATTCTTGGCTCGGTCGGCGAGCCAATCAACCCCGAGGCATGGCGGTGGTACTACGATGTGATCGGCAAGCGCCGCTGCCCGATCATGGATACGTGGTGGCAAACGGAGACGGGCATGTTCATGGTTGCCCCGCTGCCGTGCACCGAACTAAAACCCGGCAGCGCCACCAAACCCTTCCCCGGTGTTGAGGTGGATATTCTGGATGAACAGGGCAACTCGGTGGCGGACGGCGAAGAGGGCTACATGGTGCTCAAGAAGCCCTGGCCCGCCATGCTGCGCACGATCTACAAAGACCCCGATCGCTACGTAAGCCAATACTGGAGCAAATACCCTGGCGTCTACTTCACCGGTGACAGTGCCCGCCGCGACAAAGACGGCTACTTCTGGATCATTGGGCGCGTGGACGACGTGATCAAGGTCTCCGGCTACCGCCTGGGCACCGCGGAAATCGAATCCGCGCTGGTGAGCCACCCGGCGGTTGCCGAGGCGGCTGCTATCGGCCTGCCGCACGAGATCAAGGGCAGCGCCATCCATGCCTATGTCATCCTTAAGGCCGGGCACGAGCCAACCGATACGCTGGTGGATGAGCTCAAGCAGCACGTGGGCCACGAGATGGGGCCAATCGCTAAACCGGAAAAGATCACCATCGTGCCACAGCTGCCGAAGACCCGCAGCGGCAAGATCATGCGCCGGGTGCTCAAGGCCAGGGCGCAGGGACTGCCGGAAGGCGATCTGACGACGCTGGAGGAGTAAAAGTATTCACTGTCACCGTGCGCGGTAACCTGCGCACGGTGACAGCTTCTATTTATCTCCTGAGCAAGCGAGTAAAATATGGGGGGAATATTCGAATTCTCAGGAGAAGAAATCATGAGTAAAGCGCATCAGGTAATCGCAGTAAGCTCTGTTTCTGGCGGTGGAAAAACGACCGTTGTCCGCAAGCTTGTCGATTTGCTCGACGATGCGGTCGCAATCCATTTCGACGATTACGAGACACCCGAGACATACCCCAAAAACCCGGCCGTTCTGCTGGAACAAGGCACTGACTTCAACGTAATCAAGTCACCCCTGCTGGCCCAACATCTGCGTGCCCTGCGCAATGGTGAGCCGGTTGTTTCACCCGTCACCGGTGAGACTGTTTACCCGGCCCGATATATTGTTTTTGAGGGGCCGCTGGGGCGCGCCCAACATGAGACCGGCCAATATATCGACTATCTGGTTTTTATTGATACACCGCTTGAGGTTGGTCTGGCGCGCCGGCTGTCAAGGACAATTTCTAACATCGAACTTGAGAAACTGTCCCGAGAGCAGCTTCAGGATGTGCTTGCATCGCTCAAACAGTTGGCGGATCACTACCTGCTATGGATGCGCAAATCGTACCAGCTTCAACGAGAGCTTGTTAGACCGGCGAGTGACTTGATTCTGGATGGCGAGCAGCCAGCCGATGCGCTGGCAAACGCGATCTGCAAGGCGCTTGCCGATAGGGAATAAATGAGATGCCGTGAAAGCAGGCGTTCAGGATTTCATCGCCCACCTGTATTTTCAGCAATTCCCAAAAAACCAAAAACTGCTTATTGACATTCGAAATTTCCGCCCTATAATAAACCCAATGCAATCTACTGTATTCCTTTCCCCTAAGCGCCGACCTATTTGCCTCACCCCACACCGGGATGTGGCTTATGCCCGTTTAGGTCGGTAACAGTACTGTAACCAAACCTGCGAGATCATAAGACCCTCCTCCCGGAGGGTCTTTTTTGTTCTACATAGGGATGGATCAACCAATTTATTGTCAGGAGGAAAATTATGTCTCTTACCGCCCATTGTTCCGAATGTGATGCAGAAATCTCGCTGGATGGTGTCGTCCAGGGTGAGATCATCGTCTGCGCGGATTGCGGGGTAGACCTGGAAGTGATCAGCCTCGACCCGCCCAAGCTGGAAGTGGCCCCAATGGAACAGGAAGACTGGGGAGAGTAACCATGAAAATCGGCGTACTGCTTTCGCGTGTAAGAGTAGAAGAGAAATGGCTGCTGGAGGCTTTAGAGAAGCGCTGCGTGCCATTTGAGCGCATCGACGACCGGGAAATTGAATTCGACCTCAACAACCCCGCCCCGTGGATGGAATTTAGTGTCGTGATCGAGCGCAGCCTGTCGTACGTGCGCGGGCTGTACGCCACACAGATCCTCAACGCCCTGGGCGTTCCAACCGTGAATATGTCGCACGTTGCCGCCACCTGCGGCGACAAGCTGGCGACCACGGCGGCGCTGGCCCGGGCGGGCGTGCCACAGCCGCGCGTCAAAGTGGCCTTCACCGCAGAGTCCGCATTGGCGGCGATCGAGGAGCTGGGCTACCCGGTGGTGATGAAGCCCATCGTGGGCTCCTGGGGCCGCCTGCTGGCAAAGATCAATGACCGCGACGCCGCCGAGGCGGTGCTGGAGCACAAGGAAACGCTCGGATCGTACCAGCATTCGGTCTACTATATTCAGGAATATATCCAGAAGCCGGGACGCGATATCCGTGCGATGGTGGTGGGCGACCAGACGGTATGCGCCATCTACCGCTCCGCCTCGCACTGGATCACCAATACGGCGCGCGGCGGGCAGGGTGAAGTCTGCACCGTCACGCCGGAACTGAACGACCTGTGCGTGTCGGCGGCGCGCGCGGTTGGCGGCGGCGTGCTGGCGATCGACGTGCTAGAAGACCCCAACCGCGGCTATCTGGTCAATGAGATCAACCATACGATGGAATATCACACCCTCGCGCCGATGACGGGCGTAGATGTGCCGGGCATTATGGTCGATTATGCCATCGCCGTGGCGAACGGTAAGATCCAGCCGCAACTTCCGATCATCGTAACGCCGGGGCTGCCGCAGAACTTCCTCAGCTACGCGCTGCCCGCGCAAATGCACGAGACGGTGGAGGTAGAAGCCAAATGAAAGCTTCCATCGTGGGCGCATCGGGGTACGCTGGCGGTGAGCTTTTACGCTTGCTGCTCGAACACCCCAACATCACCGTAGCGCAGGCAACCTCAGAGAGCCACCTGGGCGAGTTCGTCTACCAACAGCACCCCAATTTGCGCAAGCGAACCAATCTCAAGTTCACCTCGCGTGACGTGCTGGAGCCGTGTGACGTGCTGTTCCTGGCCCTTCCGCATGGCGATTCACAGAAGAATATTGAGAAGTACGCCGCCGTTGCGCCAAAAATCGTCGATCTGGCAGCCGATTTCCGCCTGCGCAACGCGGCGATGTACCGCAAGTTCTACGGTGAGGACCACCTGGCCCCAGCATGGCTGGACCGTTTTGTTTACGGCCTGCCCGAGCTGCACCGCGCCGAGATGTGCGATGCCAGCTACATCAGCGGGGTGGGCTGCAATGCCACCGCCGCCAACCTTGCGCTGATCCCCGCGCTCAAGGCGGGTCTGCTGGACGTGGAAAAGCCGATCATTGTCGATATCAAGGTTGGATCATCCGAGGCGGGGCAGTCGCCCAACCCTGGATCGCACCATCCCGAGCGGTCCTCGGTCGTGCGCACGTTTTCGGCCTACGGTCACCGCCACACCGCCGAGGTGGTGCAAGAATTGGGCTTGCAAAACGTCCACCTGACCATGACTTCGGTCGATCTGGTACGCGGCGCGCTTGCCGCGGCACATGCCTTCGTCAAACCGGGCGTGGCTGAGAAGGATCTATGGCGGGCATACCGCGCCTGGGCCGAGTCCGAGCCGTTTGTGCGCGTGGTAAAGGATAAGCGCGGCATCTACCGCGTGCCCGAGCCAAAAATCCTGGCGGGAACGAACTACGCGGACGTGGGCTTCGAGCTCGATCCCGAATCGGGGCGCGTGGTGTGCATGGCGGCGATCGATAACCTGATGAAAGGCGCGTCTGGTTCCGCCGTGCAGGCGATGAATCTCATGTGCGGCTTCGACGAAGCCGCCGGGCTGGGCTTCGCCGGCCTGCATCCGATTTAGTTTTCTTTTTTCTACACACAAGACTGGCTAAGCCAGTCTTGTGTGTAGAAAAAACGGCTCGAGCTTTCTTTGTTGGATCGTTTTGCGTGGGCAACATGGTTGGGCACGCAAAACGATCCAACAAAAGATACAGATAGGACTCCAAGGAGAAGAGCGATGATTGTTGTCAAAATGGGCGGCGCGGAGGGTGTGAATCTGCCCGCCGTGTGCGCGGACGTGGCTGCTTTGGTGCAGCAGGGCCAGCCCGTGGTGTTCGTCCACGGCGGATCGAACGAGACCAATGCCCTCTCTGAGCAGTTGGGCAAGCCGCCGCGCTTCCTCACCACCGTCACCGGGTTCACCACCCGCTACACCGACCGCGCCACACTCGAAATCTTCGCCATGGCGACCGGAAAGATCAATCTGCTGCTGGTAGAGCAGCTTCAAAAAGCAGGTGTTCGTGCCTTGGGCCTCTCCGGCGCGGACGGCGGGCTGCTGTGCGCCAAGCGCAACGACGCCATCCGCGTGGTGGAGAACGGCAAGCGCCTGGTGATCCGCGATGACTACACGGGCAAAATCGAACAGGTGAACGTGGCCCTGTTGAATCTACTGTTGGGCGCGAGCATCACACCAGTGATCCAGCCGCTGGCCATCTCAGAGAACGGCGATGCGCTCAACGTAGACGCCGACCGGGCCGCCGCGGCAGTTGCCGGAGCGCTGCACGCCAGCCAGCTCATCCTGCTGACCAACGTGCCCGGCTTGCTGAAGGATTATCCTGACGAAGCCTCACTGATCCCCCACATCGAGCGTGCTCAAGCCAGCTCCGCGCTGGAGATCGCGCAGGGGCGGATGAAGAAGAAGGTGCTCGGCGCAATCGACGCGCTGGATCAGGGCGTAGGCTCGGTCATCTTCGCCGACGGGCGGGTGGAGCATCCGCTGTTAGGGGCTTTGGACGGCAAGGGTACGGTGATTGGATAATATGTTTATTTTTCTCGACTGCGTCGAGAAAAATAAACATACTGAATGGAATAAAGATGGATAAAACAGCAAATATCATCAACATTGAAGATACTCACACCTCGGGACTCTACACCAAGCGCCCCATTGCCATCGTGCGCGGGCAGGGTACGCGTTTGTGGGATGCTGATGGGCGCGCGTATATTGACTGCGTGGGCGGGCAGGGCGCGGCCAACCTGGGGCATGGTAATGCGCGGGTGGCGCAGGCCATCGCGGAGCAAGCGCAGACCCTCATCTCCTGCCCGGAGATGTTCTACAACGACCGCCGCGCGCAGCTTGAAAGCAAGCTGTGCGCAATCAGCGGCTTTCCGCGCGTGTTCCTCGCCAATTCGGGCACCGAAGCGGTCGAGGCGGCGATCAAGTTTGCGCGGCTGGTCACCGGGCGGACGGGGGTAGTCGCCACCATGCGCGGCTTCCACGGGCGTACCATGGGCGCGCTTTCTGCCACCTGGGAGAAAAAGTACCGCGAGCCGTTCGAACCGCTTGTACCCGGTTACGTCCACGTACCGTACAACAACCTCGATGCGCTCGCCGGTGAAGTGACGCCAGATACCGCCGCGGTGATCCTCGAAGTGGTGCAGGGCGAAGGCGGCGTTAACCCCGGGCAGGCGGAGTATCTGCTCGGCGTGCAAGAAATCTGCAATGCGCAGGGCGCGCTGCTGATCCTCGACGAGGTGCAAACGGGTTTTGGCCGCACGGGTCGCATGTTTGCCTTCCAGCATTACGGTCTCGCGCCGGATCTGGTCTGCCTGGCGAAATCCATCGCAGGCGGGCTGCCCATGGGCGCGGTGCTGATCGGCGAGCGGCTGGGCAAGCTGCCGCCGGGCGTGCACGGCTCTACCTTTGGCGGAAATCCGCTGGCTTGCGCAGCCGCGCTGGCTGCCATCGACGTGCTTGAGCAAGAAGGCCTGCCCGAACGCGCCGCAAGCCTGGGCGCATGGTTCCTCGAACAGCTCAAAACCATCCAATCGCCGCTGATCCGCGACGTGCGCGGGCTGGGGCTGATGGTCGGTATCGAGCTGAAACAGAAGGTCACGCCCTATCTGCAAGCCCTCATGGCCTTGGGAGATGGTACACGCCCTGGAATCCTGGCATTGCCTGCCGGGCTTACGGTGCTGCGCTTCCTGCCGCCGCTGGTGATCGAAAAGGACGATTTGGCCCAGGTAGTCGAAGCCGTGCGAGACGTGCTGGCCCAGCCGGTGAAGGGGTAGCCGCATGGACTCAGTCGCTTTATTGGAAGGACTGCTGCGCGCGTACAGTCCATCGCGATTAGAAGAGGGCGCGGTCACCTACCTCGCGGAGCAGATGGAGCAGATGGGCTTCCGCGTTACGGTGGATGCATGCGGCAGTGTGACCGGAGAAATCGGCAGCGGGCCGCGCGAAATTGTGTTGTTGGGGCATATCGATACCGTGCCGGGTGAGATCACCGTGCGGCGGGAGGGCGATCTGCTGTACGGGCGCGGCGCGGTGGATGCGAAAGGCCCGCTGGCGTGCTTTGCCGCCGCGGCTGCAAAGGCGGGGGCAGCCCCCGGCTGGCGCGTGGTCGTCATCGGCGCAACCGGTGAAGAATCGGATTCCCGCGGCGCAAAGCTAATTCGCGACAAGTGGAAAGACCACAGCCCTAATTACTGCGTCATCGGCGAGCCGAGCAAATGGGAGAATGTCACGCTTGGCTACAAAGGCAGCGCATGGTTTGAACTCACCGTGCGGCAAGCACTGGCCCACACTGCCGGGCAGGCCGAAAGCGCCTGCGACGCCGCCATCCGATTTTGGAACGATGCCCAGCGGCAAATGGATCAATATAATGAAGGCAGGCGGGGCGCATTCGACACCGTGACCACTTCACTGCGGTCGATGAATTCTGAATCAGACGGCTTTTCCGAAACCGCCCGGCTGGGGTTCAACTTGCGCCTGCCGCCCGGTCTCACCCCGGCTGGCACGTTGGCGCTGTTATCACAGACTTGCTGTGGTGACGGGCAGAATCTGCGCCTGCTGGACGGCATCGAGTGTTACCGGGGCGAAAAGAACTCCCCGCTGGTGCGCGCCTTTCTCGCCGCCATCCGCGCGGAGGGGGGCAAACCGGGCTTCCTGGTCAAAACCGGCACATCTGATATGAACATCGTTGGCCCGGCGTGGCACTGCCCCATTCTGGCCTACGGGCCGGGCGACTCCAGCCTGGATCATACACCCAACGAGCACATCTCCATCAAGGAGTATCTCCGCGCGGTGGACGTGCTGGCAGATGTGCTCATGCGACTGCAGGGGGCGGGTGAATAGTGCGGAGGAATATTACCGCCGATTGCCGGGCGGATGGTGAAGATTAACGAATCAATCACGTAACTTTGCCTCACTCGCAGCCTGCCGGTTGAAACCGGCGGCTACTACCCAAAACCCCACCTTCGTGGGGTTCCTTTTTATCGAAGAGGTGGTTCTAATGCTTCTCATCTTGCAGAAAGGCATTAAACACCCGAATCGTCTACCCAGAACGAACCCTCCGAAGGGAGGGTTTGGGGTAGTAGCCGCCGGTTTCAACCGGCAAGAGACAGATTCGATCGACAACCTTGATTACGCGATTCATCTATTAATCTTCACTAGTCCCTGATAACACCGGCGGCTGCCAGCCGCCACAAGACTGCTCGATCACCTGAGCCACGGACAGCGCCACGTCTTCGCGCCAGGGGCGCGCGGCGATCTGCACGCCGATGGGCATGCCTTCCGGCGAAGTCCCCGCCCGGACGACAGTGCATGGGTAGCCCGTCAGGCTGTAGGGCAGCGTATAGGGAATCCAACCGCCATCCGTATCGTGCGGCATGGCGGGCTTTTCTGCTGCCGGGGTGAGAATGACGTCGTACTGGCTCATGAAAGCAATCAGCGACCGGCGGAAGCGATCCCAACGGAACAGGTGCTCTTCCACCTCGGGGCTGCTGAGCTTAAATTCCTCCGTAGTCGTCCACTCGTCTGGAGTTTCCGACTCGGGCCGCGACCAGTACTCCCGCGTAATCTGTGAAGCTTCCTCAATCCTGGGCGGCAGTAATTCTTCCACGCGCAGGCCAATGCCGCTGAGCACGTTCGCTGCCCGGCGGCATGTGTCCGCCGTCTCAGGGGTCGGGTTCGCGCCTTCGTGATGGGTGTAGAACGCAACGCGCAATGATCGCACATCCACGGCGCGCCAGTCTTCCAGCGGCATGGGAATAACGCTGGCGTCTTTCCAATCCACACCTGCGATCAATGGCAGCGCGAGCGCAAGATCTTCAACATACCGAGCCAGCGGGCCAATCACCGTGCGCGGGTCGTTGATGGCGCTGATGAAGGGGAAATGCCCGGTCAGCGGCACCCGGCCCGAGGTCGGCTTCAGCCCAGCGACTCCGCAAGCGTGGGCCGGCTGGCGGATGCTGCCGCCTGAGTCGGAGCCCAAACCGAGCGGGGAGCCGCCCGCGGCGATCAGCGCGGCCTCACCGCTGCTGCTGCCGGTGGTGCTGTAGCCGAGGTGATAGGGGTTATTGACTCTTCCGTAAACGTCATTGCCGACCATCACGTTGGTTTTGCCCAGGATAATTGCCCCTGCTTTTCGTATTCGCGACACCACGGTGGCATCTTGTTGGGGCACGCGGTTTTTGTACGGCAGGAAACCGCCGGTGCAGGGCAGCCCGGCCACATCGACCCAATCCTTGATGGTGACGGGCACCCCATGCAGCGGTCCGGTGATCTGCCCCTGCGCCAGCGCTGCATCTGCCGCTCGTGCATCTTCCAGTGCGCCGTCTGCTCGTTCGGTCACAAGCGCGTTCAGGAGCGGGTTTACCTGCTCGATCCGATACAGATAGGCTCGCACCACCGCCTCGGAGGTTATCTCGCGCTCGCGGATACGTCGCGCCAATTCGGTCGTGGATACTCTGCAAAGTTCGTCCATCCAACCACCCTCCTTTAAACCTGCCGCATGCAGTACACAATCGATTATATACTGGCTGCTGGGGCTGCGCCATTTCATGTTTGACCGTACTACAAGAATAGAGTATCCTCTAGAACAATGGGAACTTTTCCCTGCTCCGCAGCGTCATAATGCTAACATCCCACCGGGCCGGCCCGGACTGCTCCGATTCTATGGGCTGCCCGTAACTGCGTGGAGGAATCCTTGAAATTAACTCGTTCGACTATTCTCCTGCTCACCCTGGCATTTGCCTGGGTCGCAGGGCTGCTATCCGCGCCCGCCATGACTGCGTCTGCTGCCCCAAGTGCGCAGAACATCGGGCTAAAGATGACTGCCACTCCCTCTTACAATGGCTACTTCAAATATGGCGAGTGGCTGCCCGTGCGCGTTTATCTCGAAAAAGAAGGCTCCGATCTGGAGAACAAAGATGTCGAGGTACGCGTTTCCGTAAGCAGCTCGATGGGAACGATCGTGTACGCTTCCCCGGTAACCCTGCCCGCGGGCTCGCGCAAGCAGGTAGTCATCTACGTTTTGCCGAACAACTTCTCTCGCGAGATCGTTATCCAGGTGGTCAGCGGAGACGAAGTGCTCGCGAACACCAAGGCCACCGTCCGGCCGCAGCCGAACATCAACTACACAATCGGCCTGCTCACGCCTGACCGCGGCGCTCTTTCCCTACTCAGCGGCATCAAGCTGCCGGGCCAGGAGCGGTCGCGCGTGCTGGTCGACCTGACCCTGGCAGATCTGCCCGACCGGCCCGAGGCGCTGCGCACCTTCGATCTTCTGGTGCTGAACGACATGGACACCAGCAGCCTTACCCCCGGTCAGGCCAAAGCCCTGCAAGGCTGGGTGCAGCAAGGCGGCCATCTGGTGATTGGCGGCGGACCGGGCGCGCAGCGAACTCTCGCGGGCCTATCCGAGGAGCTTCTGCCTGTAGCGTTTGGCTCTACCGTCGAGATTGACGCGGAAGATGCCGCCCCGCTGGCGGAGTATGCGAACACCGAAGCGGTCGCCGGAAGCGGATCGTTCATCGCCGCGCTTGGAACAATCAACAACAGCCAGATCCGCGCCGGTGACGAGAATATGCCCCTGGTGATCGAGCACGGCACAGGGACGGGTTCGGTGCATTTTGTGGCGCTCGACCTTTCCGCCGCGCCGTTCAACGGCTGGGCCGGTACGACCCGGTTCTGGGAGACGATCATCGGGCCAGGCGGTGCATACCCCGAGAACATGCCCTTCGATACCTCAATGCGCCAGTACCGCTCCAACTCGCTTTTCTACGCGCTCTCCAATATCCCCTCGCTTGATCTGCCCTCTGTGCGCGGATTGAGTATTCTGTTGTTTATTTATATTCTCATGGTTGGCCCGGTGAACTATTTCGCCCTGCGGCTGCTCAAACGCATGCAGTTGGCCTGGGTTACGATCCCCGTGCTCACGGCGCTGTTCTCCGCGGCGGCCTTTGGCATTGGCTACGGACTGCGCGGCAACGATCTGGTGCTGAATAAGATCGGCATCGTGCAGTTGCAGCCGGGGGGAACCGCCGGCCTTACCACGTACATGGGCCTGTTTTCGCCGCGCCAGCAGTCGTACGAAGTGCTGGTGGAAGGCGAAGGATTGGTCAGCCCAATGAGCGGCTACGAGGGCAACCCGTGGGGCAATCCGGGCGGAACCACCTCCGGCGGGCAGATGATCTTCACCCAGGGCGCACCCACCCGGGTAGAGGGGCTAACGGTGAATCAGTGGGCCATGCAGAGCTTCATGTCTGAGGGCCTGTGGGAAGATTTTGGCACGCTGTCTGCCGAACTGAGCATGGAAAACGAGACCCTGACAGGCACCGTCCGCAATGAAACAGCTTACCCGCTCACGGATGTCGTTGTCGTGTTCCAGAACCGCTTTGCCCGCCTGGGCGATATGGCTCCTGGCGCGGTGGCAGAAGTCAGCCTTGGCCTCTCCAACTTGCAGAGCGACCGCTTCAACTCGCCCGTCAGCTACCGCCTGTTCCAGGAGAACTTCACTACCGGGCCAGTGCCGCGCGCCAACGAACTGAAGGCGAACATCCTCTCCAGCATTCTCGACAACGCCCCCTGGATGAAAGCACTCTCCAGCCGGTTCGTACCCGGCGGCATTGGACAGAGCGGCGTGACCGTCTTTGGCTGGCTGAACGAAGCCCCGCCAAAGGTTTCGATCGAAGGCAGCGGAATCTCGCAGCAGTCTACGGTGCTGGTCTATACCAACGCCGAGTTCAAGTTGCCCGATTCTGGCTTTATCGCCATGCCGCCCGGGCTGATCCCCGGCACCATGACCATCACCCCGCGCGATGGCGGAACGTGCGGCCCAACTGGAACTGCCTCGGTACACATGGGCCGCGGCGAGGCCGAATTCGAATTCCAACTGCCCTCTGGCATCAATGAGCTGGAGATTCAGAGCCTCAAACTGGCCCTGTGGCGCGACATGGGCAACCAATGGAACATGCCGCAGATCGGCCTGTATGATTGGGCCAACAATACCTGGATGGTGATCGAAGAACCGATTCAGGGCACAAACGTAATCCGGGAAGCCAACCCCTACGTAAACAGCAACGGCACAGTCCGCGTGCGGCTTACCAGTGAAAGCGACACCTTCGGCTGCATTTACCTGGATATGGGGCTGGAAGCCGAACGCCCCGCCGGGCAGGGAGGTTAACCATGCTCGCCATTGAAACCATCGGATTGACACGCCATTATGGCAAGCTCGCCGCCGTAGAAGATTTGAACCTCGCTGTGCCGCAAGGCTCGCTGTTTGGCCTGATTGGCCCCAACGGCGCGGGGAAGACCACCACCCTGCGCATGCTCGCCGGGCTGCTGGAACCGACCGCCGGAGAGATCCGTATCAACGGCACGCCGGTAAACGAGAACACCAACGATATCCGCCGCCTGATCGGCTACATGCCCGACTTCTTCGGCGTGTATGAAGACCTGGTAGTGTGGGAATACCTCGACTTCTTCGCCCGCTGCTATGATCTGCCCGCCACCCGCCGCGTTCAGGTGATCGGTGAGCTTCTGGAGCTGGTGGACCTGACCGAGAAACGCGAGGCCTACGTGCACACGCTCTCGCGGGGCATGCGCCAGCGGCTGTGCCTGGCTCACGCCATGGTGCACGACCCCCAGGTGCTGCTGCTGGATGAGCCCGCCTCGGGCTTAGATCCCCGCGCGCGGGTAGAAATGCGCGAGCTGCTGCGCGAGCTTGGGGCAATGGGAAAAACGGTCATTCTCAGCTCGCACATCCTCTCAGAACTGGCCGAGCTGTGCGACTCGATCGGCATCATCGAGCGCGGACGGCTGGTCACCAGCGGGCGAGTGGATATGATCCGCGCACAGGTAGAAGGCGCGAAACGGCTGAGTATCCGCGTCCTCTCTGACTTGGAAGCCGCCCAGGCGATCCTGCGCGGCCAGCCGGGCGTCGGCGAGATTGTGCTGCCAGCGAATGGTAATGGCAACGGAAACGGAAACGGCGCGGAGATTACCCCGAACCCCGAAAGCGAAACAGCGCCGACCAATCACGCGCCGAACGAGCTGGAAGTGGAATTTATCGGCGATGAAGACGCGGTCGCCGGACTGCTCGAAACCCTGATTGCCAATAAGGTGCGCGTGGCTGCTTTCACAGAAACACAAACCGGTCTGGAAGAACTCTTCCTGCGCCTTACCAAAGGAGAAGTGGCATGAAGCGCCTCCGAAACCTCTTAAGGGTGAACCCGATTATCGTCAAAGAACTGCGCTCACGCATGCGCGGCGGGCGCGCCTTTATCACCCTCACGGTGATCCTGCTGGTGATGGCGGGTATCATGTACGCCATGCTGCAAATCATCCTCGCCAACGCCCGCTATTCCAACATCATGAGCCCGCAGGTTGGGCAGGCAATGTTCGCCGCGCTGGTTTACCTGGAGCTGTTTATGATCTGCGCCATCACACCCGCGGTGACCTCGGGGGCGATCAGTAGTGAGAAGGAAAAACAGACCTACGAAATGCTCATGGCAACCCCGCTCTCGCCCACCAGCATCCTATGGGGCAAGATGGTCTCTGCAATGAGCTACGTGCTGCTGCTGCTCTTCGCCGGTGTACCGCTGGCAAGCCTGGTGTTCATCTTTGGCGGGGTGGCCCCGCGCGAGATGATCCGCTCATTGCTGGTGCTGCTCATCGTCGCCGGGACGCTCGGCATTCTGGGGATGTTCTACTCGGCGCTGTTTGGGCGCACGGGGCGCGCGACCGTCGCCAGCTTCATCACCGTGGTGCTGATGATGGTTGGGCCGCTGTTCCTGGCAGTGCTGG
The DNA here is from genome assembly GCA_023434145.1 of Chloroflexota bacterium. Lineage (GTDB taxonomy): Bacteria > Chloroflexota > Anaerolineae > Anaerolineales > Anaerolineaceae > DSYU01. The sequence goes on along the minus strand of JAEYTI010000025.1, from coordinate 24,104 downwards.
TTGGCGTGCTGCGCCAGAGTGAACCGCCGCGCTGGATCCTGGCGCCCAGCCCCATCTCAGCGCTCTCCGCAGCGCTGAGTACCTCCATGAACCAGAACGGGATGGGCTCGATCTTCTGGATACTGGGCGGCGTCTTCAATATGGGCATCGATACGATCAGCATGAACGGCATCCCGCGCCCGCTGTACCACTACAGTATCGCCATCTATGCGGTTTTGGGGTTGGTGCTGTACCTGCTCGCGACCCGGTTGGTGCGGCCCACCCGCCGCTGGAGCATCCGCAGGAACGAGCTGATCGGCGGGCTGCTGCTGGTGCTGATTGTCGGCGGCACGATTCTGGCAGCCTACCTGATCACCGCCCCGCGCTATGAGTGGACGGCAAAGCCCGCATCCGAGCTGCCGGTGTTCGATCCCCCGCGCCCAGGGATTGCCCCGGTGCCAGCAGAACCTGTTCGGGAAGAAGTTGTGGGCGTGGAGAAAATCCCGCTGACGCCAACCCCAACGGGCCACCCGGGAACCAATGCCGCCGCCCCAGCGTCTTTTGATGCATTGAACATTGATAAGCAAGCAGAAATCTACGCCGCGGTGGCCCGCCAGATCTATCTGGTAGATCATACCTTTGGCGATCAGCCGCCCATGTGGGAAGGCCTGTACCTGATTCGCCTGACGAACGACAGCGTGGGTGACCCCAATATGCCGCAGAGTGATGCCGTTGTCCTGCCAGAAGAACTGATGGGCAGTGTTGGTAAATATCTCGGTGACTTTCCCGCAAAGATTATGTGGGTCGACTCGATAGAACAGGTAGGTCTAGATCCCCAAAACGGCACGCTCGACGGTGGGAACTCCGCCGCGATTACCTTTGGAAATATCTACGCTCAAGAAGATGGTACTGTACAGGTCTCGGCAAGCCTGTATTTTGCCAGCCTGGGCGCTGGCGGTAAGACCTACATCCTTTCCAATGCCAATGGCATTTGGGAAGTGACCGGGACAACCGGAGTGGAATGGATTAGTTAGACCCATGGAACAAACATCTGCGCTCTTTCCATACCTCAATCGTCTGCGGCGGCGGCTGCGCCTGCGCGACGGCGTGCTGCTGGCCCAGGATATGCTGTGGCGGGCACTGCTGGCCTCGCTGTTGGTGCTGGTCGCCGGGCGCATCTGGCCGGTAGAACGGCTGTGGCTGTGGGCGGTACTGCCGCTGGCCCTGTGGCTGGTGGGCGTGCTGGTCTACACCATCTTTCGCCCGCTGCCGCCGATGCGCGTCGCCCGCCGGGTAGATGCTGAACTGCGATTGAAGGAACGCCTTTCTACCAGTCTTGCTCTTGAAGCGGAGCGAGACAAGCCCATTTTCGCCGCTTTTGAGCCGCACCTGGTCGAACAGGCCCACGAAGACGCGCTCCATGCCGCCGTGCGCGTGTCGCCGGCGCGTGATTTCCCGCTGCGTGCGTTGCGCCAGCCGCTGATCACCGCTGCCGGATTGCTGGTAGCTTGCTCCATTCTGCTGGTGCTGCCAAACCCCATGGATGCGGTGCTGGAAGAGCGCCGCCAGGTGGCCGAAGAGGCCCAGCGCCAGGCCGAAGTAATCGAGGAACTGGCAGAACAAATTGCGGAGGGCGAAGAAATGACGCCGGAAGAGCGTGAAGAACTCCGGCGAAGGCTGGCAGAGCTGGCCGAAAAACTGCGCAGCAACCCCGGTGACCGTGAAGAGGCGCTGGCGGACCTCTCCGAGATGGAAGAGGCCCTGCGGCGGCAGTTAGACCCGAAAAGCGGTCAGCGGCAGGCTGCATTGGACGCGATGGCAGCGCAAATGCAAGCCATGGCAAATATGGAGAGCCCGCAAATTGGCGATCTGGACGCAGCCGCCGAGGCATTGCAGCAGCTCGCCGAGCAGTTGGAATCGATGAGCGAAGAAGAGCGCCAGCAAATGGCCGAACAACTCGCGCAGATGGCCGCCCGTGCCGCGCAGGCCGGTGACAGCGCCCTGGCGCAGGCCCTCTCGCAAATGTCGCAGGCGGCGCAGACCGGTGACGCACAGGATGCACAAGACGCAGCCGACCGGGCCGCCGAAGCGATGGAACAGGCCGAATCAGACCTCGCCGGGCAGCGAGCCAGCAGCCGCGCGCTCTCGCAGCTCCAACAGAGCCGAGGGCGTATCGCCCAGGCCGGGCAGCAGGGTCGTCGCATGGCCCAACAAGGCGAGGGACAAGGCCAGGGTCAAGGACAAGGACAAGGGCAGGGCCAGGGGCAAGGCCAGGGACAGGGGCAACCCGGTGGCGGCGGTGGTACAAACGCGGGCCAGCTTCCGCCGGGGCAAAGCTCCGGGCAAGCGGGTGGCCCACAAGGCCAGGGGCGAGATCCATCCCTGGGTAATCTGGATGGCCAGGTGTACGTTCCGCCCGACAACATCGGCGGCATCGACGGTGAGGATATCTTTGTGCCAGGCCAGGACACCGGACAGGGCGAAACCCAGGTCAACGAGCAGCGCGATCCAATGGGCGGGCTGAACAACCCCTCCATCGTCCCCTACTCGCAGGTGTACCAGCAGTATATGGACGCCGCCAATCAAGCGCTGGACCAGAGCTACATCCCGCCCAGCATGCAAAACTACATCCGAGAATACTTCTCGCAGCTTGAACCGTAACATCGATTAAATGGAAAACGTACAATGAAAAGCCAGTTGGTTCGAATATTGGCCCTGATTTCGCTCGTTCTTGGACTGGCAGGATGCCAGAGAGATGAGAACGCGACCTCCGAAGCCAAGGAAGCGGTGGTTCGCTCCGGCGTTAAATTGTTCAACGATGGCGCATTAGTCGTTCCCTGGTCGGTTATCGTCCGCCAGGTGCAAGAAGTGGATGAGGATACACAATACGTTCTCGTTACCTTCGACAGGTTAACTGTAGAACGCCCAGAGCGATGCCTGATCTTGTATGAAGCTTGCCGCGATAACTTTGGGGAATGGTCCACGGGCTCCTGAGGCGGCGCATGCGGCGGACCGGTCGAGGGGTGGGAAGAGATTCCCCCAATCGATTCGAGCTGGGGATCGATTTCTGATTCTGATGCCCCGGTTATATCATCGAATATGGCTTATTATGGTGTGGTCCATGACCATAAAATCGTCAAAGTGCGCTTTACCTGGAATGATGGGGCCGTGTTGGACGCGGACGTGATCAACAGCAGCTATCTTGTGATGCGCGACGGGCAACTTGATGCCCGGATTGAGGGATTAGATGTGGACGGTGCGGTTGTGTATGTCGATGCGGCAGACATCCCGTAATGCAATGGAGAATCGTGAATGATAAATCACATGTATAAAGCTGTGATACTTATCGCATTGGCTGTCCTAATGGCAGGATGCATGGGAAGTGAGGCATTCTCCGCGGAGGATGCGGCTGTGCGATATGGCACCGAAACAATGAGCGAAGGAGCCGTGGTAGATCAGAGCTCGATCCAGATCCGACAGGTGCGCGAGGTGGGTGACAAGAAATATGTCCTCTTCTCCTTTGAACGCCAGAACAATAATCACCATGAGCGCTGTCTGATGCTGTATGAAACGCGCCGCACGCCGCTGCAGATGTGGCATGCGGGCAGCGGCGGCGGTGGCTGCGGCGGTTCCATCGATGGAACAGAGGAAATACCAAAGATCGACTCAGGTGGCGGTTCTTCCATGGGATCCGATGACCCGGTAGGCACCTCGCAAGCGTATGGGGTGGTGAATGACGAAAACATCGTCCGCGTGCGCGTAACGTGGGATGACGGCGCCGTGTTCGACGCAGACCTGATCAACAGCAGCTACCTGGTGATGCGTGACGGGCAATTTCAATCCACCATGATCGAAGGCCTGGATGCGGACGGCGCGGTTGTAGAGCAAATGGACTGGGATCGCGCGCCCGGCAAAGAATAAGATTTTCTATTGTTTATCCGACTTCGTCGGATAAACAATAGATACCGTGAAGGAGAAGCTATGACCATTGAGAATACTCCCATGCAGGCCATCACAGCGGATGAATTCCGCGAGCGGGCCGCGGCCATTGAAGACCAGGTTGGGCAGGTGATTGTTGGACAGGGCGAGCTGGTGCGCAATACCCTCATCACCTTACTGGCGGGCGGTAATGCCCTATTGGAAGGCGTGCCCGGCCTCGGGAAGACCATGCTGGTGCGCACCCTCTCCCAGGCCATCGACTGCTCGTTTTCGCGCATCCAATTCACCCCCGATCTGATGCCCGCCGACATCGTGGGCACCAACCTGATCGTGGAAGATGAAAATGGGCGGCGGCAGTTCCAGTTTGAGCCGGGGCCGATCTTCGCCAACCTCGTTCTGGCGGACGAAATCAACCGCGCAACACCCAAAACGCAGTCGGCCATGCTCGAAGCTATGCAGGAGCACTCGGTGACGGTCGCTAAGGTGACGCGCAAGCTGCCCGAACCGTTTTTCGTGCTCGCCACGCAGAACCCGCTGGAAATGGAAGGTACCTACCCGCTGCCCGAAGCGCAGCTCGACCGCTTCTTCTTCAAGATCGACGTGCCCTTCCCCACCGTGGATGAACTGGTGGAGATCGCCAACCGCACCACCGCCACAGCCACGCCCAATGCATCTCCCGCTGCCAACGCTAGCGCAATCCGTGAGATGCAGGCCCTGGCGCGCGGCGTGCCCATCGCTGACCACGTGACGGCCTTCACCGCCCGGATCATCAAAGCCACCCATCCTGGAGACGCCGAAACCCCGGCAGTCGTACGGCAGTTCGTCCGCTACGGGGCCAGCCCGCGCGGCATGCAGGCCATGATCCTGGCGGGCAAAATCATTGCCCTGCTGGATGGGCGCTACAGCGTCGCCTTCGACGATATCCGCGCCGCGGCTGTTCCGGCCCTGCGCCACCGCCTGATCCTCAACTTCGAGGCACAGGCCGAGGGCATGAGCGCCGATCAGGTGATCGAGGATATTCTCAAGGCCATCGTGCCAGAGCGAACAGCATAATTTTCACAAAATCAGTGCGTAATTTTGTGAAAATTAAGGAAACCTATGACCGAACGATTATTCGATGAAGCTTTCCTGCGGCGGTTGGAGCGCCTGGCCCTGGTTGCCAGGAGAGCATCCGCCGGGCAGACCCAGGGTGAGCGGCGCAGCCCCAAACGCGGGCAGTCGGTGGAGTTCTCCGACTTCCGGCCCTACACCATGGGCGATGACTTCCGCCGCATCGACTGGAACGCTTACGCGCGCCTGGAACGCTTCTTCATCAAGCTGTTCGTCGAAGAGGAAGACCTGGCTGTGCATCTGCTGGTGGATACCAGCCAGTCGATGCGCTGGGGTACGCCCGATAAGCTTGCCTACGCTGTGCGCGTGGCGGGCGCGCTGGGTTACATCGCCCTCACCGGGCTGGACCGGGTGACGGTGAGCGCCATCGGCCCCGGCAAGCCGGTTGCCGTCAATGGCGGCGCAGGCAGCAGCAAGTACATGCCCTTCCTTCGGGGCAAGCGGAATGCCTTACAGTTGTTCGATTTTCTACAGCATCTGCAACAACCGCCGGTTGAAGTCAACGGAACGGCGCATGATCCTGGCCTCGCTTTGCGTGCCTATGCGAATACCCGTACTCCCTCCGGTGCGAACCGCCCCGGCTCGCTCGTCCTGCTCTCAGACTTGATGCACGACGGCTGGATGGAGGGCCTGCGCGCGCTGGCTTCGCGCGGCTACGAGATCAACGTCATCCACATCCTCGCGCCAGAAGAGGCCAACCCCGAGATGGACGGCGACCTGAAACTGATCGATTCGGAAGACAACAGCGAAGTGGAAATCACCGCCGATTACGACCTGCTTTCCCGCTACCGCCAGTCCGTTGCCGCGTGGCAGGAAGAGCTGCGCGCGTTTTGCCAGGCGCGTGGCATCGCTTACATCCCGCTGGACACCTCGCTGCCGCTGGAAGATCTGCTGTTTGCGTGGCTCGAACGCCAGGGGGTGCTGCGATGAACTTTTTAGCCCCCGGCGCATTCCTGCTTGGCCTGCTGCTGCCGATCATCGTGGCGCTGTACCTGCTCAAGCTGCGGCGGGTGGAACGGCCTGTGCCCAGCAACTATCTGTGGCGGCGCATGGTACGCGACGTGGAAGCCAATGCCCCCTGGCAGAAACTGAAACCTAACCTGCTGATGATCCTCCAGCTCTTGTTCCTGCTGGCGATGATCTTTGCGCTGGCGCGGCCCTTCTATTGGAGCGAAGGCGCCAGCGGGCAGGCGGCGGTGATCATCATCGACAGTTCTGCCAGCATGGCGGCGACGGATACCGCCCCCACCCGCCTGGATGCTGCCAAGCAGCGCGCGCGCCAGCTTGTCGATGACATGCCCGATAACGCCCGTGTGACGGTCATCGAAGCCGGGCGCGAGGCGCGCGTGCTGGTTTCTTCCAGCCTCGATCGCCGTCAGGCCTATCTGGCAATTGAAAGCGTGCGGGCAGGCACCGGCGGCGCTGAACTGGCCGTGGCGCTGGAGCTTGCCTCCGCCATCGCCGCGCGGCAGCCAGGCGCGGAAATCATCGTGCTCTCCGATGGACGCGTGACCCTGCCCGAGCGGTTGACGCTGCGCGGCGTGCTGCGCTACCTGCCCTTTGGTACCAGCGGCGAAAACCAGGCAATCAGCCTGCTATCCCTCCAGCAAGATCGGGGAGCCCTGACCGCCTTTGTGCAGGTGAGCAACTACGGCACCGCGCCCGCCTCGCGCCGTGTTACGCTCTTCGCGGATGGCATGCAGGTCTACGCCAACGATCTGGTTGACATTCCGCCCGGCGGGCAGCAGAACGTGATCGCAGAAGAACTGTCTATCGAAACCCGGCAGATTGAAGCCCGGCTGGGTGAAGTGGCAAATGCCGCCGACATCTTGCCGCTGGACGACCGCGCCGTGGCGGTTGCGCAGGAGGTGGAGCCGCTCACCGTGCGCGTGGTAACTCCCGGAAACCGTTTTATCCGCACGGTGTTTGCTGCCATGGGTGACAGTGTGGTCGTATCGGAAGCGATCATTGAGCCGATTGCACCGGCAGTAGTAGAAGAAGGCGACCCCACCCCCACCCCGCGCCCGACAGTAGCCGTTGTACCGGATGATGATACGGGCATTGGCCTGACCATCTACGACAGCTACGTGCCAGATACACTTCCTGCCTCGGGCAGCCTGCTGTTCATCGCGCCCACGCGCAGCACCCAGTACTTCACCACCACTGGGCTGGTCGATCTACCCACCCCGCGCATCATCGATCCAAACGATCCGCTGGTCGTCAACGTGAGCCTGGATACGGTCGGAGTTCTGCAAGCCGTGCACGTGCCGCTGCCATCCTGGGCCACCCCGGTCGTCGCGGGTGAGTTGGATGAAGGCAACGTCCCGCTGCTGTTCCGCGGCGAGGTAGACGGGCGGCGCATCGCCGTGCTGGCCTTTGACTTGCGCCGCTCCGATTTGCAGCTCCAGGTGGCTTTCCCGCTGCTGTGGGCCAACCTGATCGATTGGCTGGCTCCGGGCAGCCGCAGCGCCATTCCCACCACCGTGCTGGCGGGCGAGTCGATCTCCTTCAGCGCGCCCGAGGGAGCACAGACCGCCTCGGTAACTATGCCTGATGGATCGACCGAAACCCTGACCAACGAACTGGGCCGCTTTGTGTTTGCCGATACCACCCAACTGGGCGTATATACCGTCCGCGCGGGTGAAGAGTTCCAGGTCGAGTTTGCCGTCAACTTGTTCTCGCCGCAGGAATCGAGCCTGCTGCCAGCGGATAACCTGCCTGGGCTGGCATCCGAACAGGGCGAGGATGGGCGGCTGCCGCAGCAGGCCATGCGCGAATGGTGGCGCCCGCTGGCGCTGCTGGCGCTGGGTCTGCTGGCCGGTGAATGGCTGGTGTATCACCGCGCCGCGCTCACCCGCCTGCGCGACCTGTTCCGGCAGCCGCCCGCCTCCGGTCGACCTGCCGCCGGTCGAAGGCTTTTCAACAATAAGAGGTAGGGATGGGTAAGGTTTCTGTCGGGTTGCGGATGCAAAAAGCACCCGCAACCCGACAGAAACCTGCCTGATACCGATAAGAAGGGAATGATGGTAGGAATATCATTTGTCTATCCGCAATACCTGTGGCTGCTGCTGCTCATCCCCATTACCATTGGGCTGGCGCTGCTGGGACGCCGCGCGTTCAGCAAATGGCGGCTGTGGGGCGGGCTGGCGCTGCGCAGCATCCTGCTGTTCAGCATCGTCTTCGCACTGGCGGGCATTCAGCTTCGCCTGCCTTCGCGCACGCTCACCGCTGTGTTCATCCTCGACGCTTCCGACAGCATCCCGCCCGAGGAACAGGCCCGTGGTGAGTCGCTGATTCGCCAGGCCATCGAAGCCATGCCCGCCAGTGACCGCTCGGCGGTCGTGGTGTTCGGCGAGGACGCGCTGGTAGAGCGGCTGGCGAGCGAAGACAGCACGCTCTCGCGTATCTCCTCGGTTCCGGTCTCTACGCGCACGGATATTGCCAGCGCCCTGCAACTTGGGCTGGCGCTATTCCCCGATGAAGGCGCGAAACGCCTGGTGCTGCTCTCGGATGGACGCGAAAATCTCAGCTTTGCCCTGCGCCAGGCCGAGCTCGCTGCGCTGCAAGATATTGAGCTCCAGTACGTTCCGCTGGGCGAGGCGCAAGGCGATATCGAAGTGCTGGTCGACTCGGTGGAAGCGCCCGCGCTGGTCCGCGAAGGCCAGAACGTGCCATTGGACATCACCATTACCAGTTCTGCCGCGGTGGGGGCTACCCTGCGCGTGTTTTTGGATGACGCGCCCGTACACAGCCAGGAAGTGAACCTGAGCCAGGGGCAGAACCGCTATCCGATCACCATCCCGGGCCTGGAGCACACCGCTGCGGAAGGCAGCTTGCAGAACTTCCGGCGCTTCCGCGTGCAGATCATTCCCGACGCCGACAACCGCTTGCAGAATAACGAAGCCTCGGCGTTCACCCGCGTGGAAGGCCCGCCCAATATCTTGCTCGTCGAGGGCACGCCGGGCGAAGGCGAGAATCTGCGCGCCGCGCTGGCCGAATCAGATTTTCGCATTCAGCCCATCACCCCCGCGCAGGTCTCAGCTACGCCTTCTGAAATAGCTGGATATGATGTGATTATCTTGGCAAATGTCCCTAAAGATAATTTGCCAGTCGATTTTATTAGTTTTATGCCTACCTATGTGGGTGAACTCGGGAAAGGGCTTTTGATGATCGGCGGAGAGAATTCATTTGGGGCCGGAGGGTATCTCCGCTCTCAAATCGAAGAGGTAATGCCCGTTTATATGGACGTGCGCAGTAAGGAGCTTGCCGCCAATCTCGCGCTGATTGTGGCGGTGGATAAGTCTGGCAGCATGGGCCGCTGCCACTGCGACAACCCCGACCTCAACCAGAGCTATACGCCCACCGAAACCGGCCAGCCCAAGGTAGATATCGCCAAAGCGGCGATTATGAGCGCCTCGGGCGCGCTGGGCGAGCAAGATTACCTGGGCGTGGTAACGTTTGACGAATCAGCGCGCTGGGCGCTGGAAGTGCAGAAGCTTCCAGGGTATGCCGCGCTGGAGACTGCTATCGGAACCTTTGCCGCCGAAGGCCAGACCAACATGGTCAGCGGAGTCACTGAGGCCTACGAGGCGCTGAAAGGTGTGGATGCCAAGCGCAAGCACATCATTCTGATGACTGACGGCTGGGTGCACACCGGTGATCTCAGCCCATTGGTGGATCAGATGCAAGAAGAGGGAATTACGCTCTCCATCGTAGCCGCTGGAGAAGGCTCCGCGCTGTACCTGGAGCAGCTAGCCGGTGAAGGTGGCGGCGTGTACTACCCCGCCATCGATATGATGCGCGTGCCAGATATCTTCCTTAAAGAAACGGTCACCGCCGCCGGACAGTACATCATTGAGGAAGTTGTTTTTGCAATGCCGATGGACTTTACGCCAACACTTAGGGGCATTGACGCGACTCGTTTGCCAATTCTATATGGCTATAATGGTACGTCTCCTAAAGGTACCGCGCGCAACGAGCTTCTCTCCCCGCGCGGTGATCCGCTCTACACCTCCTGGCAGTATGGGGTGGGTCGCGCCGCTGCCTGGACATCAGACCTGAAAGGCAAATGGGGCACCGAGTGGGTGCAGTGGCAAGACTTTGCCCTCTTTACCGCCCAGATGATCGACGGCCTGCTGCCTCCCCCGCCCAGCCAGGAATTAACCCCGCGGGTGAGCATTCAGGACGAAGGCGCAGTAATTGAAGTAGACGCGATGACTCTGGGCGAGAACTCCCGCCCAATCAACGATCTTTCGCTGGAAGCGACGCTGATCAACCCGCAAAACCAGTCACAAACCATCCAATTGGAACAGGTGGGGCCGGGCAAGTATCGCGCCGTCACGCGGGCCGATATGCCGGGCACGTACCTGGTGCAGGTCAATAACCGCAACGGCGAACAGCTCAACGGCACCGCCATGCTCGGTCTGGTAGTGCCCTACTCGCCGGAATACCGCGCGGGCGGCATCAACGTCGGCCTGCTCGAAGCGCTGGCGGAAGTGACCGGCGGCGGACTCTTGCTAGATCCCGTGCAGGCATTCCTGCACAACCTGCCCTCCACCGACACCGCCCGCGAGATCTGGCGCGCGCTGCTGACGCTGGCGGCCCTGCTCTTCCCGCTGGATGTAGCCTTACGCCGCGTGATGGTCAGCCGCCGCGATCTGCAAAACGCACGCTCCTGGGTGATCGAGCGGCTGCCCGGCAGGCCGGTCGGCAAACCCGAGACTCCTGCGCTGGGCAACCTGTTCAGCGCCCGCGAGCGCGCGAGAAGGCGCACCGAGCGCGCAGAACGACCAACCGCTGCTCCACCGCAGCAGTCACAGCCCACACGGCAGGAGGAACCGCCCTCCGAACCGGCACAGCCCTCCGCCCCAAAACCGGAGACGACGCCGGAAGATGCGATGGCGCGGCTGCGAGAGGCGAAGCGAAGGGCGCGGAAGAAGTAAGAGAAAGACGCCTCATCCCCGCAGCTTCGCTGCTTCTCCGTGCTTCGCGGGAGAACCATCTCGTCTGTTTCAACCAGGTGATCTCCCGCGAAGCCCTCAATTTTCGTCAAAGCCCGAAAATAGAGAGAGGTGTATTCTTATGGATAAAGGCATCTGGAGGCGCAGCGGGGTGGAATCTGCTCTACCTATTCCGTGTCGCAGCCTTGCCTGGCGGTTGAAACCGCGGCAACGTACCAAAACCCCACCTTCGTGGGGTTAAGAAATGAGATTTGCTTTACCGTGTAACAACCGAGGATTTCGTCCGGCGGGAATATTCAGAACCGAATCATGCACAAAAGGGAGCCCCACGAAGGTGGGGCTTCGTTGACCTAGCCGTGGCTTGAGCCGCCTGGCAGTGGTTGCTCCTATCGATCCTATCGCCCCTCCAGCGCCTCCGCCAGACCGCTCAACCATGCCCGAACCGCGTACGGATCCTCCAATCGTGCCTCGGCATATGTCTGGCGGGGCTGACCGACCAGGGTAGCGGTCCCGCCCAGCTTTTGCACCACCTCAAAGGCCGATTCGTCTTTATCGTCATCGCCAAAGTAGAGAATTCGGGCGTTAGGCCACTCGAAGCGCTTGAGCAGCAAGCCGATCGACTGGCCTTTATCCGCCACAACCGGGGCGATCTCGAGAAACTTATAGCCACCCAAAATCCGGAATGTGCCGCGGATGCCCAGCTCGCCGGCCACGCGCGCAGCCTCGGCGATGGTCTCGCGGGCTTCGGAGTCTGGCGCGCGCCGGGCATGGATCGCCAGCGCGTAACCTTTATCTTCCAGATAGTATGTCTCCCGGCCTCCGAGCACCTTTTCCCATGCCTGTTTGAGTTGATCGAGGAACGGGCGATCCTTCTCAAACTCGAACAGCGCCTCTTGTTTGCCGTCCCAGCCGACCATCTCGATGCCGTAGGTTCCCGCCAACAAAACCCCCTCTACCGGCAAAAGCTGCTCAATATCTGCCAGTCGCCGCCCGCTCAAAATCACCACGCGCAGGCATTCTGGGTATCGCGCCAGCCGCCGAATGATGGTGATGAGCGGTTCATCGGGCAGGATTACGTCCGGCGCCGGGGCGAACGGCGCGAGCGTGCCATCATAATCTAAAAACAGCCAGCAGCGCCCGCCGCCTGCCAGCCACGTGCCTAATTCGCTGGGATTCACAGTCATTAGGATCCTTTATTTCGCCTGGCGGTTTCAACCGCCAGGCCAGGGTGGAATCGCCCATCATCGCTGCTCGTTACCATGTCACACCTCCACCAGCGGCTCAATTTTCTCCCGGAATATTTGCTCCCAGGTATATTCCTGGCGAACCTGCCGCCGGTAAGCGTACACCGGGCTGGCATTCAGTGTCTCCAGCATCCGCCCGGCGACGGTTTGGGCGCTTTCATCCGGATCGAACAGGGTCAGGCAGCATTTGCCTGTTTCCACAGCGGCAGGCACAGCCGTGCTGGCAGCGACCGGTATTCCGATCAACCCGGCTTCCAGCACCGGGATGCCAAAGCCCTCACGGTGGCTGGGCATAAACACCATGTCACCCATGCGCATCAACGAGGCCACTTCCTCCTGTGTTAAAAGCTGCGTGCCGCCCGATACCTTTGCCTCGTAAGCAAAGTGCAGCGCGCCTTCCAGCCCCATCTTTGCGCGCAGATCTAGCAAGCCGCGGTAGTATTCTATCCCGCCCTCGCTGTGCGGATCTGGCGGACCGGTGACCACGAGCTTTGGCTGGCAGCCCATCCCGCGAAGCTCCGACAGCACTTCGGCGGAAAACTCCACGTTCTTGGCCTGTGTCACACGCACGGGCATCAGTAACAGCGGCGCGGCGTTGAGCAGGTCGAAACGGTCTACGATTCCCGCAACCGTTTCCGTCCAGCCATACCACAGCGCCGGGTCGATCCCGTTCTGCACAATGGCAATCGACTCGGGCGGCAGTTCGAGCAGCCCGGCGAGCATCTCCTGCCGCTGCTCCGAGATCACCACCTGCGTGATAGCCGGGTGATGCGTACGCAGCAGATCCCACGGGTAACTCTCGAACACAAAACGGCGAGAGTTTGGGCTGGTCCAGGTGATATCGTGCACCCATGAAATGCACCGGCGGATCGTTCCGTCGTTCAGCAGATCAAACAACGCGGCGGTGAGCGGAATATTGAAATGCTTGGTAAACACGTTATGGGCGATCAGCACGTCCAGTTTTTCCAGCACGAGGCGCAGCGACTCACGGATGCGCCCCTGCACAACAGAAAAACCCGGCGGAACCCTCCCGGCGTTCAACTGCGTGGCGATCTCCAGTGTCTCCGGGTGCTGCGTATCCAGCTCCGGCAGCAAAACGAACTGCGTTCCTTTGGGCAAGCCGCCCTGTTCACCGCGCCCGGCGATCACTGTAACCGGGTAACCGGCACGAACGAACAGCCGCGCGTGCGACTCGATCACCGCCTCTACGCCGCCCACAACAGGCGGCGCGCTGTAGTGAAGAATGCCCACCGTTGGCTTTGTCATTTCTTTTTCTCTCGCGCGCGCCGCAGCATCCCGCGGATGGCGTCCATCTGCCAGCACAACCACAGGTGGATATCTTCTCGCTCCACTGCCATGCGCAAAGCCTGCGCTCGCCGCGCCCGCTCGTTAGGCTGCATGGTTAGCGCATTGTGCAGCGCCTCCGCCGTGGCAGATACATCCACCGGCGCAATCACCAGCGCGTGCTCGCCAAGCTGCTGATGCGCCCCAGCCCGCTCTGAAAGCACGACCACGCCACTCCGGTGGTTGACCACCGGCCCCTCTTTGGCGACCAGGTTCATTCCATCCGCTACAGGGTTTACCAGCAGTACATCATAAAGCTGCATGGCCGCCAGAGCGCGCGGATAGCTCTCGCCGACCAGCACGCGTACCGGCTCCCAATCCGGCGTGCCATAGCGGGCGTTTACATTGCCCGCTGCAGCCATGATCTTATCCAAATAACCCTGATACTCTTCTACCTCTAACCGCGAAGGGACCATGATGGCTACAAATTGCACGTTGTGCTGGTGCTCTGGATGGGTCTCCAGCATTTCGTCGTAGGCCTGAAAGCCGCGAACAATGTTCTTGCTTGGCTCGGTGCGTTCGATGCGCAAGATCATCTTGCGCTCTCCAATCAGGTCGGCGATCTGGTCGCGGAACTGAGCCACCTCCTCGGTTTCGGACTGGGCACAAACCGAGTCGACGTCGATGGAAATGGGAAAATCGCGCACGTGGGTAACGTGATTGCGAAATTCCACCCACCCGCGCCGGTAGTTGACTTGCGCGCCGGGCAGCAGCGACTCGCAGGTGCGGATGAAGTTGAGCGCGTCTTCGCTAGTCTGGAAGCCCACCAGATCCAGCGCGCACAGACCATCGAGAATGGCTTCGCGCATTTTGCCCGGCAGAAGACCCCAGTCCTCCGGCCCAGGCCAGGGAATGTGGATGAAGTGCGTGAGGAGCAAATTGCGCCGGATGCGCAGCCTGTTGCGGATAAAGCGCGGGGTAAGGTACAGATGATAATCTTGCAGCATCACCAGGGCAGGCTTGCGATCCCGTTGGACTGCGTCTACCACCGCATCGGCAAAGGCCTTGTTGGCAGCAACGTAGCCGTCATTCCACGCCTTCCAGGTGTCACGGTTGATAGTGGGCGCGTTGGCAAAATCCCACAGCGAGTGCTGCAAGAACCACAGCAGCGGATTGGAGATGGTCTGGTAGTAGCCATCGTACACCTCCTGATCCAACGGCACAAACTGCACATGGATCTTCTCTTCTCCCTCGCCCAGAGGCAGGTCGCCCTCTTTCCAGGCGCGGTCCTCTTCTCCCATCGCCGCGGCGATCCACGTGGAGGGAATGCTTTTTGCCAACTCCAGCAGCGCCGTTACCAGCCCGCCGCCGCTGCGTTGAAAACGATTCTCACCTGAATCGTCGGCATGGATGGTGACCGGACCGCGATTGGAGACGATATACAGAGACCGGCTGTTCAGAATGTCGGTTTGTATCGAGCCACAATCCCTGTTTTCAGATTGCATGAACACCTCCAGCCTCCTCCGTAGATGGAGCAGGCTCCTCCGCCTCACGTGCCGCCCGGATCGCCAGGTCGATAAAGCAGGCAGCCGTCCAGCCGAAGATATTGGCCGACCGCGCCGGAGGGATACCAGTCTCACCGGAATAGAATTCGTAAATATCCTGGTGGGCGGCGATCATGTCCAGCGTATGGACGGTAAGCTCGTCCGCAAGATCCTTGCGCCCTACCTTTGTTAGTGCCTCCACAAAAAAGTAGTTGATGTTCGCCCACACCGGTCCACGCCACATTACATCGGGGTTGTATTTTGGATCATTGCGCGCAACCGTTGGCAAGGGGTACGGCGGGCCAAAATACTGCGGATCCCACAGCTTCTGGATGATGCGATCATTCATCGATTGGGAAAGCTGCCCTGTCCATAGCGGATAGAGGTTAAACGGCGTGACCACGCGGATGGGCTGCTCATCCTTTAGCGCCCAGAACAGGCCTGCTTCTTCATCCCACATATCCTTTATCATCCGGCGCACCATGGTGATCTTACGGCGCTGCCACATCTGGCTTTCTGCCTGGTAGCCCAGAATCTCGGCGATGCGCGAGAGGGCCTCCATTTGCAAGCACAGGTACGTGTTGATATCCGGCGACTCAACCGGCATGCCATCGTCCCACAACGGGCTGTCATCCAGGCCAGAGGAATATGGGTGCGTGTACTGCACCAATCCATCCGAGTCATCGTCATTCATCGAGAACCACCAGGCGTTGAAACGCACCATCGCCGGGTAGACCTCGCGCAAGAAATTGATATCAGGGTGGGTTTCGTGCAGCTTAAGCGCTGCCCACGACAGGATGGGGGGCTTGGTAACCTCACCCACAATGGGATGATCGATGGTAAATACCAGACCCTCATCATAGATCGCATCGGGCAGCATGCCGTTGGGAAGCTGGTGGGCGATCATCGCGCGGATCTGGTTACGGGCCAGGTCCGGGTCGATGTGGCGGTACGCCAGTGCGTGCAGGGCGCTGTCCCACAGCCATAAGCCCACGTAGTTCATCTTCGAGGGCATCATAGCCTCATACGAAACATTGCCCAGCGGGCTAATCAAGTTATTGGCCATGATCCACCAGGCGTATGCATACGCGCGGGCGTATTTCTCCTGTACTGGCGGCACGCGGTTGAACCAATTCTCCCAATGCTTCTGCGCAATATCCGCGGCAGTGGCGAATGGCAGCAGTGCCGGCGTTTCAGACGCGGCGGTGGGATGGATCGCGAGGTTGATCACACTGTCGGTTTCGGCCTGGATAATTAACTCTACCGTATACCCACCCCGATCCGGCTGGATAAAGTTGAGAAGTATTTGCCCGTTGCTGGTATAGGTGAGGTTACGCACCGAACGGAACATCCCGCCGTACGGTGTCTGCTCCCAGTGCTCAGGTGAAACGTGAAATCGGACGCCGCAGGTCGTGCCTGCGGGCACGCCGAATGTCAGCGTGCGTTCGTCAGCGAAGACCATGCGGAAGTTGCCAAGGCGGGTTTCGAAATGCAAAATATGCGGATACGTAGTGACGGTAAAATCGAGCGGTTGGCGCTCCTCATCAATGAAGGTAAGCCCGCTGATAAACGGCGGGCGGCGCAAATAGGCCTCAATATCTGGCTGGATGCTCGTCAATCGCTCGGCCAGCTTGATATACAGCGAGCTGTTCCCCGATGTTTGATATACCAGCAGCCGCGAGCCTCGGTCGCTAAACGGCACTTTCGTCAGGTCGATGTGGTTTTTCAGCAGTTCTAAAGCTGGGGGCACAGTCATGGTAGATCAGTTCCTGGGTTCTGGGATAGATTGAATTGGGTCAATGCTCGCAGCAGGCAGCATAAACAGCGCTCTGCGAGGACAGCCGTATTCCCAAGTCTACTTTTGCCGGAAACCTCGATCAATGGGGGAAGTCCCTATTTGGTGCGGTTCTCTTTTGCAGGGCAGGAAGCCACCCGCGCACCGGCGAACCTTACAATTCAGTTTACTCGATTTTTATGGCCCTTGCTTCCCGGATAAATTATAAGTTAATGGATATAATAACCCTGTATCAACCGGCAACTTAGGGTTTCTGGGTTTTGCCGTGGTTGTAGAGAAAGGTTACGGCGCAACGCATCTCGATACTTCGTTGGACTCTTTTGTGTTTCAAGCGAATGTTGGCTACACAAAAAATTGTCCAACAGCCTTTGAACAGCTTATGAGTGAAGAAAAATATCGTGTTCTGATCCTTGACGATGATGACGAGCTGGGTGAACTGCTGAGAGAATATCTGCAGAACACCCGGCAGTGCGATGTTACCTACGTGAACACCGTGCCCGATTTCTGGGAATGCCTGTCGAGGAACAATTACGACATCCTATTCTTGGATTATCGGCTGCCCAATGCCAACGGTTTAGAGATTCTGGCGCACCTGGGCGAGGTTGGCATCACCATTCCCACGGTGATGATGACAGGGGAAGGCAGCGAAAACATCGCCGCGCGCGCTATTCAGGCCGGCGCGCTCGATTATCTCGTAAAAGGCGATATGTCGCTCAACTCGCTCCCGCCGCTGATCCATAAGGCGGTGCGGCTGAGTGAAATGCAGCGCGCCATGCAGAAGTACCTGGAGCAGATACGTTTCCAGGCGATGCTGCTGGATAATATGCGCGACGCCGTGGTGGTTTGGGGCCTGGACGACAGGATCACCTACTGGAACACAGCCGCCGAGCAGCTTTACGGCGTGCCGGCATCTGAGCGGCTGGGGCAGACGGTGCAGTCCGTCTACTTCCCCTGTTTCGAGCCGCCCATCGATCTGCCAGATCTGGATCAGTCGGGCAACATTCAGCTAGAACACCGCTGCGAGCTGGCCAACGGCAAGAAGATCTGGATCAGCACGCACATTACCACGCTCTATAATGAAGGCAGCCGCGAGCCGATCGGCTACATGAACGTAGCCCGCGATATCACGCCGCGCAAGCTGGAGCAGGAAGCACTGGTCAAGAGCCAGCACTTCGTGCAGCGCATCCTCGATACCAGCCCCAACATCATCTACACCTTCGACGTGTGGGAGCGAAAGTTTGGCTTTATCAACCCCGAAGTGCAGGCCATCCTTGGCTATCCGGTAGAAACCTTCGCCGGCGCGCCGCATGAGGTGTTTGCCCAGCATCTGCATCCCGCTGACCGCGGCGCTATGGCACGGCACTTGCACGATCTACAATCGATGCGGGAAGGTGAAGTGTTAGAGATTGAGTACCGCTTTATCAACCAAAAACAGGAGACCCTCTGGCTGAAAACACGCGAGACGGTCTTCTCGCGGCGTGAAGACGGGCTGCCTGCCGAAGTTATCGGCGTGGTTCAGGATATCACCGCGAGCAAGCTGGCGCAGGAGAAGCTCCAGCACCGCCTGAACAGCGAGCGGATGCTCTCCACAATTTCTAACACCTTCATCAATCTTGAGCCCGCGGAGATGGACCACGGCATTGTGGACGCGATGGAAACGGTGGG
Source organism: Chloroflexota bacterium (assembly GCA_023434145.1). Classification (GTDB taxonomy): domain Bacteria; phylum Chloroflexota; class Anaerolineae; order Anaerolineales; family Anaerolineaceae; genus DSYU01. The sequence continues at coordinate 5,584 of JAEYTI010000025.1, read as the reverse complement.
GCAGTTCGTGCAGGCCGGGTGCGGGGCGATCTTCCTGATGGAAGAGGGCAGCATTGCGCACGCGTATGCCACGCCCCAGGCACGCTGCCTGACTGAGGACATGGAAACCCTCTCGCCCACCGAAGCGCCCTGGATCTTCCATCAGATGCAGGAAAACAACATCGTAGCGCTGAACCACCGTGAAGAGATGCCGCCAGAGGCCGCGCAAGAGAAGGATGGGCTGGCAGCGCTGGGGCTCGATTCGCTCATATTGATCCCGATGCTGTACAATAACAATCTCTACGGTGCGCTGTGCTTTGCCGCCGCGGAGCGTCCCCAGCCATGGGCCGAGGATGACCTGTACGTGCTGCGTACCTTTGGCGAGATGATCACGAACGCGTTGATCCAGAAGCAGGTGGACCAGGCACTGCGCAAGAGTGAGGCCCGCTACCGCGCCATCGTGGAGGAACACCAGACCGAGATGATCTGCCGCTTCCTGCCCGATACCACGCTCACCTTTGTGAACGAGGCGTACTGCAAGTACTACGGTGTGGAGCGTGCCTGCCTGGTGGGGACCAGCTTCCTCGACCCGGTGCTGGAAGACCACCAGCCCTTCACCCGCGACCAGCTTGCAAGCTTAAGCACCGAGAACCCGGTCAGCCTGTTCGAACACCAGGTGCGCCTGCAAAATGGCGCGGTGCGCTGGCAAGAGTGGGTAGGCCGGGCCATCTTCGACCCGCGGAACGACTTTATCGAATTTCAGGCTGTGGGACGCGACATCACCGAACGCAAGCGCATGGAAGAGCAGGTGAAGACCGCGCAGACCCACCTGACCCAGGCGGCACGCCTGAGCTCCATCGGCGCGCTGGCGTCTGGTGTGGCCCACCAGATCAGCAACCCGCTGACTACCATCATCGCCGATGCGCAGCTTCTTAGCTACCAGCTCAAAGATGGGCACCCGGCGCGCGAATCGGTAGATGCCATCGTGCAGGCTGGTTGGCGCGCTCAGCGCGTGATCAGCGAGCTGATGAAGTTCTCCGAGCCGGACCAGGCCCGCCAGAAGCCGGTCTCCGTAAACGAGACCATCCAGACGGCGCTGCTGCTCGCGGGCGCGCATATTCAATCGCAAGGTGTGCGCCTCGAGGTGCAGCTAAGCCCCGATCTGCCGCAGATTACGGCCAACCCGCGCCGCCTGACCGATCTTTGGGTGAACCTGCTGCTGCTGGCCCGCTCTGCGTTCCATGATGAAACGGAGCACTGCATTCGTATTCGTTCGGAGCGGCGCGAGCCAAACCTGTTGTGCATCGATCTGACCGACGACGGAATACCCATCCCACCAGACGAGTACGAGCGCATCTTTGAGCCGCAGCTTTACCCAACCGGCGAGGGACGCGGAACCGGTATCGAGTTGAGCATCTGCCGCGAGATTGTCCGCCAGAACCGGGGACAAATATCCATCTCCGGCAGTGGTAATGAGACCACCTTCCACATCACCTTTGCACTAGAAGGATAAACACGATGGACCCAATCAGCATCCTGGTCGTTGAAGACGACGAGATCGTCGCCAAAACCATTGAGCGCTGCCTGCGCGGCGGAGACTTCCGCGTGCGGCTGGCGGGCAGCGGTGTGGAAGGCCTGCGCTCTGCCCGGCGCGAAGTGCCCAACATGGTGATTTTGGACGTAATCATGCCGGGGATGGATGGCTACGCTGTATGCCGCGAAATGCGCGCCGACCCCGTGTTAGCAGACGTGCCGATCCTATTCCTCACCGCTAAGTCGAAAGATGAGGATAAGATCACCGGCTTTACTGCCGGGGCAGACGACTACCTGAGCAAACCCTTCAACGTGGATGAGCTGATCCTGCGCATCCGCGCTATTCTGCGGCGCACGCAGCGGTTAGAAAGTTCCGCAGCGCAGGCAGCTGCTGTAAGCACATCTGCCGCGCCTGGCGCCGAGGCCAAACCCGGTGATAAGCCAGCCGTGGATGACCGGTTGATCACCATTGGCGGTTACACGTTGAATACACGAACCTATGAGTTCACCGGTCCAAAAAGTGGTAAAATACGGCTAACGCCTGTGCAATACGATCTACTTTATCACCTTATGAATCATCCCGGCGAAATCTTCTCACCAGCGCGCCTGCTCGACGAAGTTTGGGATTATCCCAGCGATGCCGGGAGCCCGGACCTGGTACGCGTGCACATCAAAAACCTCCGTGAACGAATCGAAGAAGACCCGCGCAACCCGCAGTTTATCAAGACCATCGCGGGGTACGGTTACACCATCCAGCAGGATGACAGCCCGGAGCAGGCATAGGGGGCGAATGAATTCCGAGAACCTGTATATGCTAACCGAAGAGACCTGGCAAACCATCGAGGCGCTCAGTGATGTGCTGAGCGATTCTGCCGATCTGCGGACAGCGCTGGAAACAGGTCTCGAGATGATCACGACCGCCATGCGCCAGCCAGGAGCGGCCCTGTATCTGCCGCGCTTCTGCGAGCACATCTCCGTCGATTGGACGTGCCACAATGTGCCCGAAAGCTGGGCCTCGTGCCTGGATGGCAGCCGCGGTTTCTTACAGGAGATCGCCGAGCAGGTGATGAAGACCGGGCAGGTGGTTTACAGCCCCGAAACGCTTGACCTGGCCGCCGCGTTCCCCATTGCCACCGGCAAGCGCATCTGGGGCGCCATTTTGCTCAGCGGAACGCCCGTGCCGCCCGAGGCCCAGGCGCTGTGGCAGGCTGTTCTGCGCCCGGTGGCGCGTACGGCAGCCATCCATGCCGCCGCCAGTGGCAGCGCCGGGGGGGTGCCTAGCTACATCGAGCTGATGCGCTCGCGCAACACCCTGCGCGCCATGTTCGACAGCCTGCCTATCTCGATCTACATCATCGACAACGTATACCAGATCGTGGCGGTCAACGAGAGCCGGGCTGCCCGCGCGGGTGAAAAGCCCCGGGAAATTGTAGGACGCACCTGCTATGAGAAGTTCTACGGACGCACCAGCCCCTGCCCCGGCTGCCGGGTAGCAGAGACCTTCCAGCAGGGTCTTCATACTGAGCGCATGAGCCGTACCGCGCTGGAAGATGACGGGTTCATTGAATGGGAGATCAGCACCTTCCCCATCTACGATGAGCGAAACAATATCATCCAGACAATCCTCATTGAGCAGGATGTGACCGACAAGCGCAACCTGGAAGCCAACCTGATCCAATCGGAAAAGCTGGCTGCTGTGGGCGAGCTGGCGGCAGGCGTGGCGCACGAGATCAACAACCCGCTGACGGCAATCATTGCCAACGCCCAGATTTTAGCCCGCGAGGTGCCGCCAAACAACGACGACCTGATCGACTCGGTCAAGCTGATCGAAATGGCGGGCACGCGCGCCTCGCAGGTGGTGCGCAACCTGCTGGGCATCGCGCGCAAGGAAAAATATGAGTTCGCGGCAGTGGATCTGAACGAGACGCTGAACAACGCGCTTTCGCTGGTGCAGCATGAGCTGCGGGGTAAGCCGATCAACCTCAATCTCAACCTCGCATCCGATTTGCCACGCGTGCTCGCCGCGCAGGACCAGCTCCAGGGCGTGTGGATCAACTTGATCCTCAACGCCATCGATGCCAACGACAAAGACGCCGGCGAGGTCTCGGTCACATCTCGTTACACCGGCAAGGAATTCGAGGTCGCTATCACCGACAATGGCAAAGGCATCTCCGCCGATCACCTGGCGCGTGTGTTCGAGCCCTTCTTTACCACCAAGACCATCGGGCGCGGAACGGGGCTGGGGCTCTCGGTGTGCATGCGCGTGGTGAAGCACCACGGCGGCGATATTAAGGTAGAGAGCGAAGCCGGAGCGTGGACGCGCTTTACCGTCGTGCTGCCTGGGGCGCATTAGTTTTCATTACCATGCGAAGCGATTAATGCGCAATCGCTTCGCATGGTAATGAAAAACCTACTCTTGACGACCGAACATCTGCCTGGCGAGGTTGATCTGCAAGCTTTGCAGTGCTTCGGCCAGATCGGCCCTTCCCGCGGCGCGTGCATGACGGATATTCAACTCAATCAGCGCGGGCATCAACTGCTGTAGCGACTCACCCTGTCCATTCTCCGCGGCGCTGGACAAACCTCGCGCGTGCGCATCGGCCGCGTACCGAAAATCCGCCCCCGTGCGGCATAAATCTTCTTTCAACATCGCCGCGGCCTCGCGCGTGATTATATCGGGGACTTGCTCACACTCAGCCAGCCGGTATAGATTCTCAAACACCAGGTGCACGTCCGCGTCGTCGGGCGCGTCGGTGAGGATGCCGAGATAGACTTCCATCGCTTCATCCAGCCGGCTGTCGCGAAGATAGGAACGGGCCAGCAGCTTGCGTACCTTTAAATCTGTGCCCTGCGATAAGAAGTCATATTGGCTAAGAGTCATCAGGAAAAAGCCCCCGGTTGGTGCAACGTTGATTTTTTGTCGACGAATAATCAGTCATCTATCGACAATAACCTTACCGGAAACTGCCTGTATTTTCTATAAAAAGACGCGAAACTCCGCGTAAAAAAGGGGGAGGAAATTTTTATTTATGGTTCTGCCGTACCCGTGGGAAGGTCGACACCCTGGTTGATAATCTGCATGACCATGGCGGTGCGGGTGCGGGCGATGGCGGCCAATTCGGTCTGCCCTTGCGCGTCGGCAGCCTGGAAAGCCTGGTCATACGCGGCCATCGCGTCGCGGAAGCGGCGGTTGCTCTCGTGGATGCCGCCGATCAGCAAATAACCCTGCGCCGACTGCGGGTCGAGGCGCACGGCTTCTTGCGCGTCGGTCATCGCGGCTTCAGGCTGCCCGGAGTTGTCATACGCCTGAGCGCGGAGCAGCAAAAACGTTACTTCATCGGGCAGATACTTCTTTGCCTCGCTGTAACTGGTCTCGGCGTCGGCCTCCTGTCCCATATTCTCGAAAATCACGCCTCTGATAACGTGTAACGTCGGATCTTCCGGCGCATACTGCAAGGCCGAATCGACTTCGCCAAGCGCCGCCTGCCAATCCTGATTCAACATCGAGTCACGCGCAGACTGTTCCAGGCGGTAGCGCGCTGTCACCTCGGGCGGCGGGGCGATGAAGGCTTCGTAGATCACCCCCAGCAGCACCAGCGCCAGCACGATCCCCGCCAGCGTAAAGCCAGCGCGACGAATGGCGGCCTTGCGGCGCGCTGCCAGCAGTTCATCCAGGTACCACCACTCGGCGGAGCGCGGCGGGTTGGCCCCGGCGCGCATCTCCGCCAGCACGTTTGCCCCGCCCAGGTCGCGCACAAACTGGGCCGCATCCTTGCGCAGCCGCGCGAGAAGCGCATCAAAATGAACCTGCGTATTCCTGCGCGACGGCGTATCGCCCCATTCTTCCAGCCGCAAGGCGACGCCGTCCAACCCATTCAGCAGATCGCGCGCCTGCTTGGGACTGTTGAATCCAATGCGTCCGACCAGTACTTCCAGACGATCCAATTCGTCGCTGATGGTGGTGTGCTTCTGCAAATCCATCTTCGGTGATGACTCCATGTATGAATCATACTCCAATTGGGCCTGGATTGAGAAGAACTTAAGATGGATTTTGCGTGTTGTGTGCCGGAGT
>JAEYTI010000127.1 GCA_023434145.1 Chloroflexota bacterium | reverse complement strand
ACACAACATAACACCAAAAATCCACCCTGCCTGAGCAATTATCAAAATTTTATCCTTGTGCGGGGTCCATACCAGGGCACAAGGATAACAGATTTTCCAACAATTTAGAACGGAAACGCAAAGTGGGCGTTACACTTCCTGTTTTTTTACCATCACGTCAACATAATCCAGCAGGTTGGTAAAGTTCTCCTGCTTGTTGATGATCTTGTGGAAGTGCTTTAGCCCAGCCTGATACTCGGGTTTCGCTTCGAGTGAATGGTGATCGAGCGCGGTATAGCCCAGGATCACCGTGCCGGGATCGCATTCATTGGCAATTGCCGCCGCAATCTCAGTGCCGTTCTTGCCCGGCATCATGATATCCACAATCCACACAACCGACGAGACCTCATTCGAAGTAATCTTTTCGTGCAGGTCGCGCGAATCGAAAAACGACTGCGCGCGCCAGTGCGCGTACTTGTATTTGACGTACTGGTTAAAGATATCGGTCATCGTGACTTCGTCATCGATGTAGATCACATCGTAGTTGTTCATTGCCATGTCAATCACCCCGGAAGAGCGTTGGATACGGGGTGATTGTAGCAAAGCAGCACTACTCTGACAAGCAGGAGAATCGGCGGCTTGCAAAGATGTTAATTTTGCATAAATTAGGTTGGGGAAGTACGGGGTGGTACCCGGCAATGCTCAGCATTGCCGGGTTACCACCCCGTACTGAAATACATCCCGAAATCTCCGTCACTTGTCGCGGGTTTGCGCTTATCGTATAATACCCCCTTGCGAAACCGACCTTATCAGGAGCGAGCATGACCAAAACCCTCACCGGAGCGGAAATCCGGCAGCAGTTTATCGACTTCTTCGTCGCCAAAGGCCATACCTTTGTCCCATCATCGTCGCTGGTGCCTGGCGGTGACTCCACCCTGCTCTTCACCAACGCGGGCATGGTGCAGTTCAAAGACGTGTTCCTTGGCACCGACCAGCGCCCCTACACCCGCGCGGCGAACTCGCAGAAATGCATGCGCGTGGCGGGCAAGCATAACGACCTGGAAGACGTGGGCCGTGATGATACGCACCATACCTTCTTCGAGATGCTGGGCAACTGGTCGTTTGGCGATTATTACAAGAAGGAAGCTGTTGCCTGGGCCTGGGAACTGCTAACCGAAGTTTGGGGCCTGGATCGCTCCCGCCTGTATGCGACCTACTTTAAAGATGAGAAGGGTGAAGTAGCCACCGACACAGAAGCTGAGCAGGCCTGGAAAGAACAGCCGGGCATGCAGCCCGATCACGTGCTGCCATTTGGCCGCAAAGAGAACTTCTGGGAAATGGCCGATACTGGCCCTTGCGGCCCATGCTCCGAGATCCATATCGACCGCGGCCCAGAGGCCTGTGACAAGCAGAACGTGCCGGGTCACGAATGCAGCGTCAACGGCGACTGCAAGCGCTTTCTGGAGATCTGGAACCTGGTGTTCATGCAATACAACCGCTTTGGCCCCACCCACCTCGAACCGCTGCCGGCGACTCACGTGGATACGGGCATGGGCTTCGAGCGCATCGTCTCGCTGCTGCAAGGGGTCGACTCCAACTACCGCACCGATCTGCTCTGGCCGCTGATCGAGGCCACCATGGCGCTCACCGGTCACAGCAAGGAGCAGGTGGATGCCAACTTCACCCCCTACCGCGTAATCGCCGACCATGCGCGCGCCGCAGCCTTCCTGATCGCCGACGGCGTGGTGCCGGGCAACACCGGGCGCAACTACGTCTGCCGCATGATCATCCGCCGTGCTGCCCGCTTTGGCTCCAAGATCGGCCTGAATAAGCCCTTCCTGGCGCAGGTCGCCGCCGTGGTCGTAGATAACTACGGCCAGTTCTTCCCCGAGTTGACCAAGAATCGCGCCACGGTGCTGGCCAACCTGACCCGCGAAGAAGAACGCTTCCAGCGCACGGTAGAGGGTGGCCTGGGCGAGCTAAATCTGCTGCTGGATGCGCTGCGCAAGAGCGGCGGCTCGACACTCGACGGGCACAAGGCTTTTGACCTCTATGCCACACACGGCCTGCCGGTGGAACTGACTCGCGACGTAGCCCAGGAGCAGGGACTTTCGGTGGACGAGGCTGGTTTTGTAGCCGCGATGGAAGAACACCGTGTGGCATCCGGCGCGGGCAAAGCCTTTGGCGCGTTGGGCGGCGAGGATGTGGACATCTACCGCGCGCTGGTGGAAGATCTCCAAGCCACCGGGCGGCTGGATGCGAAGGGCGTCACCTATGATCCTTACAACGAATTTGAGACGGAAGGTCAGCTTCTGGCCATCGTCGCAAAGGGCGAGCAAGGTATGGCGGTGGTCTCTGAGGCAGGTGAGGGTGAGCGTGTTGAGCTGATTCTGCCCAAAACCGTGTACTACGTCGAGTCCGGCGGTCAGGTTTCCGACATGGGCGTGATCGTTTCGGCTTCCGAGCCGCGCTGGGAAGTGGCGGTTGATGACGTGCGCCGTCCGGCTGCGGGTGTGATCTCCCACAGCGGGCGCGTGATCAAAGGCACGGTGAAGGTTGGCGACGCCGCGATCGCCGCGGTGGACCGCCAGCGCCGCCGCGATATCATGCGCAACCACACCGCCACGCACCTGCTGCACGCGCAGCTCCACCAGGTTTTGGGTGAGCACGCGCGCCAGGCCGGTTCGCTGGTAGCGCCCGACCGCCTGCGCTTTGACTTCACCCATCCCGACGCCATGACCGCCGAGCAGTTGGAGCGCGTTGAAGCCGGTGTGAACCGCGACATTCTGGAGAATTACCGCCTGAACATTGCCCTGAAGGGGCGCGAAGAGGCGATGGCCGAAGGCGCAATGGCGCTGTTCGGTGAAAAGTACGGCGAAGTGGTGCGCACTATTGCCATCGGCGAGACGGATACCATTTCGTACGAGCTGTGCGGCGGCACCCATGTCTCTGAGACGGGCGACATTGGCTTGTTCCTTATCACCAGCGAATCGTCGGCGGCGGCAGGTGTGCGCCGCATCGAAGCCATTACCGGGCGGGCGGCCTACGAGCTGGTGCAGAAGCGCGCCCGTGCATTGAAGCACGCTGCGGCAATGCTCTCTTCCAGCGTGGAGGAAGTGCCCGCGAAGATCGGTCAGTTGCAGGAAGAGCTAGATGCCACCCGCAAACGCCTGGAAAAGGTCCGCGCGGAGCAGGCGGTGGGCGCGTTTATTGCCAGCCTGGAGAACGTGCCAACTGTGGCAGGCGTGCCGGTGCTTTCGGCGTTGGTGCCCAACGCGGATGCCGACACCTTGCGCGATCTGACCGACCGCTTCCGCAGCCGCTATCCCAGCGGGGTAGTGGTGGTGGCCTCGGCTTCCGACGGCAAGCCGGTGATCATCGGCGCGGTGACGGATGACCTGGTGAAGCGCGGCCTGAACGCCGGTGAGCTGGTGAAGGCCGTGGCGGCCGTGGTGGGCGGTGGCGGTGGTGGCCGCCCGAACCTGGCCCAGGCCGGCGGCAAAGACCCGGCTAAACTGCCCGAGGCGTTGGAAAAAGTAGCCGAGTACGTGCAGAGTAAACTAAAGAGTTAACCGCAGAGAGCGCAGAGAAACGCAGAGTGAAGAGAGCAAGAATCAAAAAATTCTTTCTCTCTTTTTCTTCCCTCTGCGGAACGCTGCGCTCTCTGCGGTTTAATTTTCTTCGCAACTTTTTGCCGAGAACATCGTAAATGAAGATGAATGTATACTGATAACACACATTATCCAGCGGATATTTTTGAATGGAGGAACTCCCCATGACTGAAGGTTATACCAATGCCCCTGGGCAGCGGCTTGATCTGCCCGAACCAAACGTAGCGCTTTCCGGTAAGACCGTCGGCGGATCGTCTTTCCAGATTGTTGGAAGCGTGATGCAGGCACTGATGATTCAGATCAACACGGGCAGCGCTTTCTTTTCGGAGACGGGTTCGCTCTCTTGGATGACCGAAGGCGTGCGAATGGACACGAACTTTGGCGGCAACGGCTTGTTTGGCGTGCTCCAACGCGCTGTGACAGGTGAGTCGCTGTTTGTGGTCAATTACACGGCAGACCGTGATGGGCAGTTCGCCACCTTTTCATCCGAATTTCCCGGCAAGATCATCCCCGTACACCTGGCGCAGGGGCAGTCGCTCATCGCGCAGAAGGATGCGCTGCTGGTAGCCGAAAAGAGTGTGAACATGTCCATTGCGCTACAGCGGCGTCTTGGCGCGGGCCTGTTCGGCGGTGAAGGTTTCATCCTGCAGCGCTTCGATGGACCCGGTACCGTGTTTGCCTCGCTCGACGGTGAGATTGTTGAGTACACGCTCAACCCCGGGCAGCGCCTGCTGGTGGATACCGGTCACCTGGCCATGTTTGAACCTTCCGTCACCTATGATATCCAGGTAGTCAAGGGCATCAAGAACATGATCTTCGGCGGCGAGGGGCTGTTCTTCGTCTCGCTCACCGGGCCGGGGCGTGTATGGCTGCAGACCATGCCCATGTCGAAGCTGGCCGGTGCGCTGCGCCAATACATGCCCAAGGCCGAGGGCAGCAATCAGGGACCTGGGTTGAATATTAAGCTGGGCGGCTAAACGCCCGATCGCTCTTTGATGCTTTCCGTTTGGTTTTGCGCGAGGACAAAGTCCCCGCGCAAAACCAAACAAAGTACGAATAGCTTTTGCAATTCGAAGTCTGGCGAGTGTTTATCCCTCGCCAGACTTCGCTTTTTTGTCGACCTCTTGATCCTCCTGTATGAAATCTTTATCGCAGACGATGCTTCTGTTCGCTATACTTCCATTATGGGGGGAGAGCGGAACGAACACCATTTGGAGGAATCAATGAACTTGATGTTCTGGCGAAAGAAAAAGCAAAAGAATTATATGAGCTACCTGTGGCTGCTGGGTCTTATCCCGGTTGCATTGGTTGGCATTGTGCTGCGCGAGCGCCCCTGGCGCAAATCGTATCAGGCATTGAAAACACACCGCGACTGGCAGGAAGGCCGGAAGAAGCAGGGCAAAACCGGCGGACCCGAGAAGCCGGCCAATACGCGCACCGGCGCGGAGCGGCGCTCTGATCGAAAGGAAGACCGCCCGGAAGAATCGGTGCGCTCTGAGGTGCTAACAAAGTACCAGGATAATCGCAGTTCCGCGGAAATGGAAGCGGCTATGCAAGACCGCGAGGATGATCTGCAGATCATTGAGGGGATTGGCCCCAAGATTTCTGGCATCCTAAAGAACACGGGTATTCGCACGTATGAGCAGCTTGCCAATACCAGCAAGGAACAGTTGGAAGAGATCTTGCAAGGGGGCGGCGTGCGCATCGCGATGCCTGAAACCTGGCCTGAGCAGAGCCGCCTGGCAGCCAGCGGCGACTGGGACGAGTTGGAAGATCTAAAGAAGCGCCTGCACGCAGGCCGGCGTTAAGTATTGGGTAGTTATCAAAAAGATGGGCTGAAACGCCCATCTTTTTGTTATAGTGCGTGTTTCTAGAAACCTCTATTCCTTCATCAACGCGATCCCGTGGATCAGCGTGCCGACCTGGTTGATGAAGATCCAGATCAGCAGGGCGGTGATGGCGAGGTAGCCGGTGGTGAGCCAGGCCGACAGGTTCTCTTCCACAACGTCCCAGCGCGTGCGCACGTCCGCCAGAATCATGCGGTATTCTTCGGCCACCTCAATTGCCTGTACCAGTTCTTCATCGATCAGCTTTACCCGCTCTGCCAGTTCGGTGAACTCGATCTGCATGGTTTGGATATTCGCGGCAGTCACATCCAGCTCGCGTTGAATGTTACTGAATTTTTCGGGCAGCGTTTCAAGGCTTTGGTTCACTTCAGCGACACTGTCTTGCAGGGTCACATCTGGCTGGTAGCGCCTGCCGATGAAGGGAATATTGCTCACGACACCCAGAAAGTCATCGATGAAGCGCGCGCTGGTTTGCACTGTGCGCAGCGACTCCTGAGTATCTTCTACGAACAGCACCATATCTTCGCCGATCATGGTGGACGTTTCGGTGATCAGCCCGTCGGTATCCGCCAGGGTGGCAGCGGTGTCGGTAATCATCACGTGAATCAGGTCGAGGTGCGTAGATGACTGTGAGAGTGATGTATTAACCACCGAAATGGTCGAGCGCGTGGCATCGAGCGTGCGCCCCATCAAAGTTACAATCTCGGTTACCTGCCGGGTAACACTGTCTTTCGACGCCCACAGGCCAATCGTGCCGCCCAGGCTGAGGAGAATACCGAACAGCGCGCCAATGATATAGATCACGGCGACGATCCGGTCATAGCGATGTTTATTCATGTGTATCCCGTTTATGCCCCTAGCGAGATATTGGTACGGTTCCCAAGTGGCACGATCCGCGAGCGAAGCAGCGCATCGAGATCGGCGGTAGGATTTTTGAACAACTCTTGCTGGATCGAAAGGAGTGCCACGCTGAGGCGGTCTTCAATCAGACCGATCATTGGCACACATGGATACGTGTGCCCTGTAAGGGCTGCCTTGCCCACAGAACTGCGAACGCTGTCTGAGTCTGCTGCCAGTTCATGAAGCTGCTGCACGCGCATCGGCAGCAGCGGCGAGAATTGGCTGATGTGAAGCACTGTTTCGGGGTGTGTCAGGTAGCGGATCAGCTCTAGCGCGGCGCTTTCATTTCGGCTGTGCTGCCAGATCATCAGGTCGGTGCCACCAACGTAAGAGCGCCCCGGCAGCGCGGCTGTGCCAACGTTCTCGGAGTGCGCTGAGAAGGCAGCCCATCCGTTCCCGGCGAGTACGGCGACCTCGCGCCGGTCAAATGGCGTCCGGTCGGTCGCGGGACTCAGGGCAGGATTCACGTAGCGTAAAAGGCTGAAATACCGGCGTAATCCGCGCAGGCCAGCCTCTTCATGGAAGAGTACGCGCTTGCCATCGGGCGTCAATAAATCCGAGCCTTCTGCCCAGATAAAGCTTGAGACAACATGCAGCAGGGTGTAGCGATCGTTCGGTACCGAAAGCGGCGTAACCTTGCGATCCATCGCTTGCAGTTTCTGCAAGGTGGCTTCGATGTGGTCGGCGTCGATAAAGGCGTTCTTCTCATCCAACCCGGCCTTTGCCAGCATGTCTTTCCAGTAATAGATCATGCGGATATCGAGCACCCAGGGGATGGCCCAAACTTCTGGGCTGCCCGGACGAATGCCGCTCTGCCACCGCGAAGGCAGAAACGACGCGCTCCCACCCATGGAATGGATTTCGCTGGTAGAGAAGGGGCGCAGGGCATTCATGCCGATCAAGTCTGATGTGATCGGAGTGCCAACCATTGCAACGTCGCCGGGGATTTTGTGCAGCGCCATCTGTACGAACTCGCTGCGGTACGTCTCCCAACCGATCATGTTCATCACGACGTGGATGTCTGTCTTTTCTTCAAAAGAATCCAGCAAGGCCTGGATGTTTTCTTGGGTGGTTACTTCGACTGCGGTGAGATGGATTTCTTTTTTCACGAAGCGCGATTCCTGTAAGGCTGCTTTGTCGTGCTTGTTAAGTTCAGATTCTGCCTATCAAATAAACTGTTGGTATTGTACAACATAACCAGCGGCGGATGCAAAGAATTTGGGGCTCGAATTTATGAAAACTGCACTTTGGCAGCATCTCCGCAATGGGCTGGCGCACCGGGGGCGCTGCCCGCCATGTGATAAAATAAACCTCGTATGATTCCAGTAAACCTTCATTTATCAGGCTTTTTATCTTACCAGGAAGCGGTCGACCTGGACTTCACCTCCTTCGATCTGGCGTGCATTTCGGGCTCAAACGGCGCGGGTAAATCCTCGCTGCTGGATGCGATCACCTGGTCGCTGTTTGGGCAGGCGCGCCGCCGCGACGATTCCGTCATCAACAGCCATGCCAGCGCCGCCGAGGTGGTGTTTGATTTTCGCTATGAGAATAACCTGTACCGCGTGCAGCGCTCGAAGCCGCGTGATAAGACCGCCATGCTCGAGTTCTTCATCTGCACAGAAGAAGGCAACTGGAAACCGCTGACAGAGAAAAGCATTCGCGAGACGGAAGCGCGCATACAAGGCACGCTGCGAATGGATTACGACACGTTCATCAACGCTTCATTCCTGCTGCAAGGGCGCGCGGACCAGTTCGCCCAGCAGCGCCCCGGCGACCGCAAGCGCGTTCTCTCCTCGATCCTCGGCTTAGAGGTGTGGGAGACCTACCGCGCGAATGCGGCCGAACGCCGTAAGGCCGTGGAGATGGAGTTGAAGTCGGTCGACGCGCAGTTGGAGGAGATCGACCAGGAACTATCACAGGAAGCGCAGCGTAAGGCAAAGCTGGCAGAGGCAGTTGCCCGGTTAGAGCAGGTGGGGCAGCTCCGGAAGGCGCGCGAGCAGGGCCTGGATTTAATGCGCCGCCAGGCGGCGATCTTTGAGGAACAGCGGCGGCTGGTGGAAGTGCTGGCGGGATCGACCCAGGAGGCGCGCCGCCGTTTTGACCGCCAGCAAGATGAGCTGCGCGGGCTGGTGGAGGAGTGTGAGCGTTATGAGCAAGTGCTGGCAGGCGAGGCTGAGGCTGTGGCCGCGCATCGCCGTTGGCTGGATCTGCGCGCTGAGTTGGAACGTTGGGATGGGGTGGCCGCAAACTTCCGCGAGGTGGAAGCCCGCCGGGCTGGTCCGCTGACTACCATTGCCACCGAGGCTACCCGGCTGGATCAGGAGCGCCGCACACTGTTCCAGCAAGAGATGGCGGTTCTGCAAGAGCAGGCCCGCCTGCCCGAGCTGGAGGCGCAGCACCGCGAGCTGGCGGAAGCGCTGGAGCGGTTGGAGCAGCAGGCCGCCGGTCGGGCGCAGTTGGAGGCGGACCTGCACGAGGTGCAAGGCCGGGCAGCGGAATCGAAAGTGGAAAATGGCGCGCTGCGCGAGGCAATGGCGGCGCTGAAGGAACGCATCACCCGCTTGAACCAGGTGGAGGGCGCGCTGTGTCCGCTGTGCGGGCAGCCCATGTCGCCCGAAGAGCGTGAAAAGCTGATCTTATCGCTGCAAGGCGAGGGCAAAGAGATGGGCGACCGTTACCGCGGAAACCTGGAACTGCAAACGCAGGCCGAGGCAAGAGTGCGCGAGCTGCAAGTGCAGATCAATGGGCTGGGCCGCATCGAGACGGAGCTGCGTGATATGGTGCGCAAAGTGGACCGGCTGGATGGCGAGCGGGCGCGTATCGCGACCGCGGTGCAGGCGTGGCAGGCCGGCGGCGCAGCACGCCTGGTGGTTATCACAGCGATGCTGAGCGCGGAAGATTTTGCGCACGAAGCGCGCGCGCAGCTTGCCGAGATCGACGCGCAGTCGAAGGCGCTGGGTTACGACTCGGCTGCCCATGATGCCGTACGGAAAGCGGAAATGGAAGGGCGCAATACCGAGGCGGCGCTGCGGGCGATCGAATCGGCCCGCGCGGCTCTGGCCCCGCTGGAGCGGCAGATTGGCGGGCTGGAAGGGCAGATTGCCCAGGAAGCGGCGAAGCTGGCAGAGCAAGAGCAGGCCTACCAGGATGCTCGCGAGCGCTACGAGCGCGAATCCGCAGCCATGCCCGACGTGAATGCCGCTGAGCGCGAGATGTTCGACCTTCAGGAAAGCGAGAATAAACTGAACCAGGAGGTTGGCATGCATCGCCAGCTCGTCGCCGTGCTCGATACGCAGCGCGAGCGGCGCGCCAAGCTCTCGAACCGGCGTGAGACGCTGGCCACGCAGGTGGGGCGGCTCAAAACACTGGAACGCGCCTTCTCGAAGGATGGCGTACCCGCGCTGCTGATCGAACAGGCGCTGCCAGAGATCGAAACGCATGCCAACGACCTGCTCGACCGCATATCCAACGGCACCATGTCGGTGCGGTTTGAGACGCAGCGATCGTACAAGGACAAAAATCGCGATGACCGGCGCGAAACGCTCGATATCATCATCTCCGATGCCGCCGGCCCGCGTGAATACGAGCTATTCTCGGGCGGTGAGGCTTTCCGGGTCAACTTTGCCATCCGATTGGCGCTCTCGCGGGTGCTGGCGCAGCGTGCCGGGGCGCGCCTGCAAACGCTGGTGATCGATGAAGGCTTTGGCTCGCAGGACGCAGACGGCCGGCAGCGGCTGATCGAGGCGATCAATATGGTGCGGCCTGAATTTGCCAAGATTATTGTTATTACGCACATGGAAGAGCTGAAAGAGGCTTTCCCCGCGCGTATCGAGGTGGAAAAGACCCCCACCGGCTCGCGCGTGACGGTGATGGTGTAAGGAGCCGTTGTGAGCGGGGGCCTTACGCTGCGACTGGGGCTTCAACAACGTGTTTTCCCGGCGTACCGGGCGGTTTTTTTTGACGCGCTGGCGGCAGCTTTTGACGGCGGGCTGGAAGTCTTTTCCGGTGATCCGCTGCCCGGAGAAGCGCTGGGCGAGGTGGGTACACTGCGGCTGGCAAGGCACGCCCGCGCGGTTAACCGGCATGTTGGGCGCGGCCCGCTGTTGTTGTACTGGCAGCCAGGGCTGACCGATTGGCTGGAGCGCTGGCAGCCAGACGTGCTAATCACAGAGGCCAACCCGCGCAATTTATCCATTGCTGCTGCCCGGCGCTGGATGCACCGCCGCGGCAGGCCGGTGATCGGCTGGGGCCTTGGCGCGCCGCCTGGGCGGAATCTGCCCGAGCGGCTGCTCTCTGGTTGGCGCGACCGGCATCTCTTGGGATTTGACGCGCTGATCTCCTACTCGCAGAACGGCGCGGAGCAGTTTGTCGCGGCGGGTTTTCCCGCGGAGCGCATTTTTGTTGCGCCCAATGCTGCCACGCCGCGACCGAGCGGCCCGCCGCCCGAACGCCCGGCGCATTTCCGCGAAGGCCGCCCGGAGGTGCTGTTCGTGGGCCGCTTGCAGGCGCGCAAGCGAGTCGACTCGCTGCTGCGGGCCTGCGCCGCGCTGCCCGAGCCATTGCGTCCCGGCGTAACGATTGTCGGCGACGGCCCAGAGCGGGCGGCATTCGAGGCGGCTGCCCGGGCGGTTTACCCTTCCGCGCGCTTTGTGGGGGCCAAGACCGGAGCAGACCTGGAGCCGTTCTACGCCGCCGCGGATCTGTTTGTGCTGCCCGGCACGGGCGGGCTGGCGATCCAGCAGGCGATGAGCCGGGGCCTGCCGGTGCTGGTGGCCGAAGCCGACGGTACGCAGGGCGACCTGGTGCGTGCGGGGAATGGGTGGGTGGTCCCGCCGGGGGATGAAGGGGCGCTGGTGAAGCGCCTGAAAGATGCGCTGTCGGATGCGGGCAGGCTAAGAAGGATGGGGGCAGAGTCGTTCCGGATTGTAGATGAAGAGGTGAATATCGACCGCATGGTTGGTGTGTTTGCAGAGGTGGTGAAGAGTGCAACCGCAGAGTACGCAGAGAAACGCAGAGAAAAGAATTGAGAAAACATGAATAGAGATGAAATTCAAGAAAATATTGTTTCGGGTCTCGTGATTGGGGCAGCAATTGAGGTGCATCGGGCATTAGGCCCCGGATTGTTAGAAAGTGTATATTCCTCCGCGCTTGCTTATGAACTGTCTTTGCGAAGGATATCGTATAAAAAGGAGAAACAGATTCCAGTAGTTTATAAAGGACAATGCATGGAGATAGGTTTTCGGTTGGATTTTCTGGTGAAGGATCTTGTGGTGGTTGAACTGAAATCCGTGCAGGAAATTTTGGCATTACACGAAGCGCAGATGCTAAACTATCTAAAATTAACCGGCTGCAAATTGGGTCTGTTAATTAATTTCAATGTCGATATCCTTCATAAAGGCGTTTTTCGTTTTGTAAATGGCCTCCCTGAACAGTCGCGTTATCGCCAATCATACCGATGATTAAAATGCGCTCTCGCATCATAATTTTCTTTTCTCTGCGTTTCTCTGCGCCCTCTGCGGTTAAACTCTTATGCGCATAGTTCTCGTCGCCGATGGGCGTTCTCCCATCACCCGGCGGTGGGTGCGCGTGCTGGCAGACCTGGGCCACCAGACCACGCTCATCAGCACCTTCCCCAGCGCGCCGGTAGAGGGTGTGGAGGCGGATGTGTGCTTGCCCGTCGCCTTTGCCCAGTACGCCGGTTCGGGGGCAGGGGCGGGGAATGCGCCAGCCAACCGCAGCGGGGCGCGGAAGATTGTCTCGGCTTTCCGCCCGCTGCTGCTTGGGGCGCGCTACCGTCTTGGCCCGCTGACTCTCAGAACCTACGGCCCGCGCCTGCGCTGGCTGGTGGAGCGCATCCAGCCGGATCTCGTTCACGCGCTGCGCATCCCCTACGAGGGATTTCTGGCCTCCTATACGCCCCCCGGCGTGCCGCTGATCGTTTCTATCTGGGGCAATGATCTTACCCTGCACGCCAACGGCTCCTCGGCGATGGCGAAGCTCACCCGGCGCACGCTGGCCCGCGCGGATGGCTTGATGACCGATGCCGCCCGCGACGTGCGCCTGGCCCGCGCCTGGGGCTTTGATGAAGACAAACCGGCGCTGGTGGTTCCCGGCAGCGGCGGTTTGGATCTGAACGAGATCGCGGCGGTAAAGGCGCGGATGCAGGGGCGGATGGAGAACCGGCCGGATGCCGCGCCGCTGGTGATCAATCCGCGCGGGTTTCGCACCGGTTCGGTCCGGCAGGATACCTTCTTCGCATCGATCCCACTGGTGCTGGAGCGACTCTCTCTCGGAGAGGAGCGGCTGACGCCGGGAGAACATCGGCTTAGCATTTCGAACCTGCGCTTTGCTTGCGCGGCGATGGCAGGTCAGCGCGAGGCACTACAGATGCTCGACCGCTACAACCTGCGCAGCAAGGTAGAACTGCTCCCGCATATGCCGCAAGCCGAGCTTTGGGAGTTGTTTGCTCGCGCTGCTGTGACGGTCTCGATCAGCCAGCACGATGGCACACCCAACTCGCTGCTCGAAGCAATGGCGCTAGGCGCGTTCCCTATCGCCGGAGATATCGAATCCATCCGCGAGTGGATTACACCAGGGGTCAACGGCCTGCTGGTGGAACCAGATAAGCCCCAGGCCCTGGCGGAAGCCATACTACTGGCGCTCGAAACCCCCAACCTGCGCGCGCGTGCGGCGGAGATCAACGCGCGGATCGTGCGCGAGCGCGCCGAGATTGGCGTGGTGCGCGAAAAAATACAGGCATTTTACGAGGCGGTGACCCATTGGAACGACAGGCCATCCTTATCCCCGGCGGAGGATTGACCCCGGACGGTGCGCTGCCCGAGTGGGTGCGACTGCGCTTCGACCGCGCCCTGACGTTCTACCATGACGAGTGGCTGATGCCGCTCTCCGCGGGAACGACCCACAAACCGCCGCCGCTCGATCAAAACGGTTTCCCCATGCTGGAATCGGTGATCGGAGCAGCATACCTGATCGAAAAGGGTATCCCGCCGGAAAGAATCTTGCTCGAAGCCAGCTCGTACGATACGATCGGCAACGCCTACTTCTCGCGCATGCTGCACTGCGAACCGCGCGGGCTGCGGCAGCTGCACATTATCACCTCGACTTTTCATATGCCGCGCACCGAGGCGATCTTTCGCTGGGTGTACGGGCTGGACGTTCCCGGCACCCCCTATACCCTCACGTTCGAAGCCACCCCTGACGCGGGAATTGCCCCGGAGACACTTGAAGCGCGGAACCGGCAGGAGCAGGAAGGCGTATTGCGCGTAGCCAAACAGGTGAGCGTGTACAACACGCTGGCAAAGCTGCACCAGTTCCTGTTCACCGAGCACGGCGCGTACCGGGCTATCGGGGGAAAAGAAGTGCCCGCGGATCCGCGGGCACTTGATTCGTACTAGAATTTCATAACTGCTCAGCCGCAGCGGCTTTTTCACTGGATCGTCCCAGAAGATAGGGTGTGGAT
>JAEYTI010000111.1 GCA_023434145.1 Chloroflexota bacterium | reverse complement strand
CCGCCTCAATAGGAACAATTTTCGGGAAACAGAGCAATTACAGAATAGGTACAAAAGTATTGTAGGAAAGCTGAAAATAAGAACTATAATGATCGTATAGTAGTATTTGATCTATTTATGGTACTCTTTTTGGCGTACGCCTATCCATGCCTGCAGCAAAACAGCTCTATCCGTTTATCCTGGCGCTCTCCGGGTCTTTTTCTGTTCTGGTGGCTTCTTTTGCGTGGCGGCGGCGCGTTTCTCCCGGCGGAATGACACTGACGCTGCTGATGGCTGCGCTGGCTGCCTGGTCCTGGTTGTACGCCCTACACTGGCTGTTCCCCCACTCCCCCGCGCCTTTTTTCTGGCTCGACGCAACGTATATCGGCGTGACAACCGCGCCGCCGCTGTATCTCATTTTTGCCTTGCAGATCACCGGCAGCGGAGGCTGGCTGACTCGGGAGCGGCTGGCGCTGCTGTTCCTTTTGCCGCTTCTTACCATCATTATCCTGTGGACAGAGCCCTACCACGGGCTGTTTTTCGCCGGTAAGCGTACCGCAATCAGCGGCGCCATCCTCTCTGGTGGGCTGTGGTTCTGGGTAACAGTCCTTTATACCTACCTGATGATGGGCGCAGGGCTGGTGGTGCTCATTTCCGGTCTAAAACAGATCGAACCGGGCATCTATCGCAGCCAAATCGCCACCGCGCTGATTGGCGGGCTGGCGCCCTGGGTCAGCAGCGCCATCGGCATCTGGGGCAAGTCTCCGCTGCCCAACCTCGACCTCACCCCGCTTTCTTTCACCTTCACCGGTGTATTCCTGCTCTATGGCATGGTGCGTTTGCGGCTTCTCGATTTGATCCCAATACCGTATGATGTGATGATCGATCACTTGAAAGACGGCCTGGCGTTGCTGGATGTCAGAGGGCGCGTGATTATGCTAAACAACCCGGCACAACAGATGCTTGGGCTACACGCACCCATCCCTACCGGTTTGCCCCCCGAGCATGTGTTGTACCAATGGCCTGCGCTGGTGCAGGTGTGCCGTCACTTTGGAGGCACTCTGGCGGAAACCGAGCTGCCGTTTGGCGACTCGCAAACCATGCACGTGCAGGATATTCCATTTTTCGACTCCCGCGGCGCGCTCAAGGGCCGGTTGATTACGTGGCGCGACATCAGCGTGCTGAAACAGGCTGAGGCCGAGCTGCGCGCGCAGCTTCACACCATCGAACAACTGCAAAATACACTGCGGGAGCAAGCGATCCGCGACCCGCTGACCGAGTTGTACAATCGCCGATACCTCCAAGAAGCCCTGGCGCACGAACAGGCTCGCGCAGACCGCAAGGGCTATTCCATCAGCTTTCTGCTAATTGACGCCGATCACTTCAAGCTGGTCAACGATCGCTGCGGGCACGATACTGGCGATATCATCCTGCGCGCGCTTGCCAACCTGTTCGTGCTGGAAACGCGCAAAGGAGACCTGGTGTTCCGTTATGGTGGCGAAGAGTTCCTCATCGTGCTGGTCGATCTGCAGGCCGACGTCGCCGGTCAGCGCGCCGACCAGCTCCGGCGCAAGGTGGAGGCCACCTCGTTCCACGCCGGGGCGTATTACGTCAGCCTGACGGTTTCGATTGGCGTATCTGCCTATCCCACCCACGGATTCACGATCGACACAGCCCTCCATGCCGCGGATACTGCGCTCTACAGCGCCAAGGGGAACGGAAGAAACCAGGTTCAGATAGCGGTCGTAGAGTAACCTTCCCCCAACCGCGCGCACGCATCCACTGCCAGCCGGAACAGCAGTTCCCGGTCGCTGAGCCGTCCGGTGAAGTTGCGCTCGTCCCAGCCTTCGGGAACCACCAGATCGCCGCCGTAGACGATCTGGCCGAATACGATCCCGCGGAACTCGGCCAGCGCAAAGAAGGCCGAAGCCTCCATCTCTACCACGTCGCAACCTTCTGCCATGCGCATGGCCCGGCGGGCGGTCGTCTCGCGGAAGAAGGCGTCGGTCGTCCAGGCCTTGCCCAGGCGATAGTCAATCCCGGCAGCTTTGCAGGCTTCTTCCAGCGCGGCTACGCCATCACGGTGCGGGTATGCCTCACGCGCGGGCGGCAGGTAGTGGTACGAAGTGCCCTCATCACGCACGGCGGAGGTCAGCACCACCGGGTGCCCCGCGGCGATCTCGGCGTTCAGCACGCCGCAGCTCCCGCAGGCGATCATGTACTTCACACCAATCGCGATCAGCGATTCAGTGAGGCCAACCGCCAGCGGCGCTCCCACACCGGGGTGCATCACCAGGATATCGACACCCGCGTGGGTGTAGCGGTAGATGGGGTGGCGGCCAATCTCGGTGCGGTCTTCGCCCACCTGTACCAGCAGCCCGCGCTCTACCAGATCGGCCAGCACTTCGGGGAAAAAGCAAACGACGGCCCGCTCTGGCGCAGCGATCGAGAGGCGCGGCGCGGCAGGCTCAATAATGGCACGTGGATCAGGGTCGAATTCAGTGATCGGAAGCATGGGTCGATTATACGGGAATTCTTGCAATCCTTGTCTCCGACTTTGAGGAACTGCTGTGGTTGTTGAGCGAGGTTGCGGTGCAACCTCGCTCAACAACCACATAAAACTACAACCCTGTCCCCGTTTGGATACGAAACGCGAATATATAATAACTGTATCGCACACGGTACAGCGCATGTTGATCCATCGACACTGCCCAAGGGAGCTTCCGCAGGATGGCTGTTCTCCGCCCCGAATTTACGCAGATCTACGACCAGCACGTCATGCGCATCTACCGCTACCTGCTGGCTCGCACCGGCATTCCAGCGGAGGCGGAAGACTTGACTGCCGAGACCTTCCACGCCGCGCTGGAGAGTTACAGCCGCTTTAATCCGGAGAACGGCAGCGCGGCGGGCTGGCTGGTGGGCATCGCCCGTCACAAGCTGGCCGACCACTACCGGCGCAAGCCGCATCTCCCGCTGGAGGATGCCGCCAACTACCCCCACCCCGCGCCCTCACCGGAAGATCAAGCCGGTGAACGCATGGAATGGGAGCGAGTCAGCGCTGCGCTCAGCCGCATCTCCGCGGAGCGTGCTGAGGCGCTGGCGCTGCATTACTTCGCCGGGCTGGGGATGGCCGAAGTGGGCCGGTCGATGGGCAAAAGTGAAGAAGCCGCCAAAAAACTGGTGCAGCGCGGGTTAGCCGAGCTGCGCGAACGCCTGATGCTCAGGCTGGCGTAACGCAGGAGGATTGTGCGATGACGAACCCAGATAATCCCACTAATGATCCGCTGGATGCTGAACTCGACAGCAGCCTGCGCAAGATGGCAAAAGAGATGCACCCGCGCCCGGCCTTTGTCGCCAAACTGCGCGGAGAGCTAGAATACGAAGCCGCCCATCCCCGCCGCGACTTCTGGAGCTTGCTGGCCCGTGCGCGCCCCTGGTTGGCCCAGGCGGTGCTGATCGCGGCACTGGCCGCGCTGGTGCTGGTGGCTGGCACGCTGACCGGGCGTCTGTTTGCGCCGGATAGGGGTGAATTCCGAGAGATTGGTGCGAATCTCACGCCCTCCGCTGCCCAGCCCGCCTCTGATGCGCTCCCGGCTGGCGCGTTGGCCCGGTTGGGCAAAGGCAAAATCCAGAGCATTGATGTCGCCCCGGATGGTCGCATCATGGTCGGATCTACGGCGAGCCTGTGCGTCTACAACACAGGCCTCACTCCCGACTGGTGCCGCTGGACGGATTCCCCCGTGCACGCGGCCCTGTTTGACCCGACCGGCACTCGGATTGCCGTGCGCTACAGCACGAAACCCGACGTGGAGATCTGGGATGCGGCCCTCGGGCAGGCGATCGCTTCGCATGGCTTCCTGGAACCGTCCAGCCCCTTCTCCGGCGAACCTCCGCTGGCTGCTTTTTGGAACATTGGCATGGTCTGGGAACCGGTACAGACCGGTAGCGAAAGCCGCCTGGCCGTCACGGAAAACAACCGGTCGCTTTCGCTCTGGAATTGGCAGCAAGATGCAATTGACTGGGGGCCGGTAACGCTCAGTGATGTTCCCCTGGGCATGGATTGGACCGCCGGTCCGCAGGGCGAGTCGATCCTTGCCGTACTGGTACCCGATAACGTGCACCTGTTCGACGGACAGACCGGAGAACGCAGCGGTGGGATCGAGGGACTGTTCTCGTCTCCGCTCGGCGGGCTTTCCGCAATGAGCTTCTCTAGCAGCAGCAGCGAAATGGTATTGGCAATGCCATCAGGAATTTACCGGATCAACCTCAATGGGTTCAATGCCGTTTCTACTCAGTCGGTCCAGATGGGGATCGATGCCGGACGGATAGCGCTGTCTCCCGATGATGCGCTGATGGCTGCCCATTATGGCGGCGAGATCATCACGTTTGACGTGCACACAATGCAGGAAACCGCGCGTCTTCCCGCCATGCCAGTTACCCCAATGGCCTGGAACCCGGCCGACGGCCGCCTCTACTATGCCTCGCCAGATGGCTCCCTGGCCTCGTTTGACGGCTGGCTGGAAGGCGCGATCATCGTCTCAGGCCATACATTGGCGCCGCAGGTGATCGCATGGCGGGACAATGGCACGGTCGTCACCGCCTCGGGCAATTTCCTCTACACCTGGGATATATCTACTCAATCCTTGGCTTCTATCGGGGAAATGACACTCACAGACCAAGTGTTCGCGGAGGGAATCTCCAGGGATGGCACCCGGGCGCTGTTCTTCAACCCATCATCCAGCGACGTCGTCAATGCTGCAAGGCTCATCGTGTGGGACGTGGTGAATAACCAGCCGCTGCATGATATTGAGGTCGGCGGGTACGTCCATGCGGTAACGCTCTCCCCCGACGGTACGCGACTCGCCGCAGTACACGGACGCGGGCAGATTCTCACCTGGAAACTGCTCGACAACGGCTCAGAAGAGCGTGATGTCTCAGGCATCCGCGACTTTACGAGCGTCGATGCGCTAGCCTTCCACCCGAGCGGCGAGCAGATCGCCGTTGCCTACACGCAGAGCGATGGAACAGGGATTCTAGAAATCTGGAGTATCGCCAGCCAGACGATGGTTATCCGCCTGGCTCCCGCGGGCAGCGAACGGTTCAGCTCGCCTATCAGCAGCCTGGCCTGGTCAGAAGATGCCATCTTCCTGGGTGCCACGCAGGGCCAGCAAGTGTGGGTATGGGACGTAACCACTATGCAGCCGGTTCCAATCGTGCCGCAGCCGGATGGAAACAGCGTCTATGCTCTGGCATCCCTGCATTTCCACCCCACCGACCGGGAAATCCTGGCAGCCGCCCATCACCAGGTCCACTACCTGCCCCGCGGCGAGCTAACATCCTTCAGTGGCCATTCGCTTCGCGTGAATGACCTGGCCTTCCGCCCGGATGGCGAGGCCCTGGCATCCGCATCCAACGACGGCACGGTGATCCTATGGGACCTCGGCGCTGCCAGCCTGCCGCCGGTGGAAATCCGCCCGACCGAAACGCCGCATCAAGCCCCCGCGCCAATCATCACGGAAAGCACGGTTATTGAGGATACTCCGACGAGCACGCCATCTCCGACGCCCACCCAGGATATCAACCCGCCCCCCGGCTCTCCGATGCCGCTGCCTAATGCCACCCAGCGTCCCATCCCTGACACGACGGGGTATGATGTTTCGCAGACGAGCGGCATCTCCCCTTCCGGCAAGTGGACCTGGATGGCCATTCGCGGTGAATGGACAGCAAACGCTCAACGCGAGGAAGACCTGAACTTTATCTTAGTAGACTCAGTCGATGGCCCGGAGAACTGGGTGCTGGAAGAGTACACGCCGCACGGCCTGGGAGAAGGCCGTCCGACCGGGTTCACCTTCTCCGCCGATGAGCGCTACCTGTTCTTCTACGAATCCGGCACGCCAGATGGCTGCGGGCAGCCATGGCAGGCCAACTTGCGGCGCATGGATCTGCAAACTGGGGTGATCCAGCCGGTGCCACCGATCGAGCACACACAGTATGGAAAGTTTGCTCTTTCTCCAGACGCTTACCGGCTGGCCGTGGTCACTCAGACGCACGTCGAAATCCACAGCACCTTTCCACTGGAACCGGGTCAGACATCCCCCTTCTTTAAGATCCCGCTGCCGCTCCAACCTCCAACCGACTGGAGTGTAGGGGATATATTCTGGCAGCCGAGCGGCACAAGTACGCTGCTGGCCTTAGAGATCGTCTCGCCGCCAGAAAACGCCTGCTTCACCCCTTCGCCCGAGCAGCAGCGCTGGACGGTTGTGGTAAACAGCCAGGCCGGCATAGCATGGAGCTACCCCAGCCCGGCTGGTTATACGCTGGATCGATGGAAAGAAGGCGAGCACTGGTCGCAGCAGCTCGACCCGCCGCCAGATGGCGAGCTGATCTACCGGTCGTCCGATGGCAACGGCGAGATCACGGTAAACCCGCGCACAGGGGAAGTCGTTCCGGGCGAGTAGGGTTAGCGATATTTGACCTTCAAAAAACGCCTCACCCCGGCCCTCTCCATTTCTGGCGAAATGGAGAGGGTGCACTGTTCCGCATATAGGCTGGTTAGCAAGGCATCCCCCTCATGTCCACTTTTTCGGGGAAAACCCACTTTCTTCGAAAATAGTGAGGCGCGTCTTGCTAATCCATGCATGGGCAACCAAAGTCACCCTCTCCATTTCGCCGGTCTTGCGAAATGGAGAGGGCCGGGGTGAGGCGTCTTCGAAACTTTTATACAATTTAGACCTTTCGTTAACATTCCTCTAGCATTTTCTCGCTATGATGTACCTTAACAAAGACGATAACCGCATACCCTTTTCTTGGGTATGTGACGAGAAATTTGCAAAAGGAGCCGAACGATATGGCAAAGATTATTGGAATTGACCTTGGAACGACAAACTCTGTCGTAGCCGCGATGGAAGGCGGCGAGCCGGTGGTGATTGCCTCCGCGGAAGGCGCACGCCTGGTCCCGTCGGTGGTCGCGTTCACCAAGAACGGCGAGCGCCTGGTGGGCCAGCCCGCCAAACGGCAGGCGATTGTGAACCCCGAGAATACTGTTTACTCCATCAAGCGCTTCATGGGCCGCCGCTTCGAAGACGTGGCACAGGAGCGAACGATGATTTCGTACAGCGTTGAAGCAGGCCCTTCGGGTGACGCGCGGGTGAAGATCCCCGCGACCAACAAAGAATACACCCCGCAGGAGATCTCGGCCATGATCCTCGGTAAGCTGAAGGCCGATGCCGAAGCCTACCTGGGCGAGCCGGTCACCCAGGCGGTGATCACCGTACCCGCCTACTTCAACGACTCGCAGCGCCAGGCCACCAAAGACGCCGGTAAGATCGCCGGGCTGGAAGTGCTGCGCATCATCAACGAGCCGACCGCTTCCGCGCTGGCTTACGGTCTCGACAAAAAGACCAATGAGCGCATCCTGGTCTTCGACCTGGGCGGCGGTACCTTCGACGTCAGCATTCTGGAAGTCGGCGACAACGTGGTGGAAGTGCTCTCCACCTCCGGCGACACCCACCTGGGCGGCGATGACTGGGATCAGGTAATCGTCAACTGGGCCGCGGATGAGTTCAAGAAGCAGGAAGGCATCGATCTGCGTGCTGACCGCCAGGCGCTCCAGCGCTTGCGCGAGGCGGCGGAGAAGGCCAAGATCGAACTGTCTTCGATGATGGAGACCGAAATCAACCTGCCCTACATCACCGCAGACGCCAACGGCCCCAAACACCTCCAGATCCGCCTCACCCGTTCGAAGTTCGAACAGATGTCGCAGGAACTGACCAACCGGCTGAAAGGCCCGTTTGAGGCAGCCCTCCGCGACGCGAACCTGAAGGCTGCCGACGTTCAAGAAGTCGTGCTGGTCGGCGGCTCGAGCCGCATGCCCATGGTGCAGGACTTTGTGCGCCAGCAGACCAACAAAGAGCCCAACAAGGGTGTGAATCCCGATGAAGTGGTCGCCATTGGCGCAGCGGTTCAGGCGGGCGTGCTGGGCGGCGAGGTGAAGGACGTGCTCCTGCTCGATGTGACCCCGCTCTCATTGGGTGTGGAAACGCTGGGCGGCGTGATGACCCCCCTCATCCCACGTAACAGCACCATCCCGATCCGCAAGTCTGAGACCTTCTCGACCGCGGAAGATAACCAGACCGCCGTGGACGTGCACGTTCTGCAGGGCGAGCGCCCGATGGCCACAGATAACATGAGCCTGGGTCGCTTCCGCCTGGAGGGTATCGCACCCGCCCCGCGCGGCTTACCGCAGGTGGAAGTCACCTTCGACATTGACGCCAACGGCATCATCAACGTATCGGCCAAGGATAAGGCCACCGGCAAAGAGCAGCGCGTGACCATCACCGCCTCGACCAACCTCGACAAGGGTGACATCGAGCGCATGGTCAACGAAGCGCAGGCAAACCAGGCCGCCGACGAGCGCCGCAAAGAACTGGTAGAGGTCCGTAACCAGGCCGATGCCACCGCTTACCAGGTGGAGAAGATGTTGAACGAGATGGGCATGCAGGTGCCCTCCGAGGTGCGCGGCGACATCGAGCGCCGGATCAGCGACCTGCGCCAGGCCGTGAATACTGACGATACCGCGCGCATCCGCCGCCTGACGGAAGAGCTTCAGCAGGCTGCCAACCAGATGGGCCAGGTTTCGCAGCAAGCCCAGCAGCAGGCCAACGGCAGCGCCGACGGTCAGGCAACCGACGGCCGCCCCGAAGGCGACGTTGTGGAAGGTGAGTTCCGCGAAGAATAGAATAAATGTGATCCAAACGACGGGGTCCCGTCGTTTGGATCACATGCAAGGAAAATGTCATTCAAAGTACACCTGGCTGGTTTTGCCAGGTGTACTTTTCTGATTTTTCAGATTACAATTATCCTGAAACGACACGACCATTCTGACATCGAGGGAGGATATGAAGAAGCGAGCCCGAAAGCAAAAACGAAATGACATGCTGCCCCTGCTGTTAATTGGCGTCGGGGTAGCGCTAGTGGTCGGCGTACTTGTGTGGCAGGCGACCCGGTCGGTCCAAACGGCCATACCCAGTACAGCCGCGCAAACGGCCAATACAGAGCGTATAACGCTGGCACAGGCCAAAGCCGCATTTGATAACAACGAGGCTGTATTCCTCGACGTGCGCGACTCGGGGTCATTTGCGGCGGGACACATTCCCGGATCGGTAAATATCCCATTGGCCCTGCTGGAAAACCGCGCCAACGAACTGGATCCCAACCAGTGGATTATCACCTACTGTACCTGACCGGCGGAAGAATCTAGCGCCCGTGCGGCGTTAGTCCTACGAGACCTTGGCTTCCAGCGGGTCAACCCTATCCTCGGTGGGTGGGCAGCATGGGAAGGCGCAGGACTGCCAAAAGAGCCGTAATCCCTAAAAAAGGTAGACTTATATTTGTTGTGGGCGCGAT
>JAEYTI010000096.1 GCA_023434145.1 Chloroflexota bacterium | reverse complement strand
AAAACCCGCGTTGTTTTAAAAACACCACCATTCCATTTAAAGGCGGTCGGGCGCAGCCCGCAATTCAGAGAAAAGCACCTGCGCTGAACAGTTACGAAATTTATTTCAGCATCGCTGCATATTTCTCTGCTTCTTTATCGCCGAACGAGGCAGGTGGCTGCGGGTTGAGCTTTTCGAGCGCCTGCACCAGCGCTGTCGCGATCACCAGGTTGCGGAACCACTTGCGGTTGGCAGGAATAATGTACCAGGGTGCCCATTCGCTGCTAGTCATCGCCAGGGCTTCTTCGTAGGCCCGCATATAGTCGCCCCACTTCTCACGCTCGTCCAGGTCGCCGGGGTTGAACTTCCAACGCTTATCCGGCTCGTTCAGGCGATCGATAAGCCGCTGCTTCTGCTCATCCTTGCTGATATGAAGGAAGAATTTGAGGATTACCGTGCCCTCGTCGGTGATCATGCGCTCCAGATCGTTCATATGGCCAAAGCGCTTCTGCCAGACGGCATCCGGCACAAGCTGGTTCACGCGAACGACCAGTACATCTTCATAGTGGCTGCGGTTGAAGATGACAATCTCACCCTTCGCTGGCATCTGCTGGTGAATCCGCCACAGGTAATCGTGCGACATCTCCAGCGGAGTGGGGACCTTGAAGCTCGCCACTCGCACGCCCTGCGGATTGACGCCATCAAATACGTGCCGGATCGTGCCGTCTTTGCCGCACGTATCCATGCCTTGCAAGACGATCAGCACGCCATTCTTGTGCGCGGCATACAGGCGTTCCTGCAGCAGTTCGAGCTTATCATTCAGGGCATCCAGTTCCTCCGTGCCCTCCGACTTGTCGCCATCATATTCGCCGGTATCCTGCGGATCAATGTCTTTTAGCTTGATATGCTGTCCCGGCCTCACACGATACGATTCCAGGTTGATTGTCATGGCATTCCTCAGTTTGGCTTACACGTTTGCGATTATTGATCAACAATAAGTATACATGCGACCGTTACATTCCTCAAAAGATAGGTTTGTTTTAAAAATTTATGGATGATGAGTGCAAGTTCATCATCCATAAACTTTTAAAACAAACTTTTCTCTTATGCCTGTATCTCTGCGAGCCGTCGCAGCACCAGGGCTGCTTGGGGTTCAGGCGCCCAAACACCCCACCCGGCGCGGCGGATCATTCGATTGAGGATATGTTTCGCCCAGTAGTTGATCGTATGCGCTCCTTCGGGCAAGCGCCCCGCGCTGGTCGCGTGCGCCTGGAGCGCTCTTCGCAGGTCGGCGGCGCTGCGGCCTTCGAACTCGGTGTAGCCAAAGCCAATCGTCCAAAAGACGTGCGAGTCGCTGCTGCCGGTTTCTGAAAGGCCTAAGCTGGCATTGATCGCTTTGGCGTTGCGGTTGGCCTTTTGATAGAACACACCGGTATTGATTGTCTCAATACCAACCAGAATATTCGATGCTTCGCTGTGCATCGCCACCGTGCGGATCGCTTCGCGGCGCAGCCCATGGGCCAGGATGGCAGTGGGGTGCGCGGCAACTGCCAGCCCGCCCTGCTCGCCAATGCGCAGCACGGTTTCCAACAGCGGCAGGTCCGGCAGAACGGGCTTTTCCAGCCACAGGCCCAGCAGGTGTCCGTCGCGGGTAGAGATCTCCATGCCTGGCACAACCTCAATCCCGAACTCGGGCGCGCGCTTTGCCGCTTCCAGCGCGCCACCAATTTGATCATGGTCGGTGACGGCAATCACATCGAGATCTGTAGCGCTTGCTGCCCATTCCAGCGCCGCCGAGACGGTGCAAGAACTATCATGGCTGTAGGAGGTATGAATATGTAAGTCTGCTTTTCCCATAAGATATGCCATTAAAAAGCCGGTGCGGTATCAGTCCCGTGATGCCAAAAATCCATGAAACAAGCTCGGCTGAAAATTATTTTTTCGTTTGAAAACTATTGGAAAGTAGATGTATCATACCGTAGAACAGAAGCAAAAAGAGTGTCTTGATCGCATTTTTGCAGAAATGCAAAGTATAGTAAGATTGGCGGTGGAGGGAGTAATTGCATGCACAACTTGACTACTGAACTGCTGCCGCGCCTGGAAGCCCACCGCTTCGCAGGCATCGATGCCGGACCTGAATCAATCTATCCCTTCTACGATGGCTGCTCGCTGGTGAATGTGCCGGCCAGCATTTGCCATTGGCTGGGTGCGCCTGGGATTGGCGCCCGGCCCCTGCTGCCTGCGATCCTCAACCAGCACGCGTCCCATGCTCGCCACGTGATTCTGCTGGTGATCGATGGCATGGGGTTGAATACGTTGGAAGCGGCCCTACAGCAGGCAGATGCAGACCCCAATCTGACGGTGTGGGGCGAGATCGCCTCCGCGGGCTGCTTATCTCCCATAACCAGCATTGCGCCCAGCACCACTGCCGCTGCACTGACCACCTTCTGGACCGGCACGGCTCCCGCGCAGCACGGTGTGGTGGCGTACGAGGCATGGCTCAAAGAGTACGGCGTGATCGCGAATATGATTAAGCACAGCCCTGCCAGCTTTTACGGCGACGTGGGCAGCCTGCGTAAGGGAGGGTTTAATCCTGAAACCTTCTTGCCGGTAAAGACACTTGGTAAGCATCTGGTGGAAAATGGGGTGCGCGTGTTTGCGCACCAGCACCAATCGATTGCCCGCTCGGGCCTTTCTACCATGCTGCTACAGGGCGCGGAGATTGTTCCGTTTCGCAGCCTGAGCGACTTGTGGGTTTCGATGAACGGCGTGCTAGATGCGCATGCGAATGAGCAGACGTACTCCTATATCTACTGGGGCGATCTGGATGAGCATTCGCATAGCTACGGCCCGGACGACGAGCGGGTGAGGCTGGAGTTCGCCGCGTTCAGCCGCCAACTGGCGTATTTCGTTGGGTCGCGACAGAAGCGCGCGCGGGGTGACACGCTGCTGCTGATCACCGCTGACCATGGGCATATCTTTACCCCGAAGAAACCCGAGTACGAGGTGCGCAATCATCCCGAGCTGTTAGATTGCATGGTGATGGTTCCCACCGGTGAGGCGCGCATGCCGCTGGTGTATCTACGACCTGGGCGCGAGGAGCGCTTCTTACGCTATCTGGAGGAAACGTGGCCTGGTGAATTCCTGGCAGTGCCTTCGGAGCAGGCCGTGATGGCCGGGCTGTTCGGAAGCGGCGCGGTTTACCCGCCCTTCCGCGACCGGGTGGGCGATTGGGTGGTCTTCCCGCAAGGCGATTCGTATTGGTGGTTCAGTACTAATCGAGATAACCCGCTGCTGGGCCGGCATGGCGGTCTCAACCGCACGGAGATGCTCGTACCGCTGCTGTCGATCAACCTTTAAGTAGGCGCTGGACAAATGACGCCGCAGCCCACAGCCGATCGGCTGTGGGCTGCGGCGTCATCTGTCTGGCACTTACTGATTGATTAATCCTGCCAGCGGCCCTTCCGGATTGATCGCTTCTCTCAGCCGATCGTATGGAATTAACACCGTCTGCGGACCCGAAGCGTAAGGCGCAACCTGATAAGCGTCAAATGTGATTTGCAAGCCACCAGGGGTGATGTTCCAAACTTGGTAGTTTTCCGCATTGGGCAGCGCGCCTTCTTCCCAGGCCAGCGTGTTGCGCGCATTGAGGTCTTCGATGCAGTAGGCAGAAATCGCTTCTAAATAAGCTGCGCCGGGTCGAAAGAGATCCTCAAGCGCCAGCATCCGGCCTTCGCGCAAGTCGTATGTCATCGAGCGCGAGTAGTGCGCCGGATGGGCCGCGCCCGCCATGTAAAACGAGACGTTCATATGCACCGAAAACAGCCCCCCATCCAGATAGGTAGGGGTATAGCGTACCGTCAGCGAGCTGCCAAACTCTTGGAAGGCCGGATCGTCGGGTGTGCTTTCAACGCCCTGTTTGAAGATAGCGATCTCCTCCTGGGCGAAAGCGTCAGCAGCCTGATTGAACGCATCTACCCGCGGATCGCCGCTCCACTGCAAAGCAGGCCATTCCACGTCGATCTCGTAGCGCGGGCTTGCCGACTCTTCCAGGAAGTTTCTTGTAACCAGCACGATGGTGGGGCCGTCCGTTGGCGACGGACCCTCTGGCACACTGGGCGGCAGGGTTGGATCGCCATCCACTGCCGTGGGCGTAGCTGTAGTCCCGCCGGACAGTGGTACATCGAACAGCCGGCAGGCCCCCAGGAAAATCAACAAGAGGAAAATCGCGGCGATCCGCAGTGGACGGTTCATTTCACAATCACATCATCCAATGAGCGCTTAGGCACGTGATGAATGCGCAAGGCATCGCGCCAGTATTTCACGCTGCCGTTCTCGGGCATCGGTTCAATCTGCACTTCTTCCACCGGCTTGCCAAGCGCCAGCACCAGCAGTACCTCATACTGCGAGGGGATGCCAAGATCCTGAATCAGATCGGCTCGCTTTAATGAGCCGATAATGCAACCACCCAGGCCTTGTTCGGCGGCGCCTAGCATAATACTCTGCGTAGCGATACCATGATCGCAGCCGAAAGATTTGCTGACACTGGTATCGCCCAGGATGATGATGTAAGCGGCGGGGCGCTCGCCCTCATCGGGGCCATCCCACTCTTTCAAATAGCCTGCCCAGGCAAGATGCTTGTAGATGCGGGCGTTTATCTCCGGCTCATTGAAGATCATATACTTCAGCGGCTGCAAATTCGCACCAGAGGGGGAAAGGCGGGCCAGGTCGACGAGCCCGCGCAGGGTTTCTAACTCTACAGGGGCGTTTTGATCAAATCGGCGGATGGACCGGTTCTTTGCCACGAGATCTTTCAACATTCGTAGTTCCTCCTGAAAGTTTAGGGCGTGATGGGAAATCTCTGCTCCATATTACACAGGCGCGTGGCGCTGGTCAAGCATTGCGGTCGATAATCTGGCGATTCTGCGAAATTGCACCGCTTTGGTAATGCTCCGCGCCAAAAATGGCAACCACCTCACCGTAGTAGATGCGATGGTAATCCTTTTCTGGATAATTCTGATCGATCTCGGGGATCAGGAAGTGGGCGGGCTCTAAATCCTGCCAGTAGGTTTTGCGGCACTCCAGCACAAGCTCGGCTTCTGCGTAGCTCGGGGCCGCGACCTGCGTAGATGCGGTAGGGGTTAGCCCTGCCTGTGCAATCTTGTCACCCTCGCGACCGCTTTTGGTGCCCAGCAGCGAGAGCGCCTTGCGGTATTGCCGTGGGAAGGCGCAGATGGTGAAGCTGTCGTACTGCTCCATAAACTCGTAGGTGTAGCGCACCGGGCGGACGACGGTCTGGAAGGTTAGCTTCGACCACATCACCCCTAGCGAACCCCAGCTAATGGTCATGGCGTTGAATCTTCCGGTGGAAAAGTCCCCGGCAGTCAACAGCAGCCATTGGACTTCAAAGAGTCCATAAGACTGTACGGTGAAATTCTCAATGGCGATCGGACTGCGTTCCATGGCTGCCTTTCTTGGTGCGAATGGTGAAGGTGGATTGCGAGCGCTCATCGGAGCGGTCGGTAGCGGGCGGCGGCTCGATGGAGAGGGCGGAAATTTCGTCTCGCAGTTCGGGCGTCATGTCGATCTCCATCGCTTTGAGCGAGCCTTCGATCTGCTTCAGGCTGCGCCCGCCGATGATGGGCGCGGTGACGGCTGGGTGCCCCGCTACCCAGGCAACTGCCAATCCTACCGGGTCGTAGCTACGCTCGCGGGCAAAAGCGCTGAACTTTGCGGCGGTCTCGCCCATCCACGCATCGCTGTAGCGGATCTGGTAAGCCTTGTTGACCAGCAGGCGGCTCTTCTCGGGAGTCTGATCAGCGGCATACTTGCCGGTCAGCAGGCCGCCGCCTAGCGGGCTGTAGCAGATTACGCCCAGCTCTTCTGATTCGGCCATCGGCAGGATCTCTACCTCTGCCTGGCGCTTGACCAGGTTATACATAGGCTGGAGCACGGCGAACGGCGCCCAGCCTTCCTTCGCGGAGAGTCCCAGCGCCTTCATCACCTGCCAGGCGGCGAAATTGCTGGCCCCGGTGTGGAGAACCTTGCCCTGGTGTACCAGATCATCCAGGGCGCGCAGGGTTTCTTCCAGCGGCGTGGTCTCGTCGAAATGGTGGATGAAGTACACGTCGATGTAGTCGGTGCCCAGGCGCTTGAGGCTGCCTTCCACCGAGCGCAGAATGTGCTTGCGCGTTGCCCCGGTGGCGTTTACGTCCTCGCTGGTGGGGAAGTAGACCTTGCTGGTCAGCACCAGCTCGTCGCGGTACGGGGCGGCAAGTTTGCCGAGAATCTCTTCCGAGCGCCCGCCCATATACACATCGGCACAGTCAAAGAAATTGATGCCCACTTCACGGCAGCGATTGAAAATAGCTGCTGCTTCTTGCTCATCTGTGTCGCCGCCAAACAGCATCGTCCCCAGGCACAGCTTGGAGACGCGGAGGCCTGTTTTACCCAAAAAACGATATTCCATCGAGAACTCCTCTTTGATTTCCCTTCACTCTGTTTCAAACGGTCAATCGATCACTTTGCGCTTGAGAATAGGCGAGGATATGAACCGCCATATCACCTTCGCCGTGCTCATGTGGCTGATATGTCGCCCATGTTTATCATTTTTGAGAATTTCATCCGCGATCCACGGCGCGATTGTTTCCACCTTTTCCGCGAGGATATTCATGATCCATTTGGTACGCTCCCAATCTTCGGTTTTGCCGCTTTTTTGGTCGGTCAGCATGTCTGTCACCACCATTCCCGGCAAGATGCTGCCAAACTTCACCGGTTTGTCCTCTAGCTCCGCTGCCAGCGAGCGATCTAAGAACGCCATCGAGGCTTTACTGGCGCCGTAGAGCGTCAGGCCCGGCTGCACGCGCATATTCTTGCCGCTGCCAAAGCCTTCCATGTTATAGAGCCAGCCATGGCCCTGTTTTAGCATGCCCTGTATGGCGACCTTGCTGCCGTACATGGTTCCGAGCAGATTGGTTTCGACCACCGATTTCATCGTCTCGGGTTCCAGATCCCAGAATGGGGTGATCAGGTTGCCGATGCCGGCGTTGTTGACCCAAATATCAATTTCACCGAAACGTCCAATGGCTGCATCCCACAGCGCCTGCACCTGATCGTAGTCCGACACGTCGCAGGCGAAGCCGAAAACGCGCTCCAGCCCGTAGATATCGGCCAAACCAGCCGCGATCTGCTCGACCGTGGTAGGGTTTCGCCCGCTGATGACGACTTCACAGCCGCGCTGGAGCAGGGCTTCTGCCAGCCCCAGCCCGATCCCTCGCGTGCTGCCGGTGATAAGGATACTCTTCATGATAATTCCTTTAGTTCGAATGTTATCGACATTGTACTGCCGGTGTTTTCCAGCTCCAGCAGGCGGTAGAGGCCGTTCCGGTTGGCGATGGGGGCCGGGTGGAGAGTGAACTTGCATCCAGGCTCCCACCCCACGCGGTATTCCGCGCCGAGGTGACGAAGGCGTACCCCATCCTGTCCAAAGTTCACCTCCGGCGAATCTGCCCCGTTGGAATGGAGCAGGGGAATGGTGAAGCGCATCCCTTCTGCGCCGGGAGCGGTGCAGTCCAACCGCGCGCTGCCTTCAGAGAGGCGAACCCGCAAGGTGATCGTCTCTTGTCCGTGCTGGAAGCGCAATCCAAAGGACTGCGCGCCGGGGGAGTCTTCCTCGATTGCCAGTGCCGGTTCCAAACCCTCGGAAAGTTCCGCCATCGATATCCACACGCCGGATTTCTTCCAGGACGGCGCGATTGCCGCTGGATACTGCGCGATGAACTCATGCTTGAGGTTGTAGTGCGGATCGGCGGAAAAAGGCATCGCCAGAGCCGTTTCGGTCGGCACGCCTGCGCGCTGGAAGCTGCCCAATCCGGTGGCGTTGTGCATGGGGTCGGCGGCGGTATCAAAGGCCAGGTACGTGCCCCGGCAGTTGGAAAACACCTTGTGGAAGGCGGGCTGCAAGGCAAAGGTGTAGCTGCCGATCTCCGCGGGGCAGGGGGCTTCTTCAATACTGTCGTCAGCGAACAGGGCTGCCAGCCCCAACATGCTTGCCGTCAGCAGGCTGTAGACCGAGTAGAAGCCGTAGGAGTCGGTGCCCCAGTTCTCAGAAGGGGGGAAACTGTTTTTTAAATGGCGCAGCGGCTGCATCTCAACCAGCCAGCGGCGGGTTGCCAGCACGGAACGGTGCGCCTGCCGCTTGAACGCGCCTGCCAGCGGCGGGTTCTGCTTGCGGTAGCGCGCCGCTTCCAATTCGCAAAGCGCCGCAACAGCCGCCTCGCGGAAGTGGAACTGGTCTGAGCGCCCGCCGAAGGGAACAAGACCGTCGGGCGTTAGGAACAGCAGGGTGGTGAGGGCTCCGCGTCGCAGCAGCTCTTCGATTGGCTCGCGCAGCGGCCCCTGATACCCGTATGCCAGGGCGATGGCAAGCTGCAAGCGCGCCTGAATATCGTAGGTGATCGGGTCATTGGGGTCGCGGTACATGCCCCACGCCGTGAAATGATGGCTCAAGTGTACCGGTGCGTACTTGTGGAAAAAGCCGTCGCCCCACGAAAAGCCGCCTTCTGGGCCTAACCCGGCTTGCTGCCGCATGACCTCCCCGGCGCAACCGTACAAATTCCAGTTGTGCAGTTTTTCCATTCCTTCGCCGCCGGGGCTGACAACCTTGTAAACCTTCTCCGGCTCAATTGCGCGAATGCCGTCTGCCCAGCGCCGCAAATTGGCAGGATCGGCCCTGCCTTGCAGGCAGAAGTAGGCAGTCATGATCTCGCGAGTCTGGAAGTCCGGTGAGTCCATACGCCCGCGTGGCAGGCGAGAACAAACCCAATCCATCGCCCGCGTTACTTGCGGTAGCAGACTCGGCATACGGTCAAACGCCAGCAGCACCGCGCCCGAGGCGGCAAAGCGCGAGGTCGTCTGGCCCCATTCTTTGCCACGCACCGGGTCGATGATCGCTCCGCGTTTGTCTTGCCACCCGATTGCGGCGGCGACAATGATTTCCATGATATCGAGATAGTCTGCGCGGGTCATGCCGGTAGGGGCAAACGACCCAACCGGCTGGCGGGCGAGCACCTGCTCCACCATGCCTTCCAGCGGAAATTCTGGCAGGTCGAACGAGGTGAGCGGAGTGATACGAGGTGCAAACTGAGATGGGAATGGCTGCATGGGTGATCAAAAATGGGACCGCCCACGCATGCAGGCGGCCCCGAGAAACCTATTCGCTCTGAAGAATTTGCTCGATCTGATCGAGCTCCTCCTGGGCAAAATCCAGGTTGGTGAGCACGCCGACAATATCCTCGATCTGCTCCACGCGGCTGGCCCCAATCAGGGCAGAGGTGACCACCGGGCGGCGCAGCACCCAGGCAATCGCGAGCTGGGCCATGGTCTGCCCGCGCGCCTGGGCAATCTCATTCAATCGGCGGACTTTGGCAATGCGCTCGTCGGTAACGTGTTCGGGCTTCAAAAAGCCGTGCGGTTTGGCCGCCCGCGAATCGACGGGGATATCGGTCAGGTAGCGGTTGGTGAGCATACCCTGTGCCAGCGGCGAGAAGGCAATACAGCCCACGCCTTCCTTCTCCAATACGTCCAGCAGGCCATTTTCGACCCAACGGTTGAGCATGCTGTACGAGGGCTGGTGGATCAGGCAGGGGGTGCCGAGGTCGCGTAGAATCTCGACAGCACGGGCCGCCTGCTCGGCGTTGTAGTTGGAAATCCCAACATACAGTGCCCGCCCGCTGCGAACGATGGAATCGAGCGCGCCCATGGTCTCTTCCAGTGGGGTTTCGGGGTCGGGCCGGTGAGAGTAGAAAATATCCACGTAGTCCAGCCCCATGCGCTTGAGGCTCTGATCGCACGAGGAGACGAGATACTTGCGCGATCCCCACTCACCGTAGGGCCCAGGCCACATCCAGTATCCGGCCTTGCTGGAAATGATCAGCTCGTCGCGGTAGGCTTTGAAATCACGGGACAGGATACGGCCAAAATTCTCCTCGGCAGAGCCGGGCGGCGGGCCGTAGTTGTTTGCAAGATCAAAGTGGGTGATGCCCAGGTCAAAGGCGCGGTGGAGCATAGCGCGGGCGTTCTCCAGCATATCCACGCCGCCGAAGTTGTGCCAGAGTCCCAGCGATACGGCGGGCAGTTTAAGCCCACTGCGGCCCACCCGGTTGTAGCGCATCGATTCATAGCGATTCTCAGCCGGTAGATACATGGTTTTCCTCCCCGAAAAATTTTTATTCCCTATTTTCGGAAAAGTTGAAAATAGGGAATAAAAGATGGACTAAGAACCAGATGGCGTTTCTGTTCTGCGAGGACCACCGCGGTTGCGTCCGCCGCGTTTCCTTCGCCGCCGCACTGCTTCTCCACCAGCCCCAGCGTCAGGAGATGCAGGTACTTGCTCCGGCGCACCCTCAGCGTGTTCCGCGCGAGGGGCGCGATCGGGCCGATCCATGCGATCGCCGCGTTCTCCGCGTACCCCGACTGGCCTGCGCTCCCTGCGTTGTTCGCGCCGGACGGGTGCTCTACCGCTCTCCACTCGCCGCTGCGGCTGGGGATCATCTTCCATCGGCGGCATCTGCGCGGTGTGAAACGACTCGTGATAGAAGTCATCTAACAGCATCGCCAGCCCTTCCAGCGCAGTCGATTCCTCGTCCTTCTCCAACTGACGCAGGAAAGGCAGGAAGCGCTGCATGCGCTCGGTTTGCAGGCGGTCGCGGGCACGCAGGCGAGCTTCGAGCAGGGCCGTGACCCGCTGCATGATCACGTCCTGCACTTCTTCTTCCGCTGGCAGGGGGCGATGATCGAATTCAATCGAGAAGCGCTTGCTGATGCGGTTTAACTCTACCTTTTCCAGCGCATTGACCAGCGAAATCGCCACCCCGCTGGAGCCTGCCCGCCCGGTGCGCCCGGCACGGTGAATGTACGACTCTTGATCCTCGGGCGCCTCGTACATAATCACGTGCGAGAGCTCGGGAATGTCGATCCCGCGAGAGGCCACGTCGGTGGCGACCAGGAAGCGCAGCCGGCCCTCGCGGATGCGTTCCATCACCTCTTCGCGCGCGCCTTGCGATAGATCCGAGCTGATCTCGGCGGCGTTGTAGCCGTAGCGCTGCAAAATGGTGGCGACAAAGTGCACTCGTTCACGGCGGTTGCAGAACACAATCGCCGAGGCGGGGTTTTCCATCTCGATGATGCGGATCAGCGCGCGTTCTTTGTCCATGGCGGGAACGTCATAAACCACGTGCTGCACTTCCGTCACGTGTACGTGATCGCTGGAGAGGTTGAGGAAATCCGGCTTGTTCATGAACTCGCGCGAGAGCCCCAGCACACGCGGCGGGAAGGTGGCCGAGAACATGTACGAATTGCTGATGCGCGGCGGTAAGTAGCGCTGGATGCGCTTCATGTCTGGGTAGAAACCCATCGAGAGCATGCGGTCGGCTTCGTCGAAGATGAGGATCTTCAGCTTATCCAGCTCCAGCGAGCGGCGCAGCAGGTGATCGAGGATGCGCCCCGGCGTGCCCACCACCAGATGCGCGCCCTGGCGGAATGCGTCGAGCTGCGGTTTATAGCCCACGCCGCCGTACACTGCCACCGTACGCACGTTCATCGCCTCGCCCAGCACTTCAGCCTCTTTGACCACCTGCAAGGCCAGCTCGCGGGTGGGCACCAGCACCATGGCCTGGGTGGCGTTCAGTTCGGGGTTAATGCGCTGAAATACCGGCACGAGGTATGCGCCTGTTTTGCCGCTGCCTGTGCGCGACTGGATCATCAGGTCGCGGTTGGCGAGGATGTAGGGAATGGCGCGCGCCTGCACCGTCATCAGGCTCGTCCAGCCGAGCTTGTCAAAGCCGGGGCGTAGGCCTTCGGGCAGGTCTTCCATGGTGTATTCAGGCAGCGGCGCGGATTCACTTGCGCCTTCAACCGGGCTTGACAGCATCCCTTCCGGTGCGGAAGGGGAATCTTCGGGTAAATTCTGTTGTACGTTCTCTTCTTCTTGCGTCATATCCGTCCCTAGTGCAAGTATCTGGCGCTGGTTCGTTCACCAGCTTCATTTAGAACCTATCCCAAAAATAGTTTTTTTGTGTTTGTGGTGCGCGACGTAGTCG
>JAEYTI010000090.1 GCA_023434145.1 Chloroflexota bacterium | reverse complement strand
CGACTACGTCGCGCACCACAAACACAAAAAACTATTGGGATAGGTTCTAAAGGATTGTGGCTCGTCCCCACAACAGGCGAGCGCTGTGGGGTGAGCCACAGTCCTTTCCGATGTATAATTACCTTGCGCGGCCTTCTTAAGGGGGGTAATACGGGTCATTTGCCGCTGCGGGAGAGGCCAATGAATCTTGAACCTGCGGAGAACTTGCTTTGCCCTTCCAGCCTGGGCGATACGCTCGACGCCGTCAACGCGGCGGCGTTCTTTGGTCGAGATGTTCCTCTGGCGGCTCGCCGGGCCGCTGCGCTGTGGATTGCCGATCGGCAGGGGCTGCCGGGTGCGTACGCGGGTATGTTCGCCCCAACCGAGCACGATTACGCATTTGGCGCCCTGACCTTCACCGGTGAGGCAGTTACTTCCGGCGCGGGCACGGGGCACTTGCTCAGCGAAGAAGCGTGCCGCGCGCTTTACAAGTTCGGCGCGGAATCGCCCGAGATCCATGCGATCCCTGAGGTGCAGGAGGCGCTGACCCGCGCCCGCCGCGGGATCTTCAAGCGGCTAGCGGAGGGTGAGGTGAAGGGCATTTGGTCGGGCGTGTACTGCTGCGGCACCTGCTCGGTGGCCCTGTGGCGCCATCTCATCGTCAGCGGACAGGAGGAGGACGAGCGCCGCCTGGAAAACGGCCTGCTCGAACTAAAGCGCTACCGCGATGGCAAAGGCCGCTGGAAGCGCTTTCCTTTCTTCTATACCCTGCTGGTGCTGGGAGAAATGGACTTGCCGGGCGCGAAGACCGAGATTGCGTACGCCGCCCCAGTGATTGACCGCGCCCTACGCCGTTTTATCAAGACAGCCCCCGAAGACCACAGCAAGCACAACCTTCGCCGCCAGCGCGTTTTGGAGCGAGCATTCGAGAAACTTTAAGCAGCACACACAGGAGCCATGAAAGAAATCGTCGTTCAATCT
This sequence comes from Chloroflexota bacterium, assembly GCA_023434145.1. Classification (GTDB taxonomy): domain Bacteria; phylum Chloroflexota; class Anaerolineae; order Anaerolineales; family Anaerolineaceae; genus DSYU01. Next base: position 5,005 of record JAEYTI010000090.1, on the reverse strand, counting down.
TGGAATGAACTGTTCGACAACCTGTATGCCGACACGTGGCGGCCCGAAATCAACCGCTTTCGCTCGCCATACGTCTTCCGCGGGCTTTCAGATGCCTCCTACACACTCAAAACCAGTCTCATTCGGCTGGGCGGTGATTTTCAAAGCATGGAAAACCACTTGCTGCGAAACTTTCGCAAGTATGCCCACCGCAACATCGTCGAGCGCGACACCTCCTGGCACTGGCTGAGCCTGGCGCAGCACCATGGGCTGCCTACCCGCCTGCTCGATTGGACGATCTCGCCGCTGGTTGCGGCCCATTTTGCCACTGCCAACACCGAAAAGTATCACTGTGACGGGGTAATCTGGATGGTCAATTCGCGCGAGGCGCACAAGATGCTGCCCAAACGCCTGCGCGATGAGTTGGAGAACGAGGGCGCGGACTATCTCACCGTGGAGATGCTGGCCCGTGCCGTGCCAAACCTGCGTGATCTCGATGCCCTTGCGCCGCCCTGTTTTGTGATCTTCTTCGAGCCGCCCTCCATCGACGACCGCATCGTCAACCAGTTTGCCATGTTCTCGATCATGCCCGACGCGGCATCCCGTCTGGATCATTGGATGGTCAGCCACCCGGATATGTGGCACAAGGTAATCATCCCCGCGAAATTGAAGTGGGAGATCCGCGACAAGCTGGACCAGGCCAACATAACGGAACGCGTGCTGTTCCCCGGCCTGGACGGCCTCAGCCGGTGGCAGAAACGCTACTATACCCCCCGTAACGGACAGGAGGAATAACCCATGCTCCCACATTGGATGGAAGACACCGTCGAAGTACCCGGCAAGCACGGCAGCTTTCGCGTGCATTACGTCCGCACCGGCTCCGGCAGCGGCAAGCCGCCCCTCGTGCTGGCCCACGGGTTCTCAGACAACGGCCTGTGCTGGAAGCCGATCGCCCAGGCATTGGAATCGGAGTGGGACGTGATTCTCCCCGATGCGCGCGGGCATGGGCTTTCGCAGCGGTTTGTGCCGGGCGTGGAAGTTCACCTGCCCGACGATCTGGCCGATTTTATCCGTGCGCTGGGGATCGAACGCCCGGTCGTGGGCGGGCACTCGATGGGCGGCTCGACAGTTGGTTTGATGGACGCGCGGTACCCCGGCCTTGCCCGAGCGTTGATCCTGGAAGATCCGGGCTGGCGCGATCCGCGCCCTCAGGACGCCAGCCCCTCTCCCCACCCCTTCAAAGATTGGATTATGGGCCTGCGTAACCAAACCCCCGAGCAGATCATCGCGGGCGGGCGTAAGAACGACCCGAACTGGCCCGAGGAAGAATGGTCTGCCTGGGCTGAATCCAAGCTCCAGCTCGACCCGGCCATTTTCGAGCCGGAAGTTGCAATCACCTGGGAGCCCTGGCGGGAAGTGGTGCGCCGCATCAGCGCGCCGGCGCTGCTGATCACTGCCGACGTGGAAAAGGGCGCGATTGTCTCTCCGGAAATGGCGCGCGAAATCCAACAGATCAACCCCCGCGTTCGCGTGGCGCACATCACCGGCAGCGGGCACAGCATCCGCCGCGATGACCCCACCGCCTTTTTGAACGCCGTGCGAGAATTTTTGAAAGAGGTGTAATGACAACTGGTTCCGCTCCGATTGATTATTCCAGCGGAAACATCCCAGCCTACAAACCACGCTATCCCCTGCAAACGCTCTACCGCATGGTCCGCGAGCCGATGGACCTGTTCAGCGAAGCTGCATCCCTGGGCGATATCGTGCGCCTGTCGGGCGGCAGGCAAGAGACCTATCTACTCAACCACCCCGATCTGATCCGCGACGTGCTGGTGACCAATCACCGCATGTTCCACAAAAGCCCCATTCTGCGGCGCATGGGGCGGCTGCTGGGCCAGGGCCTGCTCACCAGCGAGGACGAGTTGCACCTGCGCCAGCGCCGGTTGATCGCTCCGGCCTTTCACCGCGCGCGAGTTGCCGAGTATGCGCAGTTGATGACCGGTCACGCGCAGAAGGTCATGGCTGGCTGGCGCAGCGGCGAAACGCGCGATATGCATCACGAAATGATGCGCCTGACCATGCTGACCGTGGCGGCGGCGCTGTTTGGCAGCGATGTGGAAAAAGAGACCGAGAAGCTAGGCGAAGCGATCAGAATTCTAATCGCCGGAGCGCGCAGGGTAATTTTACCGTTTTGGGAGAAGATCGAGCATCTGCCCCTACCTTCGCAAAAGCGGATCAACGAAGCGAGGCTGCTGGTGGATCACAAGATTCGCGCTATGATCGCCGAACGAAGGGCGCTGCTGCGCCAGGGCGGCGAGATGGCGCTCCGCCACGATCTGCTCGACATGCTGCTGCGCGCCCGCGACGAAGAGGGCGACGGCAAAGGCATGAGCGATGAGCAGGTGCGCGACGAGGTGATGACCCTCTTTCTCGCCGGGCACGAGACCACCGCTAACGCGCTCGCCTGGACGCTGTACCTGCTCTCGCAGCACCCAGGGGCTGAAGGTCACCTGGTGAGCGAGGTTCACCACGCCCTTGGCGGGCGCATCCCCACCGCCGAAGATACCGACCGCCTGCCTTATGCGCGCATGGTGTTGAGCGAATCGATGCGCATGTACCCACCTGCCTGGACCATCAGCCGCGAGGCGCTGCAAGACTATCCTGCCGCTGGGATCATCATCCCCAAAGGATCGGTAGTGATCATGAGCCAGTGGGTATCGCACCACGACCCGCGCTACTTCCCCGACCCCTACCGCTTCGACCCACAGCGCTGGACGCCTGAAGCCGCCGCCGCGCGTCCCAAGTTTGCCTACTACCCCTTTGGCGGCGGCCCGCGCCTGTGCGTGGGCGAGCCTTTCGCCTGGATGGAGAGCATCCTCATCCTGGCAATGCTGGTGCAGCACTGGCAGTTCCGCTTGCAGCCCGGCTTCCAGGTGGTTCCCAACCCCCAGGTAACGCTGCGGCCCAAATACGGGCTGAGGATGATTTTGACGGAAAGAGATTAAACCGCAGAGTTCGCAGAGCTACCCAGAGAAAAAGAATAGAGAGATAATATAAGGGATTATGAATTTATACAATCTCTCTTAAACTCTGCGTTCCTCTGCGCCCTCTGCGGTTGCATCTTTAGGAGCCTTACATGGAAGAACTCACCATCCAGCAGATGCAGGAAAAAATGACTTCCGGCGAGCTGACCTCGCGGGAGTTGGTGCGCATGTACCTCGAGCGTATTGATCTGATCGACCGGGACGGGCCGAAGCTCAACGCGGTCATCGAGCTCAACCCCGAGGCGCTGGCGATCGCCGAACAGATGGATCACGAGCGCGCGCAGGGCAAGGTGCGCGGCCACATGCACGGAATCCCCATTTTGATTAAGGACAATATCGACACCGCCGACCAGATGCAGACCACCTCCGGCTCGCTGGCGCTGGAAGGCTGGCACGCCAAAGAAGATGCCTTCGTCGCCGCCCGCCTGCGCGAGGCTGGCGCGGTAATCATGGGCAAAACCAACCTGAGCGAGTGGGCCAACTTCCGCTCCACCCACTCCTCCAGCGGGTGGTCGAGCCGCGGCGGGCAGACGCGCAACCCCTACGCGCTCGACCGCACCCCCTGCGGCTCCTCGTCTGGCTCGGGTGTGGCAGTAGCAGCCAACCTGTGCGCGGCGGCAGTCGGCACCGAGACGGATGGCTCCGTCATCTGCCCATCGCACATCAACGGAATCGTCGGTATCAAACCCACGCTGGGGCTGGTCAGCCGCACCGGCATCATCCCCATCTCGCACTCGCAGGATACCGCCGGCCCCATGGCCCGCACCGTGGCGGATGCCGCCATCCTGCTCGGCGCGATGACCGGCGTAGACCCCAAAGACTCGCCTACCGAGGACAGCCAGGGCCGCGCCCACACCGACTATACCCAGTTTCTCGACCGCGACGGGCTGAAAGGCGCGCGGATCGGCGTGGCGCGCAACTTCTTCGGCCAGAATCCCAAGCTCGACACGGTCATCGAGGAGTGCCTCAAGGTGCTCCAGGCCCAGGGGGCAGAACTGGTAGACCCAGCCGACGTGGAGAACGCCTCAAAGCTGGGCGAATCTGAGGTTGAAGTCCTCTACTACGACTTCAAGGCCGATCTGAACGCCTATCTCAGCGGTGTGGGAAAGGGCTACCCGCACAACATGGAAGAATTGATCGCCTTCAACGAGAAGAACCGCGACCGCACGATGCCGTACTTTGGGCAGGAGCACATGCTAAAAGCACAGGAGAAAGGCCCGCTAACCGAGGAGGCCTACCTGAAAGCCCTGGATACCAACCTGCGCCTCTCCCGCGCAGAGGGCATCGACATGACCATCACCAAGCACAACCTCATGGCCATCGTCGCCCCCACCGGCGACCCGGCCTGGCTGATCGACCTGGTCAACGGTGACGCGCCGGGCGGCAGCGGGTGCACTTCGCCCGCGGCGATGGCCGGCTACCCGCACATCACCGTCCCGGCAGGGTATGTGCACGGTCTGCCGGTGGGCATCTCCTTCTTCGGCCCGGCCTGGTCCGAGCCCACGCTGATCAAGATCGCCTACGCCTTCGAGCAGGCTACACAGTGCAGAAAGCCACCCAGGTATTTGCCAACGGTGGAGTTGTAGAGGAAGTGGTTGATCACCCGGCGGGCAGGTTTTCGCCCGGCACGCCGTGCGCTGATGAACACTACCAATGAAATCGCGTAAATGAGGTGTTTCTACCCCACCTATCGCCTGGCGGCTGGAAGCCGCGGCTGATGAAGTTTAACAAACCAATCGCGTAATAAAGAGACGAGCGTCCTACACGCGACGCCTCACCCCCCGGCCCCCTCTCCGGTTGTGCTGTTTTGGCTCTACTTTATAGATGATGAGCGCAACCCGCAAAACCAGAGAGGGGGTGCCTTGCTGGCCAATCGGATTTGCGGAACAAGGCACCTCCTCTCTATTTTTGCGGATTGCGCTGAGCGCGCGAAACATAGAGCTCGAACAGCAAAAATGGAGAGGGGGCCGGGGGGTGAGGCG
>JAEYTI010000057.1 GCA_023434145.1 Chloroflexota bacterium | reverse complement strand
TTGGCGGCCGCGCAACAACGATACGGAAGGCATCACTTAGAATCATAGCCCCCGAATCTCTAAAGAATGTTAAAGAAGTGTCAGAAATAAATCAAAATCCCAACACCGTGGAACAAACCGGGCTGCTTCTACGTATATAGTGCATGATCGATGTGTTTCCATGGTTGGGAATGCTTGCATTCCCAACCATGGAAACACACCTGTGTATGAGAGACTATGTATAATCGAGCCATGCAAGCGCACAGTGAACGCACCTACGAAATTCAACGGCTGGGGGTCGTAGATTACGACGCCGCCTGGAAGTTGCAAGACCGCCTTGCCGCGGAGATTGCTGCCGGTCAGCGCCGCCCAACTTTGCTGCTGCTGGAGCATCCGCACGTGTACACCTTCGGACGGCGCGGGCACGATGAGAACCTGCTGTGGGACGAAGCCACACTGGCGGAGCGCGGCATCACGCTGCGCTATGTGGACCGCGGCGGTGATGTGACCTATCACGGCCCGGGGCAGCTGGTGGGCTACCCGCTGCTGCCGCTGGCTCCCCAGGGCTGGGTTGGCGAACGCCTGCCGCAAGCAGACTTTGTGGGTTACGTGCGCAAGCTGGAAAAGGCATTGATCTTTGCGCTGGCAAAGTTCGGCGTCGCCGCCGCGCAGCGTGAGGCGTTGACCGGCGTGTGGGTGCCGGCGGAGGTGTGGGCGAAGTGCCCGCGCTGCATCCCGGCGCTAAAGCCCGCGCCTGCCAAAATTGCCTCGATTGGGGTAAAGGTAGACGCCAGAGGCATCTCTCGCCACGGTTTTGCGCTTAACGTGGCGACCGAACCGGCATACTGGGCGGGTATCATCCCCTGCGGGCTCGATCAAGTGCAGATGGCCAATCTTGCCGACGTGATATCCGAAGTCCCAACGATGGATCAAGTTATGGAGGCAGTAGAGTCGGCGTTTGAAACGGTGTTCGAGTGCCGGATGGTGCCGCTGGAAAAGCAGAGTTGAGCGATAAACGCCTCACCCCGGCCCTATCCATTTTTCCGCACTATGGAAAATAGCGAGGGCCGGGGTGAGGCGTTCTGCCGCTTTTCAAAATTGACTTTCTATCTCAAAGACATTAAACTATTATCTGGATTAAGAATCGAGGAGGGATGTATGCAGTCCAACTTCCGGATGGTAATGCGCTCAGGGCCCTCAGTGGGCAAAGTCTACCCGCTGGATAAGGGGGAGATGTTTGTTGGGCGCGATCTTAGCAACGACATTGTAATCAATGACCCGGAAATTTCACGCCGTCATGCGCGCCTGTTCCAACAGGGCAACGGTTATGTTTTGGAAGATCTAGGATCGACCAATGGCTCGTTCGTAAATGGTCAGCGGCTGGTCGGCCCGAACATTCTCCGCCCGGGCGATACTATTACCTTTGGCGAACGGATGAGCATGGTATTCGAATCTTCCGATTACGATCAGGATGCGACCATGGTCAGCCCGGCTTCTCGCCCGGCTTATGGCACACCGCCTCCGCCGCCCAGCCAGGGCCAGGCGCAGGTTTACAACAGCACGCCGCCCGCCTATAACCAACCTGGACAGCAGCCTGCTTATACCCCGCCTCCTGCCGCACAGCAGCCATCGCAGCAGGGTAACCCGCCTGCTTACCCTCCGCGCCAGCCAGTGGACCAGTTTGCTGGTCAGGTGCCTTCTTCCTACGCGCCAGAGATGGCCGTGCCAGAGCGACGAATCCCGACAACGTGGATTGTGCTGGGTATTCTGCTGCTGCTAAGCTGCTTGTGCCTGTTCATCGGCGCATGGAATGCGCCGAAGTGGTTCTGGTGCCTGCTGCCCATCTGGCCCGCCGGAGCGTGCCCGTAAAACACCTATAATATGACCGATCTCCCTCCTTACGAACCGTTGGATGATATACCCGTTTCTAGCCCTCCCTCGAAGCCTTCTTCACCGCGCTGGGGTGCGACGACAAAGCTGATCATCGGCCTCACAATGATGGCAATCGGCGCGTTTCTGTTGTTCCGTTTCCTGAACATCGTGGGACCGCTTCTGCTGGCACTGATCCTTGCGTACCTGCTGTACCCGATGGCGGAGAACATGCGCACCGGAACGCGCATCTCCTGGCGCACGGCGGTGGGGTTTGTTTATCTGATATTGCTGATCATCCTGATCGGTTCGATTGCCATGGGCGGTATCGCCGTCATTGAGCAGGTGCAGAACCTGATCAACTTCTTGAACAATGCCGTGGTTGCACTGCCCACAACGATCGAAACACTCATCTCGCAGCCGCTTGCGTTTGGCCCGTTTCAGCTTGATCTGCGCATGCTGGATGCGAACCAGATTGGCCAGCAGGTGCTCGGTATGGTTCAGCCCATCCTCACCCAGGCTGGTTCGTCGGTCGTGTCGGTGGCATCTGGCGCGGCCAGCCTGATTGGTTGGCTATTCTTCATCTTGCTGATCTCGTACTTTATCCTGACAGAGAGCGGTGGGTTCCCAAACCGTATCATCAGCTTCTCTGTACCCGGTTATGCGGATGATTTCCAAAAACTTGGGGCGGCGCTGGGGCACGTCTGGAATGCCTTCCTGCGCGGGCAAATCATCATCGTGCTGATGACCATCCTGATCTACACCATTCTGCTCGGCGCGCTCGGGATCAAGTTTTACTTTGGGCTGGCGCTGCTGGCAGGTCTGGCACGGTTCATCCCCTACGTGGGCCCCTTTGTCACCTGGACCACCTACGGCTTGGTGTCCTTCTTCCAGGGTTACACCATCTTTGGCATCTCTCCGCTGGCGTATGCCGGGTTAGTGGTGGGGCTGGCCTGGATAATGGATATGATTCTGGATAACTATGTCGTGCCGCGGATGATGTCGAACGCGCTGCGCGTGCACCCGGCAGCCGTGATGATTTCGGCACTGGTGGCTTTCAACTTGCTGGGTGTCATCGGCATGGTGCTGGCAGCTCCGGTGCTGGCAACCATCAAGCTGTTCCTGGAATACATTTTTGCAAAAATGTTAGACCGCGACCCATGGGAGGGGAGGGAGACAAACCAGCCTTCTGGGCGAGCAAACATGCTGCTGCCGCGCGTGCAGGCACAGTTGGAGGCCTTGCGTGGAAGGGTCAACGCCGCGCTGCAGAACCGGCCGAAGTGAGCGCGTAAAAATAATGATTGCTTAGTCTGGTTTGGGTTGTGTAGATTATGAGCGATCTGCGCGGCAGCTCGCTCATAATCTACACAAAACCTGCCGAGCCTGAGCAGTAACCAAAACTTTCTCTGGGAGGATAGCGTAATGACCGAAAGCAGTGATCCGAAGGTGAACACCCTTGCTGAGACCGATAATTACATGGCCTGGCGCGCGGAAGAACCCGATGAGATGACCTACCACCTGGAACTGAACAATGTAACCCTGCACTTCTTCGAAGAAGAGTGGAAGGAGTTCCTGGAACTGGCCAAAGACCTGGTGAAGGGCGGGAGGTAAGGATTGTTACTTTGAGCATGGGCCTGTCTTAGGCAGGCCCATGCTCAAAATTTATAAAAAAATAGTACCTTCTCAGCCGCTAGGCTGTTGTGTGAATCGCGGGCTTTGCCCGCCCGAAGAAGAATTTTTGCGAGTTTTGAAAACGCAACGCGTTTTCAAAACTCGCCCTTTCCTTATTTGTCTCCCGAAGGGAGCGATTGAAACTCAGTCGCTCGGTGGGGCCGGGCTAGTACAAGAAATAAAGAGACCCGCTGTTTTGAGCGGGTCTCTCGCGTTCAAGTGCAGTCCCCTGATCTCTGCACTTGATTTGAAGATTGCAATTTTGGGAGGAAACTTTCTAGAAGATGGCTTTCTCTTCGTTCAGCGCCATATCGATTTTCATGCGCAGCGCAGACGCCTCTTCGTTCATCTCACCTGCGAGCAGTCGGTATAGTTCTTCCAGGCTGGTAAAGGTGCTGGTCTTTCCCGAAGCGATTACCTTAATCTGACCGCACAAGGTTGAACTGCCTGTTTCTGGTGTCATTATGGTCAGTAAAAAGGTTTGCTTTTTCCGCATCCGGTTTGTTTCCTCGGGTACATCATACACAAACGTACTGACAATTCACTGACACTTACTCCCCGTTTATAACGAATTTTGAAATTGGGTAATCTTTAGATGGATTGATAAGATAACGGGGCCGAGTTCCGGCCCCGTTCGTGGTTGCGTATTTGTTTTATCGTGTCCGCAGTTTCTCGGCGTAGCTGCGCAGATCCTTACGCGGCATGATCATCAGCTCTTCTTTGAGCGTGCGCTCCAGATCCTTATATACCTGCAGCGCATGGGGCACGTTCTGCATGCCCGAATAGGCTTGCATCGCCAGCAGAACAGCATCCTCGTTCCAGGGGTCCACCTGCATGACTTGCCGTGCACAAGCGATCACCTCGTAGAAACGCTCGCTTTCCAGCAGCGCGTTTGCCAGCGATACCAGGCCCCGCTGCCGCAGCTCCGCCAGGAACTGGCGTTTCTCGGCGCTCCAATCGGCATAGCGATCGGATGGGAAGATCTCGCCCGAGTATAGGTTGAGCGCTTCTTGCAGGCGGTCCACCGAGCGGGTTTGGATGGCAATGGGCAGCGCACGCTCGAAGGTTTCAAAATCGACCACTGAGCCGGGGGGCAGCGTCAGAGTAATGTATTCGCCTTCGACCTTGAGATAGCGCGAAGGGAATTTGTCGGGCAGATCGGGTTCCAGCGCGTGGCGCAGCGCAGAAGTGGCCTGGTTCAGCAAATCCGAAGGGTTATCTGAGTTGTGGTCGGGCCACAACGCTTCGATGATCACCTCGCGACCGGCGGCGCGGCTGGGTTGCAGCAGCAGAAAACGCAACAGCTCGCCGGCTTTGCGCCGTCCGAGCGCCTGATCAGGAACGCGCCGCCGGCCTTTCCACACCGCAAACTGGCCTAATCCGTAGATGCGCAGCGAGGGCGGCACAACATTGGCGAGGTGCCGCAGCAAACTCTCGGTCGCGGATCGCACTTGCGGGTTCTTGCTGCGTGCATGCGCGGCGATGAGCGGGAAGGCTACATCCTGCTCTTTTTCCAGCAGGAAGGCGTACCCCCCGCGGATGATCGCCTGAATCGCATCGAGCCACGCCGGCTCTGCCTGTGAATGCGCGATCTGACGGTACCACAACGCGCGCAGATAGCGGGCGCGGGCTACATCATAGGATGCTTCTAGTGGCTCCAACACGCGCAGCGCTTCCTCAATATCTGCTTCCGCGGCTTCCCGGTCACTGGAATCCCAGTTGGTCTGTGCACGCTCCAGGTATGCCAGCCCAACAAAGTACTGCAAGCCAGTGCTGCGCGCCATTGAAAGCGCATCTTCAGCCCACGTGCGCGCCACCGGAGCCTCACTACGCAGGCGGTAACAGCGGCTCTGCTCCAACCGGATCCACAGATTCAGGTCGCGCACATCTACGCGAGTCGCTACCCGCAGGCCTAGTCGCAGAAGTTCTTTCGCTTGCTCAGGGTCATCTTCGTCCAGGGCCAGGCGCGACCACAGCAGATAGTACGCAGCAGCCATGCGCGTGCCGGGCTCAAACTGTACCACCAGTTCATCCAGCACTTCGCGGCAGTGCCGCCGGTCGCCGACCGTCTGGTAGATGAACCCGCGCCAGAAGGCTTCGCTCCAGTGCTTGCCACCCAGCGTGTCACGAACGCTGCCCGCCTCTTCCATTAGGGTCAGCGCCAGATGGAACTGACCGCGAACGACCAGTACCTGGCTGACCAGGAACTGCAGCGCCTTCGCCAGCCCCATAGCGTAGCGAATCTGGCGGCTAAGGTCCGCGGCTTGATGGAAGCGCGCAGCCGCATCATCGAGGTTGCCCGCGGCGGCTGCGCTGATCCCCAGCGCAATGATCGCCTCAACGGCGCTCTGGCTGCGCTGATCGAGTTGCAGGATTTCTTCTGCGTGGCATTTGGCCTGTTCGTGCTGCCCATCGCGTGAAAGAAGCTGCACGTAGGTTGTTAAAGCCTGTGAGAGCCTGCCCGGGTCGTAGCGGCGCGCGTGTTCCACGGCTGCCTGTGCCCCGGTAATCAGTGTTTGTTGGTCCCCCTTTCGCTCACTATCATCGGTACTGTATTGGATTCCGTCAGAATCTGGCTGCATATATGGCTTCCATTAGAGCGAAAGTTGCAAGTTCATTGTAACGATATTTCAATCATATCCTTTGCTGTTGAGATATGCAAGGATTTTTCACAGCTTGTTTTCGTCGGCTTAGTACCTGCCGCGCTCCAACCCGCGGTCTGGGTCGGGCAGCTCATCCTCACGGGCGCGCACTACCCGCACCGCGCAGGCTTTGTATTCAGGGATTAAGGCCAGCGGATCGAGCGCATCAATGGTGAGCAGATTCGCGGCTGCTTCGGCAAAATGGAAGGGGATAAACACCACACCGGGATTGGCCTTGTGCGTGACTCGCGCGCGCAGGACGATCGATCCGCGCCGCGATGTGACCCGCGCCGCGCCGCCATCGGCAATCCCCAGCCGGGCTGCGTCCGCCGGGCTGATCTCCATCAGCGCTTCCGGGAAGAGGGTATTCAGGCTGGCGTTGCGTGTCTGCGTGCCACCGTGCCAGTGCTCCAGCACGCGCCCGGTGGTAAGGGTCAGCGGGTAGTCCTCGTCGGTCGATTCGGCGACCGGGTTGTACTCCAGCGAGTGGAACTTGCCCCGCCCGCGCGGGAAACTCTCCGCGAATAGGAAGGGCGTGCCGGGGTGGTTGTCGTCCAAAACTGGCGTTTGCAGGCCTTCTTTTTCGATGCGGTGGTACTTCACCCCGGCGTATTCTGGCACGCCGCGCCCCATTTCTTCCAAAATTTGCGATGGATCGGTGTAGTCCCAGAAGGCGCTGTTGGGGCGGCCCATGCGAGCTTCCAGTCGCTTCGCCAGGTCACAGATGATCTGCCAGTCGGGGCGAGATTGCCCACGCGGGGCAATGGCTCGCCGCACGCGCTGGACGCGCCGGTCGGTGTTGGTGAAGGTGCCCTCTTTTTCGGCCCACGATGCCGCCGGGAGGAATATATCGGCGAACGCACCGGATTCGTTGATGAACAAGTCCTGCGCCACCACAAACGCTAGCTCTTCCATATGATGGCGGGTGAGGTTGAGGTTCGGCTCAGACATCATCGGGTTCTCACCCATGATATAGAGCGAGCGCACGCCGCCCGGGCTGCCGGTAGAGGAGAGGATCTCAGTAGTGGTGAGGCCCTGTTCGCGGTTTAGCCCGCCCGGCTCCACGTTCCAGATCGCTTCCCAACGTCGGGCAACCGCTTCGTCATCGACGCGCTGGTAACCGGGGTAGTGCCAGGGCATTGCGCCCGAGTCGGATGCTCCCTGCACGTTGTTCTGACCCCGCAGCGGGTTAAGCCCCGTTCCGCGCCGCCCGATGTGCCCGGTCAGTAGTGCCAGGTTGATCAGGCTGTGGGCGTTGTCGGTGCCGTGCGAGCTTTCGGGGATGCCCAGCGCCCAGTAAATCGCCGCGTTCTTCGCGGTGGCGTACATCCGCGCAGCCTCGATAATCAGATTGCGGTCTACGCCAGAGATAGTTTCGGCATATTCGGGCGTGAACTTTTCCATGGAGGCAGCAAACTCGGAAAAGTTCTCCGTCCGCGCACCGATAAATTCCTGGTTGTACAGTTTTTCCTTCAAGATTACGTGTGCCATGGCCGAAAAGACTGCCACGTCCGTACCGGGTTTCTCCGGCAGGTAAAGCGTGGCAAAATCGACCATCTCAATTCGGCGCGGATCAACCACGATCAGCTTTGCGCCGCGCTTGCGCACGGCAGCCTTCATTTGCAGCGCGATGATGGGATGGTTTTCTGTGACGTTCGAGCCGGTGACGATAAACACGTCATTGTCGATCACCTCGGCGGCAGTATTGCTCATCGCCGCCGAGCCAACTGCCATTTGCAGCGCAACCACGCTGGCGGCGTGACACAACCGTGTGCAGTGGTCGATGTGGTTCGTGCGGAAGACCGACCGGTAGAGCTTTTGCAGCAGGTAGTTGTCCTCATTGGTTGCTTTGGCGCAGCAGTAAACGGCTAATGCGTTTGGCCCGTGCTGCTCGTATGTGGCAACCAGCCGGTCGGCGACCGTATCCAGCGCCTCGTCCCAGGTGATCTCGACCCATTCGTCGCGGTCAAAGGCCTGCGTGCGGCTGCCGGGCTGCTGGGGCGTCTTGCGCTTCAGCGGAACGGTGACGCGCTTTTTGCTGTATAGAAAATCGTAGCCATAGCGGCCTTTGACGCACAGATTTCCCTGGTTGACCACCGAATCAAACGGCGAGGTGACCTCGGTGATTAAGTCATCGTGAAGGTGTAGATCGAGCGTGCAGCCGACGCCACAGTAAGGGCAGGTGGTGCGGACTGTGCGGTTTGGTTGAGGGTTACCGTTCATCGCTTCCTCCGCTCGCGTTTGTGGGCGACTGCCCAATTTCTCGCCGCCGGCGCTTGCGCTCGGTGCGCGTCAGTTCCATAATTTCATCTGCGCTGTGGCCCTGTTCAAGCAACCACTGGCGCTTGGGTTTCAGCGCGCCGGTGGGGCACACGCCCACGCACTGCCCGCAGAACACGCACGTGGTAGCGGGCATCGGGCGGTCGAAGAAGGTGCCGATCTGTGTCTCGTAGCCGCGCCCGGAGAAGTTTAGCGCAAAGGTGTACTGCACGTCTTCCGCGCATACTTGTACGCAGCGCCAGCACAGCACGCACTTGGCATAGTCTCGGACGTACATGGGATTATCGTCGATCACCGGCGGCTCGCGGCGCTCCGCCTCTGGGAAGCGCTCCACGTCCGCGCCGTACTCCACCATCATCTGCTGGATGCCCGGCGCTTCAGAGAGATCGACGGTGGAGGCCAGCATTTCCAGGATCGTACGCCTTGCGCGGACCACGCGCTCGGTCTGCGTGTGCACCACCATGCCAGGGCCGGCCAGCGCCACGCAGGAAGGGGCCAGCACGCGCGCGCCCTCCACCTCAACCACGCAGATGCGGCACAGCGCATTGGCCGTGGTGACGGGGTGGTAGCAGATGGTGGGGATGGGCACGCCCGCCTGCTGGGCGGCTTGCAGGATTGTAGCTCCTAACGGGACTTCAATCTCGCGCCCGTCGATGGTCAGCTTGATTGGGTCAGGCATTTCTCATCCTTTCTACCGGGGCAAACAGCTCCGGCCACAGCCGCATGGCGCTCATCACTGCCGAGGCGGCGGTTTGACCCAGCCCGCACAGCGAGGAGTCGGTCATCGTCCAGCCGAGATCCATCAGGCGATCAGGGTCACCGGGCAACGCTGCTGAGCGGCTGACGCGTTGCAAAATCTCGAACTGGCGCTGGGTGCCCATCTGGCAGGGATAGCACTTGCCGCACGATTCTTCGGCGAAGAAGCGGCCCAGGCGCAGCAGCACATCGCGCATATCGCGGGTGTGATCGAACACGGTGATCACGCCGGAGCCGAGGGGCAGGCCCGCCGCGCGTAGATCTTCAAAGGTCAGGCGCACATCCAGGTCTTTTTCGGATGCGAATGCGCCTGCCGCTCCACCAAACAACGCGGCCTTGAACTGCCCGCCCGGGCGAACACCGCCGGCCATTTCTTCCAGCAGGTGGCGGAATGTGACGCCGAACGGAACTTCGTACAGCCCTGGTTTCGCCACGTCGCCGGAGAGGCAGAACAGCTTAGGCCCCGGCGAGCGTTCGGTGCCCGTCTGGCGGTACGCCGCCGCCCCATTGCGGATCAGGTGGGGAATGTTGGCCAGCGTCTCGACGTTATTGATCACGGTCGGCTTGCCGAACAGCCCGTGCGTGGTGGGGAAGGGCGGCTTGACGCGCGGAAAACCGCGCTTGCCCTCGATCGACTCGAACAGCGCGGTCTCCTCGCCGCAGATATACGCGCCAGCGCCGCGCCGCAATTCTACGTCAAAATCGAAACTGGAGCCGAGGATATTGCTGCCCAGCAGCCCCGCCGCTCGCGCCTCTTCCACGGCCTGCTGCATCACCCCGAATTGGAAGGTGTACTCGCCGCGGATATAGATGTAGCCCTTATTGGCTCCAATTGCATAGGCGGTGATGATCATGCCTTCCAACGGTAGGTGCGGATCGTCTTCCAGGAGCACCCGGTCTTTGAACGTGCCGGGCTCCGCTTCGTCGGCATTGCACACCACATATTTCAACGTTCCTGGGGCTTTCAACGCGCCTTCCCATTTGATTCCAGTGGGAAAAGCCGCGCCGCCACGCCCAACCAGCCCAGCGGCTTTCACTTCCTCCACCACGGCTTCAGGCGACATGGATAAGGCTGTTTTGAGGCCCTCATAGCCGCCGTTTTCTGTATACTGAGCCAGCGTGGTCGTCTCGCCGCGCCCGCAGTTGGCAGTGAGCAGGGCAATCTCGCGGTAAACGCGGCTGCGCGGGTGCGGTGATGGCCCGACCAGCGCGGCATAGGTGCCCGCTTTCGCGGGAGCGACGGTGCGATCTGGAACGCTGCGCCCCTGTACGATGGTGGCTGGGGCGTGCTCGCACAAACCCAGGCAAGGCGAATGCTCCACCGTGATTGTGCCTTCTGGCCCGCCCATTTTGGAAAGCTCTACCCGTCGCGCGAGCATTTTGAGCACCGCATCAGACCCAGCCATCGCGCAGGCAGGATCGTTACAGACATGGATGCGCGTTTCTCCAACGGGTTCGCGGTAGAACAGCGCGTAGAAGTCGATTACCCCATGCACATCCACCAGCGGCACATTCAATGCCTGTCCAACCGCCGCCGCCACCGCTTCTGGCAGGTAACCGTAAATTTCCTGCGCGGCGTGGAGCGCGGGCAGCAAGGCGGTGCGTCCTTGGGGGGCAAATTCTTTCAGGATGGCGTGCAAGGGAGTCAGGTCGATCACGGTCATCGTTTCTCCTTTAAAGGGATTCGCCTCTGGATGTTTCGTTTTTGGCTCGCAGTGCCCCCCGCAGCAAGCCCAAAATTCTGAAATGCACCCTTCGCTTACCGGATCTTGATTTTGTTCGTCTTGTGCTTATTATATACAATTATGATTACTCTCGTGATTCAGGCTGGCGGCGCCTCAAGCCGCATGGGGCAGGATAAAGCGCTGATGCCCTTCCTGGGCCGCCCGTTGATCGCGCGGGTGGTGGAGCGTCTGGCAGGGTTGGGAGACGAGGTACTGGTCACCACCAACCGCCCGGAAGATTACGCCTTCCTCAACCTGCCGCTGATCCCAGACCTGCTGCCAGGAACGGGAGCGCTGGGCGGCCTCTATACCGCCTTGTACGCGGCAAACAACCCATTCGTAGCGGTGGTGGCATGTGATATGCCCTTTATCGATCCGCGGCTGCTGCGCGCGCAGATCGATCTGTTGGAGCAGGAGGGCGTGGATGCTGTCATCCCGCGCTCTCTGGAGGGGCTGGAGCCGCTGCACGGTGTGTACCGGCGTGACACCTGCCTGCCCGCGGTCAAAGCGGCACTGGATCGCGGCGACCGGCGCATGATCTCCTGGTTCGACGCGGCGAAGGTGCGCCTGATGACCCCTGAAGAAGTGGCGGTGGTTGATCCGGGCTTCCGGTCCTTTATCAACGTCAACAGCCCAGAAGAGTTTCAGAAGGCGGAGAAAGAGGCATCCTAAGTGATGGTTGCATGACGAGAGCGAGCGCAAACTGGCGCTCGCTCTCGTCATGCAACCATCACTTGATCCGCTCTGGGTGCGCATAGACGGTGAACTGGGTCCGGCGGGCATAGCCCACCAGCGTGATGCCCAGTTCCTCAGCCCAGGCGATGGACTGTGTGGTAGGCGACGTGCGCGATACAACCATCACTGCGCCCAGCCGGGCAGATTTTTGCAGCATCTCCGCGCTGACGCGCCCGGTAGTAACCACAATCGCCGGGTGAACGCGCACGCCATCCAGCAGCATGTGCCCGGCGAGCTTGTCGAGCGTGTTGTGGCGGCCAATATCCTCCGCGCGCAAGCGGATGACCGCTCCATCGCTCAACGCGGAACAGTGCACGCCGCGCGTCTCGCGGTACAGCTCCTGCACCTCGAGCATTTGATCCATTGAGGCCAGCACTGACTCAGGAGAAATAGTCGCTGTTACGACCGCTGCGCTGCCGTTTTTTCGCGCGACGGCGGGTGCAGGGGGCGGCACAGCGGCGCTTTCTGGATCGGCCATTTGGCTGGTGTAGCCGCCGGTGCAGCCCGAGGTCCGCTGCCATTGCTGGGGCTTTTCCACAGAATGGTTTAGCCAAACGTCCACGTTGGTATTCTGCTTGCAGACATCAACCGCCGCGATCTCGCTACGCTCGGCGATGATCCCTTCATTGAACAGAAAGCCTACCGCCAGAGCATCGAGGTCGGTAGGGGTGCAGTTGAATGTGAGCCAACTCTCGCCGTTGACAGTCAGCGAGACGCTGGTTTCGCGGATCACGCGCGCGTCGGTTTCAGTCCATCCGGTGGTGCTGTATCGGTATGTTCGTTGTGGCTGGTCAGCAGAATCCATCGTATCTCCAATCTGTATCTATTTTACCTTAATTGGTGTTTGACTGTGCCTGCTCGATTTTTTGGCTCTTTGGGAACTGCCGTAGTTGTCGGGGGTGGTTGCGCAGCAATCACCCCCGACAACTACCCAAGACCCCAAAATGTTGGTTCGCCGCGCCCTGGAAATTTTGGTAGAATGGGTGGGACGTTCTAACATGAAAAAACAGGCTGTCGTCTTCGTTTGCATTCTTCTACTCACCGGGCTGACCGCGTGCGGCGCGCCAACCCCAGGTTCGCTGGAGTCTACCCAGCCCACAGATGAGCGTTCATCGAATATCGCCTCGACGATGCTGACGGCAGCCGCTAAGGCGGAGAACGCTGTACCCACAGTCGTTCTGGCGCAGCCGCATACGCCCACAAGCTTCATCAACACGCGTGTAGTAGATACGCCTACTGCGCCATCAGCTCAAAACAGCCGTACAGTGCAGCCAAATACGCAATCGGGTGTGGCGGTTCAACTGCCGTGTAATGTGGCCCATCCAGGCCGCCCAATCGACGTCACCGTGCCGGATGAGACGCGCTTTTTCCCCGGCGAAATCTTTTCAAAGACGTGGCGGCTTGTGAATGCTGGTAGCTGCCCCTGGACGAACGCCTATACGGTGACTTGGTTCTCGGGTGAGGATATTGGCGTAACACGGGCACAGCCCCTCTTGTGGACAGTTCTCCCAGCCACTAGTATCGATATTACGGTGGAGATGGTTGCCCCGCAGCAGCCCGGCGTATACCAGAGCAACTGGAAGCTACGCAGCGAGCGCGGCGAACTTTTTGGCATTGGCCCTGAGGGTGAATCCCCCTTCTGGGTGCGGATTGTGGTCGATGCGAGGGAAACGGAAACGCCCACGCCCGCTCCGCCAGAAGCGACGGATACGCCGCTGATTTACTCCGGTGGTTTCCTGTCGATGCTTCCCGATGATGGGGTCGACCTGGACAACGTGGCGCTGAACCAGGCGGAAGAGGATGATCTGCGGCTGGAACAGGATGAAGAAGCCTTCGCGCTGTTGAACCCGGTCAATGGGGCGAAGCTGTCTTTCTTTGGGCTCACTGCCCCACAGCAAGATGACTGCATGGGCGCAGCACTCTCTGAGCAGCCGCTGTACCTGGAGCAGATCCAGGCGGGCGTGTTCCTGTGTTATCGTACCACGCAGGGATTGCCCGGCCGGCTCTATCTTTCGGCGATCGATCCCCAAACCAACCAGGTTGATCTGGATTTTCTCACCTGGGCTGTACCATAACGAGGGCTGCATGGGGACGCTTTACCTGGTCGCGACGCCAATTGGGAACCTGGAAGACATCTCCCTGCGCGCCCTGGCGGTGCTTCGCCAGGCGGCGCTAATCGCGGCGGAAGATACTCGCCAGACGGCCAAGCTGCTCCAGCGCTACGAGATTAGCGTGCCGACGGTGAGCTACCATGAGCACAACAAGCTCAGCCGGGTCGACCGCATTCTGAATGCGCTGGCGGCAGGTGATGTGGCGCTGGTTTCGGATGCGGGTACACCGGGGCTGAACGACCCTGGCTACGAGCTGGTGCAGGCGGCGCTGGCGGCGGGCTTTCAGGTTAGCCCCATTCCGGGCGCAGCATCTCCCATTGCGGCGCTAATCGTTTCGGGCTTGCCGACGGATGCCTTTTTGTACCTGGGTTACCTTCCACGCCGGGGTGCGGAACGTCGCCAGCGGTTGGAATCGGTTGGCACGCTGCCTTACACGTTGATTTTCCTCGAAACGCCGCACCGGCTGCTGGATGCACTGGTAGACTTGCAGCAAGTCTTGGGTGACCGGCCCATCGCCGTTGCGCGCGAACTGACCAAGCTGCACGAGCAGATCATCCGGGGCAGCATTTCGGAGGCGCGGGCGCACTTTGAACAGCACGAGCCGCGCGGTGAATTTACGCTCGTCATTGGCGGCGCCAGCGACGAACCTGCCGGCCCGTGGACGGAGGAGCAGTTGGTAAACGCGCTGCGCGAAGGCCTCGCCGCCGGGCAGGCGCAGTCGCAGCTTGCCAGTGCGGTGGCGGCAAAGTCGGGCTGGCAGCGGCGCGAAGTTTATCGTAAGATAAGCGGGTTGAAAGAAGAAGATGGCCGCTAGCACTGCAGAACCCAACGGGAGCATGGAAGCATGAATTTAGACGACCTGGATACCATTCGGAAATTGGACTCGCAGGATATGTTTGGGCAGCTGAAAGGCATGCCCGATCAACTTGCAGATGCATGGGAGATGGGGCAGGTGCTGCCGCTGCCCGTGTGGAATGACTTGCAGCAGATCGTAATTGTCGGAATGGGCGGGTCTGCGCTGGGCGGGGCGCTTGCCGCGGCGGTCGCCGAGCCACACAGCCCGCTTCCTATTGTTGTCCACCGGGAATATGGGCTGCCCGCCTGGGCGCGCGGCCCAGAAACCTGCGTGATTGCCGTATCACACTCTGGCGAGACCGAAGAAACCCTCTCGGCCTACCGGCAGGCTGTAGAAAACGGCTGCCGCGTACTGGTGATCACCACCGGAGGAACGCTGGCGCAGCTTGCCTCGCAGCAGGGCTGCCCGGCGTGGGTGTACGTGCACGAGGATCAACAGGGCCAGCATCTCCCGGCGCGCACTGCGTTGGGCTTTCTCTTCGGTCTGGTGCTGGCTGCCCTGTACCGGATGAATCTGCTTCCCGACCCCTCCGCTGACGTAGCCGGAACGTTGCACGCCATGCGTAACCAGCAGACCAACTTGCTGCCAGATGCGCCGGTGAAGTTCAACCCCGCCAAACGCATGGCCGGCCAGATGGTAGGCCGTTGTGTGACCGTTATTGCTGCCGATGCTTTCGCCCCGGTTGCCAAACGTTGGAAGGACCAGGTTTGCGAGGTGGCGAAAGCCTGGGCGCAGTGTGATTCCCTGCCGGAGGCCGATCACACCACGCTTGCCGGGCTGAACAATCCTGAGAGCGCGCTGATGCAGACCATCGTTCTGTTTTTGGCTGGTTCTGCCAACCATCCGCGCAACCAGTTGCGGCTTGATTTTACCCGTGAGATTTTTATGACCCAGGCGATCAATACCGATACCATCACCGCGCGCGGTGAGAGCCTGATGGCGCAGATGTGGACCCTGCTCCAGTTTGGCGATTACACCGCCAGCTACCTGGCGATCGCCTATGGAGAGGACCCATCCGTGAGCGAGGTGGTATCAATGATGAAACAAGCACTGGGCAGCACCCATCCCTGAAACGAGGTAGACATAGCATGAAGCATCATACCGGGTTGATTGAAGTAGTGACCGGCTCCATGTTCAGCGGCAAGACCGATGAACTGATCCGCCGCCTGCGCCGGGCGACCATCGCTCGGCAGAAGGTGCAGGTGTTTAAGCCGGTGATCGATAAGCGGTATCACGTTGATAAGGTTGCATCGCACGCCGGTACGGTATTCAGTGCCCTGCCGGTGAACTGCTCCGCGGATATTTATCAGGCACTCGAAGCCGATACCTCGGTGGTGGGGATCGACGAGGCCCAGTTCTTTGACGAGGGAATTGTTGAGGTGGCGCAAACCCTCGCCGATCGCGGCATTCGCGTGCTCGTCGCCGGGCTGGATACCGATTTCCGCGGCGAGCCGTTCGGCGTCATGCCTACCTTCCTCGCCATCGCCGAGCAGGTGGATAAGCTCAATGCCATCTGCATGGTGTGCGGCGAGGCTGCCAGCCGTACGCAGCGGCTGGTGAACGGCAAGCCCGCTCGATACAACGACCCGGTTGTCATTGTGGGCGCTTCGGAAATGTACGAAGCCCGCTGCCGGACGCATCACGAGGTACCTAGGGAGTAGGCTCGTTTTGGGCTCGAGAATGTTGGTTTATGGGGCGCTCGCGCCCCATAAACCAACATCTTCAAAGCCCTTGAAGAGCAAAGGAACAGGCATTATGTGGGATTACCGAGAATTTCTTGGCGAAGTGCTGATCCCGGAAGACGAGCTTCAGGCGCGCATCCGGGCGTTGGGCGCGGAGATCAGTCGCGATTACCAGGGTAAAAATCTGCTGCTGGTGTGTATTCTTCGAGGCGGGGTAATGTTCCTCACCGACCTGATGCGCCACGTTTCCGTGCCGCACGCCATCGAGTTCATGGCGGTGTCGTCCTACGGGGTGGGGGGGCGCGAGAGCACCGGGCAGGTGCGAATCACCTTCGATCTCAACACGCCGGTGCAGGATAAAGACGTGATTCTGGTGGAAGACATCGTCGACAGCGGGCGCACCCTTGCTTCTGTCATCGACCTGCTTTCTGCTCGTCATCCGCGCAGCCTTGTGGTTTGCTCGCTGCTCGATAAGGCCGAGCGCCGCGAAGTTCCCATCCCGGTGAAGTACGTTGGTTTCTCCATCCCCAACAAGTTCGTCTTTGGCTATGGGCTAGATATCGACGATTTCTACCGAAACCTGCCGTTTGTCGGCGTGGTAGACCTGCCCAAATATGAAGCGCTGCGCGCCAAAAAACAGGGAGAACAGGCGTAAGCATGGATAAAAACCTCCAGCAAGCGGTGATGGAAACCCTGCGCACGCACTCTACACCAGAGCGCCCGGTTTACCTGGTCGGTGGGGCCGTGCGCGATCTGCTGCTGGATCGATCTGTCCACGATCTGGACTTTGCGATTCCTGGCCCAACCCGTGCGCTGGCGAATGACGTTGCCTGCCGGTTGAACGGCGCGCTGTACGTGCTGGACGAAGAGCGCGACACCACCCGCGTAGTGCTCGATATGGGCGATCGCCGCCACATGCTGCTGGATTTTGCCTCGCTGCGTGCCGGAGACCTGGAAAGCGACCTGCGCGCCCGCGATTTTTCGATCAACGCTATGGCGCTGGATGTGGCGCACACCGATCAACTGATCGACCCGACCGGCGGTTTTGCCGATTTACGCGCCGGGCAGATTCGCGCATGCGGACCCGACAGCCTGAGCAGCGACCCGGTGCGCGTGCTGCGCGCCGTGCGACAGGCACTCAACTTCAAATTTCGCATTACGCCCGAAACCCTGGCGCAGATGCGCTCCGCGGCGCGTCTGCTGCCGCGCATCTCTGCCGAACGCCTGCGCGACGAGCTGCTGCGCATGCTAGAAGGCTCGCAGGTGCATCTGGCGATCCGCATTCTCAGCCAGGTGGGGGCGCTGAAGTTTGTGCTGCCCGAAATGGAAGAATTAAAGGGCGTCACCCAGTCCGCGCCCCACATCGCGGATGTATGGGAGCATACCCTGGGCGTGGTGCAGGCATTAGAGCAGCTCTACCCGCCGCTGGTTGGCGCGTATGATGCGGAAAGCGTGCCCGATCTGACGGTTGGCTCGGCGGTGCTGTGGCTGGGCCGTTACCGGCAACCGTTGGAGGAGCACTTCCAGCAGGTGCTGGTGCCCGACCGTTCGCTGCGCTCGCTGCTGTTTTTTGCCGCGCTGTATCACGATATCGCCAAGCCGCAGACACGCTTTGAGACGGTGGATGGGAAAATCCGCTTTTTGGAGCACGACCACCTCGGAAAAAACGTCGCCGCTAACAGGGCGCGCGCCCTGGCACTCAGCGCCACGGAGATCCAGCGCATTGAAACGATTATTGAGCACCATATGCGCGTATTGTTCATGCTCAATGCGCTGCAAAACGGGAACCTGGAAAAACCGGCCCGCCGCACCATGTACCGCTACTTCAAAGATACCGGCCCTGCGGGGATCGATATCTGCCTGCTGGCGCTGGCGGATTTGCGTGGCACATACGGCGTGACTCTGCCGCAAGATACGTGGGAAGCCGGATTAAAGGTGTGCCGGGGTTTGATGGAAGCTTATTGGGAAAAGAGCGCGGAAGTTGTATCACCGCCGCGCTTGTTGACCGGAAACGACGTGATGAAACTGTTTGGCATTGCGCCGGGCAAACAGGTTGGCCGCCTGCTGGCGGCTGTTCAAGAAGCGCAGGCCGCCGGAGAGGTCAACAGCCGCGAAGAGGCCGAAGATTACGCGCGCCGGCTTCTGGAAGGTCGGCAAGACGAAGCGCACGAGGAAGGAGAACAGTAGGAATGGAGATGCACCCTGTCGAACTATCGTACGAAGAGCACGGGCAGGGAATACCGGTAATCTTTTTGCACGGTTTCCCGTTCGATCACACCATCTGGCAGCCGCTGGCGCCGCTGCTGCAAGGCGATGCCCGATTAATCCTTCCGGACCTGCGCGGGTTTGGCGGCTCGCCGGTGACGGAGGGTGTGTATTCCATGCGGCTGCTGGCGGATGACGTACTGGCGCTAATGGACAAGCTTTCGATCGACCGAGCCATTCTGGTTGGTCACTCGATGGGCGGATATGTCGCGCTGGCCTTTGCCCAGGCGTACCCCA
The DNA here is from genome assembly GCA_023434145.1 of Chloroflexota bacterium. Taxonomy (GTDB): domain Bacteria; phylum Chloroflexota; class Anaerolineae; order Anaerolineales; family Anaerolineaceae; genus DSYU01. The sequence continues at coordinate 4,636 of JAEYTI010000057.1, read as the reverse complement.
ACCGGTTGGCAGGGCTGGGGTTGGTCGCCACGCAGGCCGCCGCGGATACCCCCGAGCGCCGGCAGAGCCGCTACAAGACCGCCGATTCGGTGAAACACAAAGGGGCGCGTGTGGTTGCCAGCACCATGGTCAGCACCCTCACGCCCCGCACCGAGCTGGTGCAGCCCATTACCGACTTGATTTTGAAGACGCATCCGGCGGGCATCGTCGGCGCGCTGAAGGGCATGGCCGAGCGCCACGACCTGACCGGCGTCCTATCGACTATCCAGGTGCCCGCAGTTGTCATCGCCGGCGAGGATGATCAACTTATGGGGATCGATCGCTCAGAAACCCTGGCGCAAATGCTGCCGAAAGGTTGGCTGGTGAAGGTGCCGGGGACAGGGCATATGCTGATGATGGAGGAGCCGCAGCAGGTCGCCGATGCCCTGCGGCAGCTCATCCAAATGGTATGATGCTGTTGAATAATAGCGGTGAGCGCGCAACGCTCACCGCTATTATTCAACAGCGAAAAGGCCGTTTAGGGGAAAATCGACTCGAGCAGCGGTTGGTAAAAACAGCGGCAGCCGTGCTCGTGCGAGCAGCCTTCTACGGGCAGCTTGGGCACGCGATCTTTCGGATAGGTGCCGTGGATCTCCTGGCAGGCGGGGCAGGCATCGTCGTGAACGATGAGATGAACAGCGATGACGCGCGGATTCTCCTGGAACTTGCGCAGCGTAACCGCGGTCTTCGAAAACTCCAGTAAATCGGCGCCGCAGTTGGTGCAATTGACGTCGGTATCGTCTGATTCGGCATTACAGCGGGTACAGGTTTGCACAGGCTACTCCTGGTCGAGATTTCCGATCTTTCTGAGCAAGATTGTACTACATTTCACCACGAACACAAAACCGGGCGGCTGCCCGGTTTTGTGTTCGCGATATCGTGCAAACTACTTTAATGCGCTGGACACTGGCAGTGTCTTTGCCCGCCGGCGCATCAGGTTGTTGAGGTGGGCAATCAGCGTTCCGCTGGAAACCGGTTTCACCAGATAATCGTCCGCGCCCACATCTAGCGCCTGCGCTACCGCGCCTGGAGAGTCCATGGCGGAAAGAATCAGGATGGGAACACTGCTAAAGCCGCGGATATCCTTGCAAACCGTCCAACCGCTCATCTCTGGCATCATTAAATCAAGAATGATAACGTCAGGATCATGCTTTTTAACAAGTTCGATACCGTCTGAACCGGAATTTGCGATGATGATCTCGGAAGACGCGGGCGCAAGCAGCAGCGAGAGCAGTTCCGTCATGCCTTCGTCGTCGTCGATAACAAGTATTTTTGCTTGTGACATTCGGTCAAAACCCTCCGGGGGGCTATGGATAAGTTGAAAGTGAATAGGAGCGATGTTCAGCTCTGCGATTGAGCGGTACGTGGGGATACAAGGGCGTAACTAATTATCTTACCCCTTTGCCGAAAATTACCTTTCAGGTTGCTTACAGATGATCCCTGGTTTTCTAACTGCGGTGTGCACGAAAAAATTGCGGGCATCCTGAAAAAAGAACAATTTAACCGAGGCTGTCTGTCTGAAAATTAACCTTTGTGGTAGAATTCTCTGGGTTTTCATCGAAAAAGATAATCCCCAACCCGGGGTTAACAATCTCAGGAGGAAGACATGGTTGAAAAGAAGTGGGTGTATTTGTTTAATGAGCTGGAGAATGCCCAGGCGTATGTAGGTGGCGACTGGGAAGGTGTGCGAGCGCTTTTGGGTGGTAAAGGTGCCAATCTTGCGGATATGTACCGCATTGGCCTGCCCGTGCCCCCGTTCTTCACCGTCACAACCGAGGCCTGCAATGCCTACACTGCCGGTGGGAGCAAGTTCCCCGAAGGTCTGTGGGATCAGGAACTCGCTGCGCTGGCCGAGGTGGAGAAAGCCTCTGACAAGAAGTTTGGTGACCCCTCGAACCCGCTGCTGGTGAGCTGCCGCTCCGGCGCGAAGTTCTCGATGCCTGGCATGATGGACACGGTCCTCAACATCGGCCTCAATGACGAGACCGTCGAAGGACTCGCGAAACTGACCGGCAATGCTCGTTTTGCGTATGATTCCTATCGCCGCCTGATCCAGATGTTTGGATCGGTTGTGATGGGCATAACCGACGAAGCGTTCGAAGATCCGTTTGAAGCTTACAAGCACGAGAAGGGCTTTAAGTCTGATACCGATCTGACCGCTGATGATCTGAAGCACCTCGTCAACGTCTTCAAGAAGGTTGTTCAGGATGAGGCTGGCCGCCCGTTCCCGATGGACCCGCAGGAACAGCTCGCCCTGGCGACGGAAGCGGTGTTCCGCTCCTGGATGGGCAAGCGCGCCATCGACTACCGCCGCGCCGAAGGCATCCCCGACGATCTCGGTACCGCCGTCAATATTGTGACCATGGTCTTTGGCAACATGGGCGATGATTCCGGCACCGGCGTTGCCTTCACCCGCAACCCCGCCACCGGCGAGAACAAGATGTACGGCGACTACCTGCTCAACGCGCAGGGTGAAGACGTGGTGGCCGGCATCCGCAACACCGACCCGATCGTCAAGATGGGCGAGACCCTCCCCGAAGCTTACAAGCAGTTCATGGAAGTGACCGCCGTCCTCGAGAAGCACTATCGCGATATGCAGGACGTTGAGTTCACCATCGAGCGCGGTCGCCTGTGGATGCTCCAGACCCGCAACGGTAAGCGCACCGCCAGCGCCGCAGTGAAAGTTGCTGTGGATATGGCGAACGAAGGCCTGATCTCACGCCAGGAAGCCCTCATGCGTGTGTCCCCCAAGCAGGTCGATGCCCTGCTGCACCCGCAGTTCGATGAGGAAGGCAAGAAGACCGCCAAGAAGGCCGGCCGCTACTTTGGTTCCGGCGTGAATGCCTCCCCTGGCGCCGCGGTTGGCCAGATTTACTTCGATGCCGACAAGGCCGAGCAGATGGCGAAAGAAGAAAAGCAGGACGTGATCATGGTCCGCCCCTTCACCAAGCCGGATGACGTACACGGCATGCTCGCCGCCAAGGGTATCCTCACCTCTGAAGGTGGCGCGACCTCGCACGCCGCTGTGGTGGCTCGCCAGTTCGGCGTGCCCTGCGTGGTCGGCGCATCGCAGATTCGCATCAACCTTGACGCCCGCCAGATGAAGGTCGGCGACGTGGTGGTGAAGGAAGGCGAGTGGGTTTCGGTCGATGGCACCACCGGTGAAGTTTACCTGGGCAAGCTCGACCTGACCACCCCCGACATCGAAAAGCAGACCGACCTGATGACCCTGCTCTCTTGGGCTGACGAAGCCGCCCGCCTGCAGGTTTGGGCCAACGCCGACTATCCGCGCGATGCCCGCCGCGCCCGCACCTACGGCGCCAAGGGTATTGGCCTTTGCCGCACCGAGCACATGTTCTTCGAGCCTGAGCGCCTGCCCACCGTCCAGAAGATGATCCTGGCCGAGACCTCGGAAGAACGCACCGCCGCCCTGAACGTGCTGCTGCCTTACCAGCGCGCCGATTTCGCCGGCCTGTTCGAGGCGATGGATGGCTACCCGGTCATCATCCGCCTGATCGACCCGCCGCTGCATGAGTTCATGCCCGACGAAGAAAAACTCTTCGAAGAGGTCGTGACCATGCGCGTGAAGGGCGAGACTGCCGGCCTGGCCGAAAAAGAAAATCTGCTCAACGCCATCCGTGGTCTGCACGAGAGCAACCCCATGATGGGCCTGCGCGGCGTCCGCCTGAGCATCTACATGCCCGAGATCGTGGAAATGCAGGTGCGCGCGATCTTCGAAGCCGCCGCCGACTGCACGCTGAAGGGTGTGAAGGTTCACCCCGAGGTCATGATCCCGCTGACCGGCACCGTCAACGAGCTGAAGTGGATCCAGCCCCGCCTGGAGCGGATCGCCAAGGCCGTGATGGAAGAGAAGAACGTAACCTTCACCTACAAGTTCGGCACCATGATCGAAATTCCGCGCGCTGCTGTCACCGCTGGTGAGGTCGCCAAGCTGGCCGAGTTCTTCTCGTTCGGCACCAATGACCTGACCCAGATGACCTTCGGCTACAGCCGCGACGACGCCGAGCGCAACTTCCTCATCAAGTATGTGGAAGAAGGCGTGCTCGCAAAGAATCCCTTCCAGACCCTGGACCGCGAAGGCGTTGGCCGCCTGATGCACCTGGCCGTCAAAGAAGGCCGCGAAACCCGCCCCGATCTCGAGGTTGGTATCTGCGGTGAGCACGGTGGCGACCCCGAGTCGATCGAGTTCTGCCACCTGGTTGGCAACAACTACGTGAGCTGCTCGCCGTTCCGCGTGCCGGTTGCCCGCCTGGCAGCCGCTCAGGCCGCGATCAAGAACGGTAAGTAAGTTCCTCTTTTCTAAAGATATACAGCCACCGGTCACGGTGGCTGTATATCTTTAAAGTTGATTGTTGCTGGTGGGTTATTGTGTTTGGCAAACATCGTTCGCCAAACACAATAACCCACCAGCAACAATCAATAGTCTATATTGATACTTCCAGTATCGTTGTTGGGGCTGTCTCAAAAGTACATTGAGACAGCCCCTTCCGATTTTAAAGGGGATGTGATTCAATAGGGGCATGGCCAAGAAAAAACTACCGCCCGTGTTCAAAGAATATACGATGGGGCAGATGGT
>JAEYTI010000010.1 GCA_023434145.1 Chloroflexota bacterium | reverse complement strand
GCTCTTGGCTGTGGATATGTGGGCGGTGCAAGTCCCGTCCACATATCCACAGCCCTCTTGCAACTTGAACCTTAAGAAACCAACGGGATATCCTGAAAGAATTTACAGAAAAAATCTTGCGCTATCGGTCCAATTCATATTGCACACCGAAATTGAATAGGGTTAGTAAGCATACGACTTACACTATCATTATTCAAGGATTCACGAATTCTCCTGATTCGTATATGATATGATGATTTTAAACGTTAATACATTTCAGGATGACTAAGCCTGGATGTGGAGCAACTAAGACAGGTATGGCAAAACAATTGGAAGATACGGCTTTCTACCAAATCATATCAAAGGTGTATCGCGTCTCATTGATTCTCTATGACAAGGCAGGCACGCTTCAAACTAGGCTCTCCCCTTACAGCGAAGAGGACGAGGATCTGTTTTCGCTAACAAATTGCAGCGAGCGCCTTTTCCATTTGTGTCAACAAACCAGGAAACCTCAGGTGATTTCAAGCGAGCTTAATCAGGTTTGGGCAGGCGTGCCGGTTATCGATGACAACGCGCTTTGTCAACTGGTGATAATGGGCCCGATCTATACATCCGAGGTTTCGGAGGACCTGATCATCGATTATGCCCGGACCAATCACCTGTCCACTCAGTCTCGCGCAAAACTCCTGTCCGCCTTCAAACAGACACCCATTTATCCCTATATTGAATTCACTCGGTTGATCTCCCAGATTTATTACTTCCTCTATGAAAAGGAGATGGATATATCCTTGTTGACCACAGCCGGGGTCCCCAAGGAAGTGCTAGAGTTCTCCAGCGAGGTCCACACCCGTCAAAAAGAGCGTGTCTATGATGAGAACTTTGTCCATGGAACCTATGCCTTCGAACAGTACATGTGGGAATGCGTTCGAGAAGGAAACCTGGAGAAACTCAAACGGCATCTGCTCCAATCCGGCACGTTTGGCAACATTGGGCCAATTGCCAATAATGACCCGATCCGGCAGCAGAAAAACGCGGTGATTGTTGCCGTTGGGCTCGCAGCGCGATCGGCAATTGCAGGTGGGCTGAATCCAGAAGTGGGTTATTCCCTTGGCGACTTGTATATTCAGCAGCTTGAGACCATGAATGATGTGGTGCAGATTTTGACCCTGGCGGAAAACATGCTGTACGATTTCACCACCCGGGTTGGTAATCTCAAGGATACCCACCAATATTCGTCACTCGTGCGCGCCTGCTGCAACTTTATCAACGAACACGTTCGGGAGAATCTGCGAGTCAGTGATGTTGCGGCGCACACCGGACTGGGCGCGTATTATGTTTCAAAAAAATTTAAAGCAGAAACCGGTATGTCGATCAGCGACTATATCCGCGACGCAAAGATTTCGGAAGCAAAGTCGCTGCTGAAGTATTCCGAGCTATCACTTGCGGAAATTAGTGAGCTTCTGTCCTTTAGCACCCAGAGTTTTTTCACTTCCACCTTTAAACAGTTGACGGGTATCACCCCAGGTCAATATCGCGAGACGGTTGGAATTACCCGGTAAAATCTGTCCCTTTATTCAGAAGGAAAACCATCTTTCAGGCCTGTAACTTACAGGTCTTTTTTATTTTATGATAAATAGTTTGAAAATCTGATATACCTCCCCTTTTCAAAATGCTATAAAGGAACCAGACAGCTCAGAAAATCTCATCTGGATATCAGTTCAAACGATTTTTAATCGGGAAGAACGATGAACATGAACCGTCATAATCCCATGCCTGACACCAACGCCTGGCCAGCTTTCTCCCTCACCTGGAATGACACCCAGCCTGGCCCAACCGATGTTTCCTACTTACTTGAAAAACCAGCCGGTACTTCCGGCTTTATCAAGGTTGTCGATGGCCACCTCGCCACCGGTGATGGCCGGCGTTGGCGAATTTGGGGCCAGCACTTGGTTCGCGCCCAGGCGGTCGCTCCCTCGCACCTGGCGCCAGTGATTGCCCGCCGCCTGGCCAAGTTTGGCGTCAACTGCGTCCGCCTGCACGCCATTGACTTTCACTTTCCCGATGGCATCCTGATGCGCGGGACGGACTCCACCCGGTCACTGGATCCCGAGGGTTTGGCCCGCCTGGATTGGATGGTTGCCTGCTTGAAAGAACAGGGCATTTACGTGGATATGAACCTGCACGTTGCCCGCAACTTCACCGCAGCCGATGGCGTCAAGATGGGCGATACGGTAGGTTGGGGCAAGCCCATGCTCTACTTCGATGACTGGATGATCTCGCTGCAAAAAGAGTACGCCCGCCAGCTTTTAACCCACCGCAACCCGTTCACCGGCAATCGCTATGTCGAAGAGCCGGCGGTGGCAATGATTGAGATCACCAACGAGAACTGGCTGAGTTTGTGCTGGCATCAGGGCTGGTTGCGCGGGCAGAACACCGGTTATCGTGGCGGCGAGGGCGACATTCACCCCGTCTTCGCCCAAGATCTGGATCGGCGGTGGAACGCCTGGCTGGCAAGCCGCTACACCGGGCGCGAAGACCTGGCGAAAACGTGGGGCGAGTCTCTCGGCGAGTACGAAGATCCCCTTCAGGGATCCGTCCGGCGGCTTGACCCAGACGAATTTGCATCTGCCGGAAAGGCGCGCTTCCGTGATGAAGCGACTTTCTACACCGAGCTGGAGCAATCGATGTTCCGTGAGATGGGAGCGTATATCCGCGGCAAGCTGGGCGCTCGGCAATTGATCATGGGCAGCGCCGACTATTATCCCAGCCCTCTCTCAAGTGGGCTGCATGCAGCGCTGGCAAACACCGTTCTGGATCTGACCGACAGCCACTTTTACTGGCAGCATCCGTACAACGACAGGATTGAAAACAGCCCGATGGTGGATGCCCCAGATCACAATGCGATTGCCCACCTCTCACGCAGCGCGGTCGAAGGAGTCCCGCATATCTGTTCTGAGCTAAACGAGCCATTCCCCAACGATACCGCTGAAGAATTTATCCCCATCCTGGCCGCCTACGCCTGCCTTCAGGATTGGGATGGTGTGATTTTCTACGATTACCATCCCTGGCCGGGGCCATACTGGCGCGAAGAAGCCTGGGCGGAAAACTTCCAGCATTACTGGTTCGATATCGCCGATAACCCGGTGAAAATGGCGCAAATCGCGATGGGCGCGTTGATGTTCTTGCGCGGCGATGCTAAGGTTGCTGAGCAGACAGTGGCGCGCAGCTGGCCGCGAGAAAAGGTGCTGGAAAGCCTGGGCGAGGGTTTAACGCCCCAGCAGGCAATCGAACGGATGATGCGCGGCGAGCCGATGAATCTATCCCCCTACTGGCTGCCCTACCTGCCCGGGCGTTTATCGCTGCTGCACAAAACGCGCATCGCCAGCCTGGACGCTGCGGAAATCTCACCCTCTGAAGGAGAAATTGTCGTGCCGGAAGGGGCCATCACCAGTGACACCGGTGAGCTGACCTGGGAGACCAACCCGCAGGACGGACGCGTGTTGATAGACACACCTCGCCAGCAGGCGATCATTGGCCGCGCCGAGGAGCGGCAGACAACCCACCTGGGGCTCTCGCTGGAAACGCCCTTTGCCGCCATCCAGCTTGGCAGCCTAGAAGACACCCCTATTGCCAGCGCTTCGCGCCTGCTCCTGCTGGCCTGCGCTCGGGTAGCCAACACGGACCAGACCTGGGTGGACGCCTCTCGCCAGCAGCCCGCTGATTGGGGCCACGCGCCCGTGCGCATCGAACCCGTTACCGGAACGATCACCCTACGCGGTCTCGTGGGAGTCACCTGGGTCACCGTGCAGCCGTTGGATGGCGGCGGTCAGCCCACCGGCGAGGCACTGTCACTGGAGGAGATTGCCGGTGAATACATGTTGAATCTCAGCAAACTGCCCTCCACCCCCTGGTACCTGATCCAGGTGGAGCGTTGATCTTTACGTATTGAAGGGAAGCAGCACATGGAAAAGTTTCGACTATATGGATCATCGAGCAAAGCCGAATCGCAGCGAGAGATCGAACACCGGGCGCTCGCCAGGCGGGCTGCTGCGGAAGGCATGGTGCTGCTGAAAAATGATGGTGTGCTGCCGCTTACTGAAAAGAAAATCGCCTTGTACGGCGCCGGGGCAAGAATGACCGTGCGCGGCGGTACCGGCAGCGGTGACATGCGCGAGCGCTACAGCGTCAGCATCGAACAAGGCTTACGAAACGCCGGATTTGAGATCCCCAACACCCTTTGGATGGACCGATTTGATGCGCAGTATCAGAAAGAAAAAGAGGCCTGGAGAGCAGGCATTGAGCAAAAGATCAAGTGGTACGGGCCATTTCAGGTTCAAAAGATGTTCGACATCATCCACAGGACCCCATTCCGCTTCCCAATCGGCGGGCGAATCCAGGAAGATGAGATAAGCGGCGAGGTCCACACGGCAATCTATGTGATTGCCCGCCAGGCTGGTGAGAGCAACGACCGCAGGCTGGAAAAAGGAGACTTTCTCCTGGCGGACGTGGAATACGAAAACATCAAGACTCTGGCAGCCCATTATTCGAAACTACTGGTGGTGATCAACAGCGGCGGGATGCTGGATCTTTCGCGCCTGGACGATATTCCGCATATCGGCGCGATCCTGTTTTTCGTTCAGGGTGGTACCGAAGGCGGGAACGCCTTCGGGGACATTGTGTCAGGCAAGGTAACACCCTGCGGCAAGCTGGTCGATACTTGGGGCATGTGCTATGAAGATTATCCTTCTGCCGCTTCCTTTAGTTACCTGAATGGAAATCTGCAAGACGAAGATTATCTGGAAGGCATTTACGTCGGCTACCGCTACTTTGATGCGTTTGACATCACGCCCCGCTACGAATTCGGCTATGGGCTTTCCTATACCACCTTTGTCCATCAGGTCACGGCAGTCACCGTTGATGGATCCAAGGTCACCATCAGGATCCAGGTAAAAAACTCTGGCAGTACTTACGCAGGAAAAGAAGTGGTTCAGGCATATCTCGAAAAGCCATCTGGCCGGCTGGATCATGAAAAGAAGAGTCTGGCTGCTTTTGCAAAGACCGATGTTTTAGCACCGGGCGAACAGACCGAAATCACGCTTTCGTTTGATCTGCGCGAGCAGGCTTCGTATGACACGGGAACTGCGTACTGGTTCCTGGAAGCCGGAGAATATGGTCTGTACGTTGGCACTTCCTCTCGAAAAAACACGCTCGCGGCTGTCATTGCCCTGGAGCAGGAAACCATCACGGAGAAGGCGGTCAATGTCTGCCCGCTCCAACGGGATTTTGCCGATCTGAAATCCCGCAAAACGCCGGTGGAATATGCGCCCTCTCTACCCAGGGTGTTCATCAGGGCAGAAATCATTGAATGCGTAACCCACAGCTATCACAAGCCAGAGATCAATCAGAATCCGAAGGTCCAGGCAGCCCTATCGAAATTATCAGACGAGGAAATCGCCTCGCTGTGTGTTGGCGGCGGTGAATTTGGCATCAGCTTCAACTATACGCCAGGCGCTGCTGGAAGAACGGCAACCAACCTGTTGAAGAAGGGTATCCCCAATGTCAACTTCAGCGATGGCCCGGCTGGCCTGAATGTCATTCCGGAACTCGTCATTACGAAAGGCGGGAGCATGCGGTTTCTCAATGGGCTCCCAGAAAGCTGGAACTGGGGATATTTGAGGAAAATATCCCGGTTCTTGCTGGCAAAACCGGAGCAAGGCCAGGCTATCTACCAGTACATGACCGCCTGGCCCGCCGTTACGGTGCAAGCCCAGACCTGGGACGTGGCGTTATTGGAGGAAATTGGCTGCACCATCGGACGGGAGATGCTGGAGATTGGCGTAACCCTCTGGCTGGCGCCGGGGATGAATATTCACCGCAACCCGCTGTGCGGGCGAAACTTTGAATACTACTCCGAAGACCCGCTCCTTTCAGGCAAGATGGCGGCGGCGGTTACGCGCGGGGTGCAGAGTCACCCGGGCGTGGGCGTGACCATCAAGCATTTCTGCTGCAATAACCAGGAGGATAACCGCGAGTATGTGTCTTCAAATGTGTCCGAGCGCGCGCTGCGAGAGATTTACCTGCGGGGATTTCGTACCGTTGTATCTGAAGTGAAGCCAATGGCGGTGATGACCTCCTACAATAAGGTCAACGGCGTTTATACGGCCAACAGCGCCGATCTACTCACCAAAGTCCTGCGAAATGAATGGGGCTTCCAGGGTCTGGTGATGACCGACTGGGGCGCCACCGGAGATGGCAAAGGATCGCACGAGCTTTGCCCCGCCGCCGGGAATGACCTGATTATGCCGGGCAGCAAAGCCGTCGTAAAGGCGCTGGTCCAGGCTGTGAAGGCGGGCCGGCTGAATAAAGAGGATGTTAAGCGAAGTGCCGCGAATGTTCTTCCGGTGATATTTAGCAGCGCCGTCGTTGACGGCTTCTGAAAATTGCGCATTTCGGTGAAAGCGCACAGGTTAAACGGCGGATGCCGCACACTTGCAAGGGGAAGAGAGCTGACAAGAAGATTTTACATCAAGTGTTCGGCATGGAGCGCTGCGATCGGAGTTTTCGCTGTGATTCACCCTCCAAATGGATCCGCTGGGCATTGTGAACCAGGCGGTCCAGAATGGCATCGGCGAGGGTGGGGTCTGGGATACGCAGGTGCCAGTCGGTCACCGGCACCTGGCTAACAATCAGGGTGGCGGAGTGACCGAAGCGGTCGTCCAGCACCTCCAAGATGTCCTGCGCATTCTGGACGGAAATGGCATCGCGCATCCAATCGTCCAGGACCAACAGATTGGTTTTCGCCAAAGCGCGCAGCAGCGGGGTGAGCGAACCATCCTGGCGGGCCAGGGTGAGGGCGTGCAGCAGGCGGGCAGTGCGGTGGTAGCGTACGGTGAACCCCAGACGCGCGGCTGCAACGCCAAAGGCGGAAGCCAGGAACGATTTTCCACTCCCGGTCGGGCCAAAGACCAAGATATTCTGGCGGCTGGCAATCCAGTTGCACTGCCCCAGCTCCAGGATAAAGCGGCGTTCCAGTCCGCGCGCGGGGGCGAAGTCAAGATCTTCCAAAGCGGCTGTCATGGGAAAACCAGCGGCGCGGATGTTGCGTTTGACGCGGTTCTCACGGCGCTGGCTGCATTCGGCATCCACCAGCAGCGAAAGACGGTCCTCGAACGACAGATCGGTGTATTGGGGGTTGGCCTGCTGCTCGCGCAGGGCGGTGCGAAAGGCGGACAGGCGCAGTTCGTGCAGTTGGTCATCCAGGGTTTGTTGGCTCATGGGGTCTCCTTTACTGGTAATACGAATGGCCGCGCACGTTTTCATGCGCGGGCAGGACGGGATCTGGCGTTTGCGCCGCCAGGCGTTCCAGTTCATTTTTGAGATCACGGTAGGAAAGCAGGTGGGCTGCCAGCAAGATCTGGCAGGCGGTTTCCATTTGCGGGTGTGTGTACCGGCGGGCCAGATCCAAGATGCCCAGGCAGGAACGGTAGGTGTGCTGCGGGAACGGACGAGATTTCAACACAGCCGCCACATAGGCGCTGGTCTGTGACCCAATCTTACCCGCCTCGCGCAAAAACCAGTCCTCATTCATCCCAGACATGAATTGGTGGGTGGGCGGCATGTGTTCGGAGCGCGTGGAAAAACGGCCTTGTGCCAGGCTGCGCGGGTGGACGGCCACCTGCTGCCCGTTGTGGAAGATGGCGACCAGATTTTCCGCGGCGCGGATGCGCACTTCCTGCCGTACCAGGGCGAAGGGGACGCTGTAGTAATGGCCCTCAAACGCGACATGGTAGTCGATATTGACTTTGGCGGTTTTCCAGGCCGCGTATTCGTACGGACGCTCGGGCAGCGGGCGCAATGCGGGTTGATCCAGTTCTTCGAATAACTGCTTTCTGGATTTCCCCAGGTGCTGCATTTCCTTCTGGTTGAGCGCCTGAAGCAGTGGTGCAATGGCGCGGTTAGCTTCTCCAACACTGAAGAAGGTGCGATTGCGCAGAGGCGCCAGTACCCAGTGCTCCACATTCTGGACGCTGTTCTCTACCAGGGCTTTATCACGCGGTTTGCGCACCCGGGCAGGCAGAACCGCCACATGGTAATACTCCGCCATTTCCTGGTAGCTGGGATTGAGTTCCGGTTCGTAGCGGTTGGGGGTTTTTACACCGGACTTGAGATTGTCCGGGCAGATGGTTTGGGGAATGCCGCCAAAGAAGCTAAAAGCCCTTACGTGTCCGCCCAGCCAATGCTGAAGCTCTTGGGAGGGCTGGATCTCTGCGTAGGTGTAGCTGCTGGCGGGAAGCGTTGCCACAAAGACCACCGCCCGGCGGATTTCTCCAGTTTCCGGGTTGGTGATGGCGATCGTCATCCCGGCGTAGTCCACCTGCATTTCCTCGCCCGCCTTGTGCGGCAGGCGCATGGTATTGGTGTGAGCCTTGTTCCAGCGCTGGTAGTACACCCGGAACTGGGTAAAACCGTACCCGTCCGGATGCTTTTCCCGGTACTCCTGCCATAGCAGTGTCAGGGTCACCCCGCGCTTGGATAGTTCGCGGTGAACTTCCTCCCAGTCCGGCATGGGACGCTCACTTTCCGGCTTGGGCTTGTTGTCTTCTGGATATAAACGCCGGTAAAGGTCTGCGTCATTCAGTCCTTCTGGTAGCGGCCAGCGCAAGCCCGCTTGTCTGGCCCGTTCCAGGTATTCGCCCACCGTGCTGTTGGAAACCCGGCATGCCCGCGCCGCGGCACGGTTCGACAGTCCTGCCTCAAAATGTAATCGGATGACTTCGCGTATTTTTCTCACGGACAATCTCTCTTGGGGCATCCCTTCCTCCTCGTTTTGGAAGAGGCAGAATACCCGATTTTGGG
>JAEYTI010000005.1 GCA_023434145.1 Chloroflexota bacterium | reverse complement strand
GCTCTTGGCTGTGGATATGTGGGCGGTGCAAGTCCCGTCCACATATCCACAGCCCTCTTGCAACTTGAACCTTAAGAAACCAACGGGATATCCTGAAAGAATTTACAGAAAAAATCTTGCGCTATCTGCGAGGAACCAACCATGACTGAATACGAGACCGTCATCGGGCTGGAGACCCACATCCAGCTCAACACACAAACAAAGATCTTCTGCTCCTGCCGGGCCGATTCCTGGTTCGATCCGCCAAACACCAACATCTGCCCCATCTGCACCGGGCTGCCCGGCGTGCTGCCCGTGCTCAACCGCAGCGTGGTTGAGAAGGGTGTGCTGCTGGCGGCTGCCATGCATGGCGAGCTGCGCCCGCTCTCTTTCTTTGACCGCAAGAATTACTTTTACCCTGATCTACCCAAGGGTTACCAGGTCTCGCAGTACGATCAATCGCTCTCGCACGGTGGCTATATGGATCTGCCCATGCCCCAAGGTTACACGCGCCGGGTGACGATCACCAAGCTGCACCTGGAGGAAGACGCGGGCAAAACCAAGAACGAACTGGGCCGCCGCTTGATCGACTTCAACCGTTGTGGCGTTCCGCTGATCGAAATGGTCACTGGGCCAGACCTGCGTTCCGCCGATGAGGCAGCGCAGTACCTCATTCGCCTGCGCCAGCTATTGCGCTGGCTGGGCGTTTCCGAGGCAGATATGGAGAAGGGCCACCTGCGCTGCGACGCGAACGTCTCTATCCGTCCTAAGGGCGCGGACTATCTCAACCCGAAAACCGAGATCAAGAACGTCAACTCGATCGATGCCGTTCGCGACGCGATCAACGTGGAAGTGGAACGCCAGATCCGCGAGACCGAGGCAGGGCGAAGGATTGAAGCCTGGACGCTGGACTGGGACGAGGAGACCGGCAAGCTGCGAAAGATGCGCTCGAAAGAAACCGAAGCTGATTACCGCTACTTCCGCGAGCCGGACCTGCTGCCTATCCGCCTGGATGACGCCTGGCGCGATTCGATCCTGGCGCAGCTTCCTGAACGTCCGCTGGAGCGCCGCGCGCGCTTTATGGAGCAGTACGGCTTGCCCGAATACGACGCGGAAATCCTCACCGCGGAGCGGACGCTTTCGGATTATTATGAAGAAGCGGTGCAATCGTACGGCAGCGATCCCAAGAAGGTATCCAATTGGTTGATGAATGACGTGCTGCGCATGCTCAACGAGAGCGGGCATTCCGCCAGCGAGCTAAAGCTTACCCCCGCCTTCCTGGCAGAGATCCTCAAATTGGTGGATGCCGGAACGATCAACACCAATACGGGCAAGGCGCTGCTGGCAAAGGTCGAAGAGACCGGTCAGCCCCCGGCAAAGATTGTGGAAGCAGAGGGGCTGGCAAAGGTCAGCGACGACGGCGCGATCCGTGCAGTGGTGGAAAAGATCATCGCGGCCAATCCAAAAGAGGTGGAGTCGTACCGCGGAGGCAAGGTGACACTGATGGGCTGGTTCGTGGGCCAGGTGATGCGCGAGATGCGTGGCAAGGCCGATGCCGCGCTGGCGAAGAAGATATTGGAAGAGACGCTGCAGTAACAGTTCACAGGCCGCCCAGAAAGTCAGAGGGGCGGCCTTACTTCTCGTGAACGCGTTTATAGTAGGGGCGCAGCGGGACGTTCGAATCAAGCCGATATATGAACCAAAGCGCTGCGCCCGCTGATCGCGGAACCGCCCTATCGAAAATCAATCCATGGCGTTTATCATCGAAAACATGATCCTACGGCACGGGCGCAGCACCGCGGTTCCAGGATTAGCCTGGCTCTAATGTCCCGCTGCGCCCCTACATGAATAATCGATGATACCAAATTCAATGTCCAGTTACACCCTCCGCTCCGCGACCCAATCCGACTCCCGCGCCATTCGCGAATTGATCTGGCAGGTGGGCATCAACCCGGTTGGGCTGGATTGGCGACGGTTTGTGGTGGCGATCGACGAACAGGGCAGGCTTGCCGGGTGCGGGCAAGTAAAGCCGCATTTTGATGGCTCGCGCGAGCTGGCGTCCATTGCCGTACAGCCCAGGCTGCAGGGACAGGGAATCGGCAGCACAGTAGTGCGGTGGCTGCTCGAAGAGCACCTGCCCCCACTCTATTTAACCTGCGTCGATTCTCGGGTGTCGTTTTACCGCCGCTTTGGCTTCGAAACGCTTGAGCTTGGGGAAATGCCGCGCTACTATCGACTGCTGGTAAGCGGACACCGTTTTTTCCGCCGTTTGTTTCGGTGGCCCGAGCGCCTTGCGGTGATGGTCAAACGCATATAACGCATTTTTCACATTTGTTTGTTGACAGGTTCTAACAAGCGCGGTAGATTCAGTACACCATGAGTCAAATGTCCCTATTTCAGGCTCCATCGCTCTCGGTGACGGATCTGACCCACTACCTGCGTGATCTGCTGGAAAACGACGAGGTTTTGCAGGACGTTTGGGTGCAGGGTGAGATCTCCAACTTCTCGCGGCCCAGCTCGGGGCACCTGTACTTTACGCTCAAAGACGGCACCGCGGCGCTCAAGTGCGTCATCTGGCGCAATGCGGCCATGCGCATCCGCTTTGCCATGCAAAACGGTATGGCAATTGAAGCGCACGGAGCGATCAGCCTGTACGAACGCGATGGGCAGTACCAACTGTATGTGGATGGCGTCCGCCCGGCAGGTGAAGGGCTGCTGTACGCGCAGTTCATGCGCCTGAAAGCCGCTTTGGAAGCCGAAGGGCTGTTTGATGAAGAACGCAAGCGCCCACTGCCCGCCCGCCCCACCCGCATCGGCATTGTCACCTCGCCGACCGGGGCGGCCTTGCAGGATATGATCAACACGCTGCGCTCGCGCTACCCGCTGGTGGAAGTGGTGCTCTCGCCGTGCGCCGTGCAGGGCGATGCTGCCCCGCCGGAGATCGTGAAGGCGCTCAGACACCTGTGCGAGCACATGCAGCCAGATGTAATTATCCTGGCGCGCGGCGGCGGCTCGCTGGAAGACCTGTGGGCATTTAACGACGAGCGCGTGGTGCGAGCCGTCGCGGCATCCCCGATCCCGGTGATCACCGGAATTGGGCACGAGACCGACTTTACCTTATGCGACTTTGTCTCCGATATGCGCGCTCCCACTCCCACCGGCGCAGCGGTGATGGCAACTCCAAACCGGGCCGATCTGATCGCTGACCTGCAAGGAATGCGCGAGCGCCTGGATGATGCCATGATCGCACACATCGAGCGCAATAGGGTCGAACTCGAGTCGATGGTCTGGCGACTGGACCGCAGCTCGCCGGACCGCCGCATTCAAAATGAACGACAGGCACTCGACACCCTGCAAGCGCGGGCGCTGCGCGGCCTCAGCCATACCGTGCAGCTTCACCGGGCGCACCTGGGCGGCTTGCAGAGCCGCCTCTCTGCGCTCAATCCGGCAGCGATTCTTCAGCGCGGGTTTGCGCTGGTCGAGCGCCCGGATGGCGGTTTGGTGCGCAGCGCCGGGCAGGCACAGGCAGGCGATCCATTGACCGTGCGGCTGGTGGGTGGCAGCCTGGACGTCCGCGTTGAACAGGTGAATGCACAGCCCCCCGGAACAGCCGAAAAACAGGAGAACACTTAATGGAATCCTTTGCCTCAAGTACGCTCACTTACGAACAGGCGTATGCTGAGCTGGCGGAAATAGTCGACAGCCTGGAAGCCAACCAGAAATCCTTAGAGGAGGCGATGGCGCTGTTTGAGCGCGGGCGCGCGCTGGCCCAGTACTGCGCCACCCTACTCGACAAAGCCGAGCTGCGCATTCGCCAGATTGGCATCGAAGAAGACGCATCCGCACAGGAGTGGAGCGACCAGTAAAAGGACGGCGGTTTATTGGAATGTACAGCGAAACCATTGCCATCCAGCAGCTTATTGGAAACCCGGTATTGTTTATTGGCCTGTTCGCATGGGGGACGGCGCAGTTCATGAAGGTACCGATTGAGTACATCCTGTACCGCAGGCTCAACTGGGGTTTGTGGTTCAGCAGTGGGGGTATGCCCAGCTCGCATTCAGCGCTGGTCACATCTATCACCTTATCGATCGGGCTGTTCTATGGCTTCGACTCGCCCATTTTTGCGCTGGCCTTTGCCATGGCGATGATCGTGATCTACGACGCCGCGGGCGTACGCCGCGAAGCCGGACGCCATGCCGAGAAGATCAATATCCTCATCAACGAATTCCTCACCGGTCATCCAATTTCTGACAAACAGTTGAAAGAAGTCATCGGCCATACCCCCGCTCAGGTACTGGCAGGGACGGCCCTGGGCCTTGGGACGGCCTTACTGTTTTTCATCTCGTGGCGCTAATTCCTCAATATTTGTCGAAAGACAAATAAATTGCGCCAATTCGCAATTGGTTTTTTGGCAGTATTACGGGAATCAAAATATTGACAATTCCTGGTTAAATTTTCGCAAGGGTTGCCAATATTTGGATTCCCTCTTATAATGTGTCTTAATCTTTATTCACCGGAGTACAAGAACGTATGGACCAGAATGATGCTCAGCTTGAGCAGGGAGTGACGCCCGAGAACACTGACAATAATGCTGACAGCAACAATAACATGGCTTCTTTGTTAGAGAATGAAGGGCTCAGCCTCGATTTCCCTCAGCAGGGAGAAACCCGCACGGGTGTTATTGCCAGCATTAGCCCCTCGCAAATCCTCGTTTCCATCGGCACCAAGTCCGAGGGTATTATCAGTGGGAAAGAGCTAGAGGCTATCCCTTCCGAAGAGTTGGCGGATTTCACCGTCAACCAGGAAATTCCGGTTTTCATTCTGAACCCGGAAGATCAGAACGGCAATGTGGTTCTCTCCTATATGCGCGCTCGCGAAGAAGTGAGCTGGCAGAAGGCCGAGGACATGCTCAAATCGAAGCAGTCGTATCACAGCTCGATCATTGGCTACAACAAGGGTGGCCTGATCGTCCCGCTGGATGGACTGCGCGGTTTCGTTCCCGCTTCGCAGATCAGCCTCTCGCGCCGCGCCGGCATGACTGGGGAGACCCCCGAGCAGCGCTGGAGCAAGATGGTCGGCGACGAGATTGACATTGTCGTCATCGAAGTGGACCGCGAGCGCCGCCGCCTGATCCTTTCTGAGCGCGCTGCCAGCACCGAAACCCGCGAATCGCTCAAAGAGCGCGTCATTGACGAGCTAAAAGAGGGCGAGACCCGCACCGGACGCGTCACCAGCCTGGCTGATTTTGGCGCTTTCGTGAACATCAACGGCGCCGATGGTCTGGTTCACCTCTCCGAAATCTCCTGGGATCGCATCCAGCACCCCAGCGAGGTTCTGAAGGTCGGGCAAGAAGTGAAAGTGCGCGTCATCAGCATTGACCGCGAGAAGAAGCGCATCGGCCTCTCGATCCGCCAGCTCCAGGAAGACCCCTGGAACCAGCGGGTTGCCAAGTACCAGGTCGGCCAGCTTATTCAGGCCACGATTACCCGCCTCACCAAGTTCGGCGCGTTTGCCCGCCTGGAAGAGGACATGGAAGGCCTGATCCACATCTCCGAGATCAGCGAGAAGCGCATCGAGCACCCCAAAGAGGTGCTGCACGAGGGTGACGATGTGACCCTGCGCATCATCAAGATCGATCCCGAGAACCATCGCATCGGCCTGAGCCTGCGCCGGGTTGACTCCCAGGCGTATGCGGACCTCGACTGGCAGTCATTGGAAGGCGTGATGGACAACCTGCTCAGCAGCGATGATGTCCAGGAGCCCGCTCGTGACGAAGCCCCGGTCGTCTCTACAGATGAGACGATTGAGAGCAGTGTCGATGAGGGCAGCGAGGAAGATACCGCTATCGCTGAAGCGCAGGCTGAAGTTGTAGCCGAAGCAGAGGTCGAAACTGACGCTGTCGCAGAAGTCGAAGCTGAAGCTGAAACCGAAACTGCTGCAGAAACTGAACCCGAAACAGAAGCCGATGCTGGCGCTGGAACCGAAACGACCGCTGACGCCGAAACAGACGCCGATGCCGGCGCTGAAGCAGACAGCACCGAAGAACCTGGCAAATAGCCAAACCAACAGATCATAATAAAGGCCGCCCATGCCATATGGGCGGCCTTTATGTATAGTACCCAAGAAACTGAAACGCACCCCATCAAGACTGAATTGACTGCCCGCATACAACGCCGAAGTATAATACAGAGTGCTCGCGGCGATTCGCGAGACATAAGACGATGCTTCTCGGGAGGTTCGATGCCCTTCATCATCGATGCACACCAGGATTTGGCCTACAATGCCTTTACCCACGGGCGAGACTACTTACGATCCGCTGCTGAAACACGTCCGTTGGAAATCGACACACCCATCCCACAACGTACCGGGCACACTTTGCTCGGCTGGCCTGATTACCAGCGGGGTCAGGTGGCGGTGATCTTCTCCACCCTGTTCCTCTCCCCTAAGCGCTATGCTGAAGGCGAATGGGATACGGAAACCTTCCTTACCCCCGCCGATTGGCGCAAGCTAACTGAGCGGCAGCTCAATTTCTACCGCCGCCTGGCGGATGCGCACCCAGAGCACTTCCGGTTGATCCGCAGCAAGCGCGATCTCCGCGAAATTCTGGAGCCATGGGAACGCGAGCCAGCGTATTTGCCGCCGAAGAACACAGCAAGTAATGAAGAGGTGCCTGCGCGTGAAGCTATTACCCACCCGGTAGGGCTGGTGCTGCTGATGGAAGGCGTTGAAGGCCTGCGCGCTCCTGAGGAGATGGAAGAATGGTGGGAAATGGGAGCGCGCCTCGCGGGGCCGGTGTGGGCCGGTACACGCTTCTGCGGCAGCATGCACCAACCAGGCGATTTCACCGGTGAAGGGCTAGAACTGCTGGATGTGATGGGTGACCTGGGCTTTTCGCTCGATATCAGCCACATGAACGAGGTATCTGCCTTGCAGGCGCTCGACCGCTATGCCGGGTCGGTAATTGCCAGCCATGCCAACTGCCGTGCTTTGCTGCGCGGAGCATCTGAGCGTCACCTGAGCGACCTCGTGATCCGCCGTTTGGTGGAGCGAGGCGGCACGATGGGCGTGGTACCGTTCAACAAGTTCCTACGGACGGATTGGGCACAAGGAGATGATCCCGAGTCGGTAAGCCTGCACCACCTTGCCGCCCACATCGACCACATTTGCCAGATCGCCGGAGACGCCAACCATGCGGCCATTGGCACAGACTTCGACGGAGGGTATGGCTGGCCCGCTGTACCGCATGAGATCAACACCATCGCCGACCTGCAAAAACTGGCTCCCATTCTGGCCGAATACGGGTATACTGAAGAAAGCATCGCCGGAATTTTCGGCAAGAACTGGCAGAATCATCTCGAAAGGACCCTGCCCGAAACATGACCGATGAGCAGACACCCGCGGCACCCGCTACAGATACTCCCCAACCCCCTGCCCCCCAGGTGGAAACGCCCACTCGCCCGGTGCGCTACTGGCGCCGCCGCTCGCGCGCGGGCCTTGTAACAACGCTATTTGGTTTTCTAGTCTTCTTGATTGGCGCGCGGCCCAGCCTGTTCGGCATAGATCGCAGCCCGGTGATCGGCTTTGTGCAGATCGCCGTGTTCCTTGTCGGCCTGGCGATCATCTGCATCGGCGGGTACATCAGCCTTACCTCGCTGTGGCGCGAGCAGCCCACCAGCATCTCCGCTGATATTGGCCTGCGGCTGGTCGCCACAGGCTATGTAATTGCCGTGTTCGCCGGGATGGCCGATATCTTTGGCTTTGGCAGCCACCCACTACCCGAGCTTACCTTCTTTGGGCGCTGGCAGGCGCGGGGTGTCGAGATCGGCATGGCGGTAATCGGCCTGGGCTTTTTATTGCTGCTGCCCTATCGCCAAAACGAGAAACGCGCTACCCGATTGGGAGAGTAAGACATGGGATTGTGGATTTCACCGGTAAACTGCGTTTTACCGGTGAAATCCACAATCCCATGTTCCCTGACTACTTCTGTTCCTGCTCGAAGTACCCCAGCACCTCAAGCATCTCGCGGTTGGAACCGAACTTGAACCCATCCAGGTTCAATGAACTGGCCCGTTCACGTTCCAGCGTATCCAGGCGCGCCAGCGCGGATTTTTCCACCACAGGGTGATTCAATGCTGCCAGCCGGCTGCGCACGCGCTCAATTATGTCATCAGGAGAGGCTTCTACCGTCTCCAGGTATTCCACCACTGCCTGGGCGGCGTTGACCGCGTCTTTACGAGCCACACCCACCAGCCCCACCGAGGGCTTGCGTGCCCATCCGGCCAGAAAGATATCAGGGACGGCCTGCCCGGTCAGCGGATCAAACACCTCGTAGCTGTTGCCTTCCACCGGGTAGCGCGGCTGTGGCGCATTGACGAAAGCGCCCCACTCCACCGGCAGCCCCAGGGCCGGGTCTACCACATCGCCAATGGCAAAAATGATGGTATCCACCGGGATCTGCGTGCGCACTCCGGTTCCCTTTGCCTTGCTCTCACCATCTTCGGTTAGCAGCAGGGTGTTCTCTTCCACTTCCAACCCCACCGCGCTGCCATTCGCATCTCCGATGATCTGCGCGGGGGAGGAAAGGAAGCGCATCCAGAACTTGCCACACGCTTTAGCGGGCGCGGCCTTCTTCTGTGCCTCCGTGATCATCGTGCGCAGGGCATCTGGCGTTTGCCCAATGGCTTCCATCACCGGACGCACGCGCTCCAGTTCTCGCTCCAGCGCAGACATATCGATGTAACCGGCGACCGATTCCAGTTCTTTGCGGTCAAACTTCACTTCGGCTGGTCCGCGTCTTGCAACGGCCATTACTTCATCCACACCAGCTTCTTCGATCAGCCAGTGCGCGACATCCATCATCACGTTCCCAACGCCAACAACGGCTACACGCTTACCGATTTGATAGGTGGTCTCTGAAAAGGGAGGTAGTACGTTATAATGGTAAACGATATCCTTTGCATGATAAACACCCGCAAGTTCTTCTCCAGAGATGCCCAGGCGTTTCGTGCTCTGCGCACCGACCGTCACCAGCATGGCGTGGAATCCCAGGCCGCGCAGGTCTGCAAGCGTCAGGTCACCATGCGTTCCGACCAGCACGTTACCAAAGTAATCGATACCGCTGTGATTGAGGATCTGCCGAAATTGGTTGCGCAGCCCCTCCTTCATACGAAGTTTATTGGGGTAAATGCCGTATTCGGCCAGGCCCCCGGGTTTAATATCGCGGTTGAAGATTACCACCTGCACGCCGCGCTCGGCCAGTTCGCGAGCAGCAAACAGCCCGGCAGGGCCGGCCCCAACAACCGCGGCATAGCGCCGGCTCTCTACATTGCTGTCCCCCGCAGGTTGTGCTGCGTCTTGCCGGTTTTTACCATCGTAGCTCACAGACCCTCCATTTCTATCACCCGATGCTTTCATACCTGCCGAAAGACCAACAACCATTATACAGATTAATTAGCCAAAAACGATACATTATGCTATAGTGAACCGCAAGGTTCGAGAGGAAATTCATTATGCCGTACGAAGATGCTACCCCCCAACCACAGGCCGATCTCTCCCACGCCCCGCAGCGCCGCTTCACCTGGCCGGGAAAAGTTGGCCCTGCTTTTTGGACCATTGCCAGTGTGGTGTCCTTATCGGTGAACGTCATTTTGATCATCGTCCTGATCGTCCTTGGGCGATACATGTTTGACCTGAAAAATCTGGTGCAGGACCAGGTTCTGGGCGGATTGTACAACAGCTTTGTCCAAATGGACCAGGCATCGATCAAAGCGCAAATACCAGTCAACACTACCGTTCCGGCGAAGTTCGACGTTATATTGAATACCAGCGTGCCGGCGCAGTTTGATCTGCCGCTCAACACAGCCACGGTCGTGACGCTGACGCAGGATACATCTATCGGCAATGCAACGATCTACAACCTGCAAGCCGGGCCACTCTATATCGATCGTGCTAACGCCAATATTACACTGCCTGCCGGGACCCAGCTCCCGGTGCAGTTGAACCTGATCGTTCCTGTAGATCAACAGATCCCGATCAACCTGGTGGTGCCGGTGGATCAGCAGATCCCGGTGAACCTGATGGTTGATGTGAATATCCCGCTCAGCCAGACCGAGCTGCACGAGCCATTCTGGGGCCTGCGCCAGGTGGTTGAGCCGTTCTACATGGGCATGGAAACACTGCCCGACTCATGGGGCGAAGCCCTGAAGCAGAGGCCATGAGGCAAATCCACACTTGAGGTGAGTGCTTGAACGATGTGACCCGTACCCAGTTACCCAACGGATTAACCATCCATCTGAAAGAAATTCATACCGCTCCGATTATCAGCCACTGGGTCTGGTATAGGGTCGGGTCACGCGACGAGCAGTCGGGCAGCACCGGCATGTCGCATTGGGTCGAGCACATGCAGTTTAAAGGCACGCCCACCTTTCCCCCTTCTGTGCTGGATAAAGCCATTTCGCGCGAGGGCGGGGTGTGGAATGCCTTCACCCACCTGGATTGGACAACCTACTACGAAACCCTTCCGGCGGATAAGGTTGACCTGGGCCTGCAGTTGGAAGCAGACCGCATGTACAACAGTATCTTCAATGCGGAAGATGTTGACTCCGAGCGCACGGTGATCCTCTCAGAGCGCGAGGGCAGCGAGAACGAGCCGCTGTTCCGGCTGGGCGAAGCCGTGCAGACTGCGGCTTTTCGCGTCCATCCCTACGGTCACGAGGTGATCGGTTACCGGGATGATCTGCTGCGCATTGGCCGCGAAGATCTGTACGGGCACTACCGTAAATACTACAACCCCGCCAACGCGCTAATTGCCATGGCTGGCGATTTCGACACCGATGAGATGATCGCGCGGCTGGAAGCGCTTTATGGCGGGCTGCCCGCGGGTGAAGCCCCCGTGCGTGCCATCCCTGGAGAACCCAACCACAGGGAAGAACTACGGCTGGAGGTGACCGGACCGGGTGAGACCACCTACCTGCAAATCTCCCATCACGCGCCGGCAGCCAACACTGCCGACTTCTTTGCCTTCACGGTGCTCGACAGCCTGCTCTCCGGGCCCACCAGCCTGAACATGTTCGGCGGAGGGGGCATCTCCAATAAAACTTCCAGGCTTTACCGGGCACTGGTGGAACGCGAACTGGCAATCAGCGCGCATGGCGGCATGCAGGCGACTATTGATCCCTTCCTCTACGACATTCACATGACGGTGCACCCGCAGCGCACGCCGCTCGAAGTTCTGGCTGCATTCGATGACCAGGTGAAACGCCTACAAGACGAGCCCGTTACGCCCGCCGAGATCGCGCGCGCCATCAAACAGGCGCGGGCGCTGTTTGCATATGGGTCCGAAAACATCACCAACCAGGCCTTCTGGCTGGGCTATGCAGAGATGTTCGCCGCCTATGACTGGTTCACCGGCTACGTACAGCACCTCGAGAAAATCACCCCCGAGGATGTGCAGCGCATCGCCCAGCAATATCTGCGGCCCGATAACCGCATCGTTGGCACCTACATCCCCACCGGAGGCGACGTTGAAGATGAAGAGCTCGATGAAACCGGCGAACTATAAGACCCTGCCAGGGCCGCAGGACATCACGAGGGTAACCCTGCCCGGCGGGATCACCCTACTCACACGCAGCAACTTCAACAGTCCTTCAGTGTTCATTGGCGGCTACATGGCCTGCGGCAGCATGTACGATCCGATCGACAAGCTGGGCCTGGCCGGGTTCACCGCCACCAGCCTGATGCGCGGCACGCAGCAGCGCAGCTTTCAGGAGATCTACGAGGCGCTAGAATCGGCGGGGGCCAGTTTGGGATTTGGCGCCAGCGTGCACAATGTGAACTTTGGCGGGCGCGCCCTTGCCGAAGATCTGCCGCTGATGCTGACACTGCTGACAGAGGCGCTCCAGCAGCCGCTGTTCCCCGAAGAACAGGTGGAACGGCTGCGCTCGCAGATGCTCACCTCACTTGCCATCCGTAACCAGGATACTGGCGATCTGGTCGACATGGCCTTTGACGAAATCCTTTTCCCCAACCATCCCTACGGGCGACCGGAAGACGGCCACCCGGAGACCATTCAACGCATCACACGCGACGACCTGATCGCCTTCCACAGGGAGCACTACAGCCCAGAGACGATGGTGATGGTCGTTGTGGGGGCGGTAGAGGCAGGCCAGGCCATCGAACAGGTGACACAAGCGCTCGGTGGCTGGCAGAACCCGCGCCTGGCTGCGCAGTCAGAACTGCCCCCAATCAACCCACTGGCAGAGAAAACACGCCGTCACATCACCGTGCCGGGTAAATACCAATCGGATCTGGTCATTGGCACCACCGGGCCAAAGCGCACTGCGCCCGATTTTATGGCCTCCTCGCTTGGCAATAACATTCTGGGGCAGTTTGGCATGATGGGCCGCATCGGCGACGTAGTGCGTGAGAAAGCAGGCCTGGCTTACCATGCCAGCACCAGCCTGAGCGCCACCATTGAGGGCGGTTCTTGGGAAGTTTCGGCGGGGGTCAATCCCGCCAACGTCCAGCGCGCTATCGATTTGATCCTTAGCGAGCTAGGGCGCTTCACCGCGGAACCGGTTACGGACGATGAGCTGCAAGACAGTCAGGCCAATTACATCGGGCGGCTGCCGCTCTCGCTTGAATCCAATGCGGGGATCGCGAATGCGCTGCTCAACATTGAGCGCTTCCAGTTGGGGCTGGATTACTACCAGCGCTACCCCGATTTGGTGCTGGAAGTGACCCCCGAGTCTGTGCTGGAGGCCGCCCGCAGCTACTGGAACCCGGACGCCCTCGCGATTGTTAGCGCGGGACCAGAGCCCGAAGCGTAGCGGCCGAGCGCGCCATGATGCTGCGAACCGGCGTCGACCTGGTGGATATTGCCAGACTAGAAGACTTGAATCCGGCAATCCGGCAGCGGTTTTTAGAGCGCGTGTATACCGAGCGCGAGCTAGAAGAAGCCGCCGGGCGAGGTGAGAATCAATGGGCCACGCTCACCGGGCGCTTCGCGGCAAAAGAGGCCGTCGCCAAGGCGTTGGGCTGCGGTATTGGGCCGGTTGCCTGGCAAGAAATCGAAATTTTGCGCGGTGAGCAGGGGGAACCTCTGCTAAAATTGCATGGAGAGGCCGCTCGGGTATCGCAGTCGCAGGGAATTGAAACCTGGTCAGTCAGCATTAGCCATACCCGCACGCAGGCGCTGGCACTCGCGGTAGCAGTAGGAGCAATCCCTTCGGGAAGCAGCCATCCTCATGAAGATCCTGGCCGTCAGTGATGTTGAGCTAGACATCATCTACAGCCCCATGATCACGCAGCGTTTTCAAGACGTTGACCTGGTCATCGGCTGTGGCGACTTGCCGTACTACTATCTCGAATATATGATCAGCATGCTCAACCGCCCTTTGTACTACGTAAAGGGCAACCATGCCCCACGAAAAGTGGAAGAGGGCGTTGGCGGGCAGCGAACGTTCCCCTGGGGCGGGGTTGACCTGCACCGTAAGGTCGTTCGTGAACCGAACACCGGGCTCATCATGGCGGGGATCGAGGGCAGTATCCAGTACAACAATGGGCCGTACCAGTACTCCCAACGTGAAATGTGGGGAATGGTGATTGCGATGGTGCCGCGGCTGCTGTACAACCGGTTGGCATATGGGCGCTATCTCGACGTGCTGGTAACCCATGCCCCTCCCTGGCAGATTCACGACAAAGAAGACCTCCCGCATCAGGGGGTAAAAGCCTTCCGCTGGCTGATTGAAACGTTCAAGCCCGCCTACCATCTACACGGACATATCCACATCTATGCACAGTACGACCAGACGGAAACCCAGCACGGCCCCACCCGGGTAATGAACGTATATGGGTATAAGCAAGTATTGTGCGAGCAGGATGAACGGGGGAGAGTAGTCCGCCCAGCGGTGGAGTGATTAACCTACTTTGCCTGGAAAACGTCGTTTTCCAGGCAAAACAATCTCTATAAATTTCAGTCTGTTATTTTGGAAGGCGGAAGCGCAGCCAGTTCCCACTCACCCGCACCGCAAACTCGCCGCGCTTGCGGAACCCGGCTGTTTCCGAGGGGTCCACGTTGGCCACACGGACGTACAAACTTGGATCATCTGTGTAGCCCAGCACTTTGCTGCCAAAAGCGGCCAGCCGGCTGCCAAGCGATGATGCCAGGTCAGTCGAAATCGTGGCAATTGGCCAGATGGCGGCGATTGGACCTTCTTTTGCCAGCCAGTCAAAGTTCAGGCGGGCGTCCAGTTCCAGGCGGGGCAGGAAGCTGAGCGTATCCATAACGAACAGCACCGGCGGGCCGCTGCGCTGGCCAGTACGGCGCTCTTCTGTCCAATCTGCCAGCCGCAGGATCCACTCACGCGCGGTTCCCTCGTTCGCCGGTGCCACTCCCGGGCTGTGCCGGGTAAAACCGCGCTCATCGATCCACTGCTGCCACGATTCAGGCTGCATAGTTAGCACTACAAATTGAAGGGCGCGCGGGCTGTTGCGCATTGCGGCGGAGGCCACCACGTTACGCAGCATCTCGAGCTGCGACTCGCGCTCATCACCGATGATTGCCATCGCGCCAGGGGATGGGTCGAACAAATCGAGCATGACCGGCAGCCCATCATCACATAGCCCTAGCAACGAAGACTGCGCGGGCAGGTCTGAATAGCGCGACAGAATGCGATTCAAAGCAGCGGCGCTTAACTCGGATGGCGCCGGCGCACGCTGCTGCGTGCCAGTGGAAGGAGTGCCTTCTCCTGCGAACCGATTTTGACGCGGAGCTTCCGCGGCGGGCCGGACCGGAGAAGAGGCCCTATCAAATGGCTCATTTTGCGCCGGGCGCTCGCCGTTCCGGTAGGGACGATTTTCCGGTGGTGTGGTTGGTTTCGGCTGTTCGTCTTTGCGGCCCGGTCCCATCGGAGCCTGCACCGGGCGCACCGGCGGCACGCCCGCGCGATTCGGCGGATTCGACGGCAGCCATGCGCTGCGGCGATCAAATGACGCACCACCTCGGGTACTGCCTTCATTCGGTGGCGTCACTCTTCCGTTCTTCTCCTGGGGCGGCGGGGCAGCGGTGTTCCGCCGCTCGGGCGGGTGTGGTTTGCTCTCCTGCTGGGTGGCAGGCGGCTGTGCCGGGCGAACAGGTGGCGCGGACCGCTGAACGGGTTTCTCTTCTTTCGGTGGCGGGGTATTATGGCGCGGTGCAGCGGGGAACAGGTTCGAACTGCGCGAACCATATGAGGGCGTGCTTTCGCGCCCCGGCGTGGTGTTTGGCCGCAGGCTGTGCCCATTCTGCCCAACGACGCCGTTCTTTTTCTCTTCGACCTGATGCCGTGCGACGGGCGGCTGCCTGGCAGGCGCTGGCTGCTGTGCTGGTCGCGCAGGCGGCTGGTTTGATTTCTTCTTCCTGGCGTTCTTCGAAGCTGGCTGCTGAGCTTTTACGGCACGGGGGATCTGGTAGAACAGGGCAGAGCCCGCCGGCAGCAGAACTGTCTTTGGCGGGCGCAAAATTTCCCGAGTTTTATTGGAAAGTTTGCCAAACGTAGCCATGTCAACAACCAGAACACGTGGTTAGTACAATTGTTCTAAATAGCATTATAACCTGCGCATAGAAGCGAGTCAAGCCAGCGGCTACTGTCCTGGGGCGCATTTCAATTTGGGGTTGCAGCCTGGTGATGCTGGGCATCACCAGGCTGCAACCCCAGGACTTCCCCAAACCGCACCTTGCGCAGCGCGAGGGTTTGGCTTTTGCGCTTTGTTATTGTGGCTATGGTTTGGGCGTGGGGGTAACAACCATTAGTGCATTGGGAACGAGCCTCACACGCACAGGAGTATTGCCAATCACTTCTCCATCTGCCTGCACGGGCAGTGGAAATTCAGCATTGATCTCAATCATATTCGTAATTTCCAGGTAACGCAAATTATTATCGCTGTTGCGATCTTTGCGCATCAGAAAACCCGCAAATACGCCCAGGTAATCCAGCGGGCGGCGCGCCCGAACTACAAACAGGTCGAGCCGGCTGTCGTTCGGGTCTACGGATACGCCTTCAATTTGCGGCTGAAAACCCAGCAGCTTGCTGTTCGCGATCATCACCTCAGAGGCATGGAAGCGGTACATATGATCATCCACCTTTAGCTCGAAGCGATGGCTGTCTGAGCGGCGCAAGAGCCCTGCCGCCCGCCAGACATACGCCAGCATGCCAAACCGGCGTTTCTGCTCGCGTGAGGTGTTGCGCATGATCAGCGAGCTAACCCCAATAGAAACATTGAGCACCCAGTAATCGCCGTTGAGCTCCATCGCGTCGAGGCTGCGAATGATGTGCTCGCCACCTAAAAGATCGAGCGCCTGATTGAGATCTAGCGGAATCCCCAAATCACGCGCCAGAGCATTGCCCGTGCCCGCCGGAAGAATGCCCATCGGTTTTTTACTGTTGACCATGCCCGAAACCACCGCCGAAACCGTGCCATCACCTCCGGCAGCAATGACCAAATCGACTCCGTTTTTTAGTTCCTGGCGCACCAGCTCGCGCAGGTTCTCGTCGGGCTTCGTCTCGTGGATATTGCAGTCCCAGCCTTTCTCCTGGCAAAAAGCCTCTATCGCTTGCCGAGCCTCATCGGCTTTGGTAAGCCCTGCCACCGGATTCAATACTACAAAGACCTTTTCAATGGTAACGGGTGTATTTTCCCCGGTTTGCCCTTCCATAGTTGTATCCAATCGATCTATCCTCTCCGCTGAAATGGCTCATAGGCGTGCGCGCGACTGGCTTCGATCCGCAGGAACCGGCCTGACTGCACTGCACCGCTGTCATCCAGCGCAATTTTCAAATCAATCATCGCCCGTTCCAACGCATGCTTGGCAAATTCCCAGCGGGCCTCCTGGCTTCTGCTCAATTCCTCCAACCGGTTGGAGGCAATTTGAAGGCAGTCATCCAATCTGGCGAGCTTTCTGCTCCGCTCCTCTTGGTTTCCAGTCTCATTTCCGCTTTTGAACCGTTCAATCCAGGCGCGCCATTCGCACAACTGCGCGTTGGCCTTGTTCTGGTAGGCTTGTTTCATATCCATGAGTCCGAATCCTTCCCAGCATCGGCAGTGGAATGGATAGATAAAAACAATAGCAAAAGGCACCTGCCGTATGGCTAAGCTTATGATAACTTCCGCGCTGTCAACCCAGCCAATAGATCAATCCCGCCAGGGTCAATAAACTATCAAGGGGGCGACCACCCGAAAGATATGTATGCTGCCTACAGGTTGGATTTCAGGCGATAACCCACGCCCGGCTCGGTGACAATAAAATGCGGGCGGCTCGGCTCAGGCTCAATCTTGCGGCGTAAGTTGCTGATGTTAACGCGCAGCAGGTGCATTTCCTCCTCGTACCCGAGACCCCATACCTGACGCAGAAGCTGCCGGTGGGTGAGCACCTTGCCAGCATTTAACACCAACACGCGCAGCAGATCGTACTCCGTGGGGGTAAGCTGCACCTCGCGCTCCTGCGAAGTCACCCGCCGGTGGGCCAGATCCACCACCAGACCATCGAGCGAAAAAACCGGCTCTGGATCGAGCTGCGCCGTGCGGCGCACCGCCACGCGCAAGCGCGCCATCAGCTCGCCAATGCCGAACGGCTTGGTCAGATAGTCATCCGCGCCCGCATCTAGCGCGCTGATCTTGTCCGACTCGCGCTCGCGCACCGACAGCACAATAATCGGCAGCCGCGTCCACTCGCGGAGCTGGCGTATCACTTCGATACCGTCCAAATCGGGCAGCCCTAAATCCAGAATCAGCAGGTCCGGACGGTGCGAGATCACCGCCGTAAGGGCCTCCTGCCCGCTGGATGCTTCATACACCATATAGTTATATGCATTTAGCGACGTGCGCAAAAACCGCCGGATGGCACGCTCATCATCTACGACCAATACGCGCAGACCTTTATCGTTCATGTTTTCACTTCCTCTGGATACTCCTGATCTTCAGGTTCCGTTTCCAACAATGTGGATGGTTTGAGGGGCAGTGTGAAAACCATACGCAAGCCGCCTTCAGGCCGGTTTTCTGCCCAGATCTTGCCCCCATGCACTTCAACAATGCCTTTGCAAATCGACAAACCCAAACCGGTTCCCACCACGTTTTCAAAACGTTTCACCCGGTAAAACTTCTCAAAAATTCGCTCCAAATCCTCCTGTGGTATGCCTGGGCCGTTGTCTTCCACTGCGATTTGTACGACCTCGCCCGCGTCCTCCGCTCGAATGTCCAGCGCGCCATCCTCGGGTGAGTATTTCGCCGCGTTATCAAGCAGGTTGATGATCACCTGATTGATCAGCACGTAATCGAGTGGAACAAGCGGAAGGTCAGGAGAAATATCGACGCTAAGGGGGTGCCGCTCCAGCCGGCTGCCTAGCGCATTGAGCGACGACCCGATTAAATCCTGCACATCGCACGGCTGGATATTGATGCGCATGTTGCCCGACTCGAGACGGGTCATATCGAGCAGATTGCCCACCAGGCGGTTCAGGCGCTCGGCTTCGCCCAGTGCTGTTTCCACCAGCTCGCGGCGTGTCTCTGCGTCGAGCATCTCTTCCTCTACCCGCAGGCTCGAGAGCACGCCAGTGATGGATGCCAGCGGGGTTCGCAAATCGTGCGAGATAGAATTGAGCAGCGCCGTTTGCAACTTATCTGTAGCGCGCAGAATCTCAGCCTGGCTTGCCTCTTCGGCAAACAATGCCCGCTCTATCGAGGCTGCCACCTTGGCAACGTATGTACCCAGCATGCGCATTTGCTCGGGATGCAATTCGGGCAGGCCGCCTCCCATGCGGTCGCTCATGCGCACACCCATCACGCCAATGATGCCACGGCTGGTTTCCAACGGAAAGTAGCGATATGCCGCATAGGAGAACGTGCCGGTGTTATTACCCGCGGGCCGCCCCTGCTGAAAGGCCCATTCGGCGGCGGTGAGCTCGCTCATGTCGAGCGATTTGCCTTGTTCGGCGGCGCTCAGCACAAGCTGTCCATTACGCGGCAGCAAGATTACCATGTCGCGGTCAAAGGTGCGGTGAACGTGGTGCAGAATCGTCTTTTGAATATCTTCCATATCCACCGCGGTGGCCAGATCGCGGCTGAATTCATAGAGGCGTGTCACCTGTTCAGCGCGCCGCTGCGCCGCCCGTGAAAGCACCCGCTCGCGCGAGACCAGCGTGCTGATAATGATGCTGATGGTCAGCAGTGCCAGAAAGGTAATTCCATTTTCGGGCGCAAAGTAAAACAACTGATAGATCGGCGGTACGAAGAAAAAATCAAACGCCAGCACGCTAAGTACTGCCGTCAGCAACGCCGGTATCAACCCGAAGAAAACCGAAGCGATCACAACTGACAGCAAATACAGCATAATGAGGTTGGCCGAGCGAGAGATGACGCCCGGCGTTAGCGCAATACCAAGCATGGTAGGCAGAATCACCAGCGCCAGGCTGCCCAAAAACTGCATCTTCGAAAGCCAATCGCCGAGCCCCACACGCGAGAAGGGCCTGGGGGTGTGATCCGAGCCAACGATATAGACGCTGGTCATCGGGTTGTCGCGCATGAGCTGCTCGGCCAAAGAAACGCCAAAAATTCGCTGCCAGGGCCGGCGTTCAGAGCGCCCGATCATAATTCTGCGGATGTTGTGTTTCTGCACGTACTCGCGTATCGCCGAAAGAACCGACCTCCCGGTGACCGTCTCTACCTGTGCGCCCAACATCTCGGCAAGCCGCAGATACTGCGCCACCGCCGTCTGCTGTACCTCCGAATCGTCGAACTGGTCCGGCGATTCCACATAGATTACCGTCCAATCAGATCGTGTTTCATCCGCCATGCGGCGCCCGGCGCGGATGAGGCTGCCGCTGCTGGGGCTGTTTCCAATGCACACCAGCAATCGCGATGCGCCTGCTTCCGCGGATGAGAGCTCGGTTCCTTGTATTAGCCCGCGCATAAATGTGTTCGAGCGGCGGGCCACGTAGCGCAGCGTCAGCTCGCGCAGGGCAAACAGATTGCTAGGCTGGAAAAACTTCTCCATTTGCAACTGTATGCGTGGGGAGACCGGGATGCTTCCGTTCCGGTAGCGTTCCAGCAAATCCTGCGGGGGCAGATCGACCATTTCAATCTGGTTTGCGGCGTCCAGGTAACGGTCGGGAATCGTATCGTGAACAACAACACCGGTTAAATAGGCAACCGCATCCACCTGGCTTTCGAGCTGGTAAACGTTGAGGGTTGTATACACATCGATCCCCGCATTGAGCAGCTCATCGACTTCGAGATACCGCGATTCATGCCGCAGCCCGGGCGGGTTGCTGCGAGCCAGATTATCTACCAGAGCGAGCTGGGGGCGTCGGCGAAGCAGCGCGTCCAGATCCATGCCATGATACATGATCCCCGAACCGGTTACCACCCGCTGGGGTAAGACCTCAAATTTTTCGAGAAGCTGCAGGGTAAGCAGGTCGCCAGAGGGATCTACAAAGCCCGCCACCACGTCTTTCCCCTCCTGCTGGTGGCGGAAGGCGTCTTCCAGCATCGAAAGCGTCTTGCCAGTCCCCGGGGCATAACTGAAAAAGATTTTCAGTTTTCCTCTGGGATTCGAAGTGTCATCTGCTCCAGGCGCCTGCGATCCCCCTGAGCCGGGCATTTTGTCATTCATGGTATGTCACTCGGCCCTTCGTCGTTTCCTTATTTCCTACCATCGCGACTGCTCAGGCTCGTTGGGTCCTAACGAGAGATTTTCTGCGCAATCTCCGCACAAAATAGACAACCCCACACTTGCCCAGGTAATTCCCTAGTAGTCTGTCAAAGCTGATTTTCATATTTGTTTGCGGCGCTATGCGCCGCAAACAAATATGAAAATGACAGTTGACAGAGCACTAGTTTATATCTTAATACAAAACCTCGTAACTTTTCAATGAAATTAATCAAAGAAGTATACAGATCAGATAGAGCACTGGGGAACAGGCTGTATTCCAATTTCGGGTTCTCAGCCTGGTGATGGTCAGCATCACCAGGCTGAGAACCGGTAACACCCACAAACTGAAATGCAACAAGGATTCGCGCAAACTTGACATTAAAGGTCGTTTTATTATAATTTGTATAGTGAAAATCTTAAAATTCCAAGGATGAACCCCGATGTATGCACATCCTGAGTATCTTGTAGAAACGGAATGGGTAGCCGAGCATCTGAACGATCCCAACGTGCGGCTGGTAGAATCAGATGAAGATTACCTGTTGTACGAAACCGGTCACATTCCAGGCGCGGTAAAAGTAGACTGGTTTACCACTCTGCAGCACCCTGTTCGGCGCGATTTCCTGACCAAACAGGAGTTTGAGAGCCTGTGCAGGAAAGTTGGCATCGCTAACGATACGACTGTAGTGTTTTATGGTGACAAAAACAACTGGTTTGCCTGTTATGCGCTGTGGCTGTTCGAATATTACGGCCATAAGAACGGAAAGATAATGAACGGTGGGCGAGCCAAGTGGGTGGCGGAAGGCCGCCCGATGGTCCGCGAAGTGCCCGAATATCCGCCCACCCAATACCAGGCAATGGAAGCAAACCCCACCATTCGTGCATTCCGCGATGATGTGATGCACCACGTGCTCGAAAAACGCCCGCTGGTCGACGTGCGCTCGCCGCAGGAGTTCACCGGCGAGATGCTGCACATGCCCAACTACCCGCAGGAAGGTGCGATGCGGGGCGGGCACATCCCGGGCGCGAAAAATATCCCCTGGTCGAAGGCCGTGCGCGAGGACGGCACCTTCAAGCCGGCGGAGGAACTGCGCGAGCTGTACGAGTCGCAAAGTGTCAACTCGCAGGATGAAGTGATTGCCTACTGCCGCATTGGGGAGCGCAGCTCTCACACCTGGTTTGTGCTGAAATACCTGCTGGGTTACCAGAACGTGCGCAACTATGATGGATCGTGGACCGAGTGGGGCAACCTGGTCGGCGCGCCAATCGAAAAGGGGGAAGGAGCCTAGCCCAGCATGGACCGATCCGAGGCACTGGAACTGATCCTCGACCACTACCAGAACCCACGCAACTACGGCGAGATAGAAGATGCTGACGTATCATTGCAAGGGGGCAATCCCGGCTGCGGCGACATTATCACCATGTACCTGAAATTCAACGACGACCGGCTAGAAAAGGTCACCTACACCGGTGAGGGGTGTACCATCAGCCAGGCGGCTGCATCTATGCTGACCGAGCTGCTGGAAGGATACACGGTAGAGCAAATCGAGAACCTGGATTACAAGGTTATTTCCGAGATGCTGAGTGACGAGCTGGTAAAGACGCGGCCCAAATGTGCTACGCTGGGGTTGGATACGGTGAAATTCGCCACCCAGGAATACAAACACAAACGGTAACCGTTAAGCAGCGTTTGTGTGTAACTGCTCAGCCCTGGCGGGCGGCTGCTCTCGAATCGCTCCCTTTGGGAGCCTGAGTAAAATATTTTGCGAGTTTTGAAAACGCTCCGCGTTTTCAAAACTCGCAAAAAGTCTTCTTCAGGCGGGCGAAGCCCGCCATTCACAGAAATAGTCCCTGCGGCTGGGCAATTATGTTTGTGTTTTATGTGGTAGCTCGCACAACCTGCAACACCGGGTATGAGGGACTGCATGTACATGCAGTCCCTCATACTGTTCCAAACTTATTCCCGATAGGATAGCGAAATTCAACAATTTAAGGTATGCTTAAAGGCGGCTGCGGCAAGTATACGCGACCGAAGTGCAGCCTTGCATCCCGCAGGAGGAAACCCGACAGGAGGTCACTGTGATAAAGGAAACGATCAAAGAAGCCGATACTCGCATGAAAGGTGCGATCCAATCTCTCGAAGACGACCTCACCGGCATCCGCACGGGCCGCGCCTCGCCAGCGCTGGTCGAGCGCGTGCAGGTTGAGTATTATGGAGCACCGGTCCCCCTGGTTCAACTTGCCAACATCAGCGTGCCAGAGCCACGCGCCCTGCTCATCCGCCCATTCGATGCAACCACACTAAAAGCAATCGAACGCGGCATTCTGGCCTCTGACCTCGGCCTGACCCCCAACAACGACGGAAAAGTCATCCGCCTGAACCTGCCCGTTCCTACCGAGCAGCGCCGCCGCGACCTGGTGAAGGTCGTCCACGGACGCCTGGAAGAAGCTCGCGTCGCCGTACGCAACGTGCGCCGCGACCTGATCAAAGATCTGCGCGAGTTTGAGAAGGAAAAAATGATCTCGGAAGACGATCTGAAGAAGGCGGAAGAAGAGCTGCAGAAGCTGACGGACCGCTTTATTCAAGAGATCGATTCCGTAGGGCAGCATAAAGAAAAGGAAATCATGGAGGTTTAAGCCTTGCAAGAAGCAAAACCCGCACCGGTGGAAACTGAAACGAATCAAAAACTGCCAACGCACGTGGCGTTTATTATGGACGGCAATGGACGGTGGGCCGCAAAACGCGGTATGCCGCGGCTGGCCGGTCATCAGGCTGGTACCGAGAACCTGCGCCGTGTAATCCGTGCCTGCGTGGAGTTTGGCGTTAAATATATGACCATTTATGCCTTTTCCACCGAGAACTGGGGCCGCCCAAAAGAGGAAGTTGAGGGCCTTCTGCATATTCTGGAAGATGTGATTGACAAGGAATTGGAAGAACTCAACGAAGAAGGGGTGCAGCTCCGGCACATCGGGCATCTAGACGCCCTGCCGGAAGCCCTGCGGGAGAAAGTCTTGCGCGCCATTGATCTTACACGCAATAATGACCGCCTGACTCTGAATCTGGCCTTTAATTACGGCGGACGAGATGAAATCGCCTGCGCCATCCGCCAGATCATCGCGGATGGTGTGCCTGCGGAGCAAGTGACGCCCGACCTGGTTGGCCAGTACATGTTCACCGCCGGCATTCCCGACCCCGACCTGATCGTTCGCACTTCTGGTGAAATGCGCATCAGCAACTTCTTAATCTGGCAAGCAGCGTATTCAGAATGGTACGTTACTGATACGTACTGGCCAGATTTTGATCGTGAGGAACTACAAAAGGCACTGACCGAATATGGCCGCCGCGAACGCCGTTTTGGCCTGGTGCTCCCTTCTTCTGACGAATACGCATAGACCCACCATGCTGGCCCAGCGCCTCCTCGTTGCCATCATTATCATCCCCGTGGCTATTTTGTTTGCCTGGTTGGGTGGTTGGTTCCTCGCGGTGGCGCTGGCTGCATTATTAGGCTTTGCCGCCTGGGAATACTGGCACATGTTTGCTCAGGGTGGTTACCGGCCTTCGCTGCCCGTGCTGGTTGGCGGCACGGCCCTACTGCTGCTGATGCGGCAGGCGTCCGGCTTTGAAGGTTCTGACTGGCTGATTAGCGTATTTGTACTGGTTGCCATGACGGTGCAGGTGGCGCACCAGGAAAAGGGTCTCAATACCTCCGCCCTTGATTTCAACATCACGCTGGGTGGAATCCTCTACCTGGGGTGGCTGGGCGGGTATCTCGTCTCCATCCGCAACCTGCCCGAGGGCCTCTGGTGGGTGCTGCTGGTTGTTCCCGCTGCCGGAATCGCCGACAGCGCCGCGTTTTTCGTGGGGCGGGCTTTTGGTAAGCATAAGATTAGCAAGCGCGTTAGCCCGAACAAGACGTGGGAGGGATACTTTGGTGGGGTCATTGCCGCCGCGCTTGGAACAATGCTGCTGGCAATGTTATGGAACATGCGCACGCCGGCGATCGAGTATTATCACGGTTTGTTCATCGGCATGGTGATCGGCGCGCTGACCATCTTGGGCGATCTGGGGGAAAGCATGCTCAAGCGTGGTATGGGTGTTAAGGATGCCAGCCAAGTTCTGCCCGGTCATGGCGGTATCATGGATCGCATTGACTCCTGGCTGTGGGCAGCCCCCATTGGTTACTACATGATTCATCTGCTCTGGCTGTAGCTCGCCTGTGGCGACCTGCACGCCCCATTTAGCGGTCGATCAAACAAAACCCTTACAAGTAAATACGCACGGTTAACATCCTCATCACCTATCCTAGGAGGGATAAATGACCGACGATATTGTGCAACCCCCGATCCGAAATCATAAGGATAAGGAATCGCCAACGCGCAACCTGGCGCTGGACCTGGTACGCGTTACAGAAGCCGCCGCACTGGGCGCTGCACGCCACATGGGGCGGGGCAACAAAATTGCCGCCGACAAGGCCGCCGTTGATGCAATGCGGTTGATTCTGAATACCATTGAAATGGATGGGGTGATCGTAATCGGAGAAGGTGAGAAAGATGAAGCGCCTATGCTCTTCAACGGAGAACACCTGGGCACCGGCAATCCACCCGCGTTAGATATCGCCGTGGACCCCATTGACGGCACGCGCCCGCTCTCGAACGGCATTGGAAATTCCATCGCCACCGTGGCGCTGGCACCGCGCGGAACCATGTTCGACCCCGGCCCCGCGATGTATATGTATAAGATCGCGGTTGGCCCCGAGGCGCATGATGTTGTGGATCTGAATGCCCCAGTCGCTGATAACTTGCGGGCCATCGCAAAAGCAAAGGGTGAAGACGTAGAAGACCTGACAGTCGTCATCCTCGACCGCCCGCGGCACGAAAAGCTCATCGCCGAGGTGCGCGAGCAGACCAACGCACGTATCCGGTTGATCCCCGATGGTGACGTGGCCGGCGCCCTGATGACTGCCTGGCCTGGCTCGGGGATCGATGTGCTGCTTGGCATCGGCGGCAGCCCCGAGGGTGTCCTTGCGGCGTGCGCGATGCGGGCGATGGGCGGGAACATCCAGGGTAAGCTGGTGGCGCGTAATGATGAGGAGTTAGCGCGCGGCAAAGCGATGGGCTACGACTTCGACAAGGTGCTGATGATGGATGACCTGGTTTCGTCAAACGATGTGTTCTTCGCGGCCACAGGCATCACCAACGGCGACCTGTTGAAAGGCGTGGATTATTTCGCCCACGGCGCCACGACGGAAAGCCTGGTGGTGCGCGGGCTAACGGGTACCGTCCGGCGCATCCATGCTACGCACCGGCTGGATAAGCTGGGGCGCATCAGCTACATCCCCTACTAGCAAAAAAGCTGTTCGAACTTTGTTGTATCCTTGTGCGTGGCCAACTTCGTTGGCCACGCACAAGGATACAACAAAGTATCAATATAGGAGAATGGGAGTTTTTGTCGCAATACGTGCGACAAAAACTCCCAAATTTCTTAAATCGGTGGCGTTACTGGATGAGGTACGAGGCGCTCACTTCAACGCGGATGATGAGCTGACCGGCGGACAGCGGCACCTGGCTCGCGTCCATCGCCATGCCACCGCGGCCTTCGTACAACGGGACCGGGCTGCCAGTGGTGTAGGCGCTCATCGAGTACAGTTCGCCAAGGCCAAGCCCGGCGGCGGAAGCCAGTTCTTCGGCCTGCACGCGCGCGCTTTCTACAGCCAGGCGGCGAGCCTCGGTCATCGCAGCGGTCTTGTCAGCCACATCAAAGGATATGCCGTTGATGCTGTTAGCGCCCGAGCGAACGACCACGTCTAACAAGCTGCCCAAAACTTGCAGATCACGGACGGTGACGTAAACGGAGTTGTTGACGTTGTAGCTGGTCGAAGTAATCTCACCGTTGGGGCCGTACTGCTGCTGCGGGTAGATGTTGAAGCTGGAGGTCTGAATATCCTTCGGTTCGATGCCCAGCTCGGTCAGCGAGGCAGTGATTGCCTGCGCACTCTGGTTGTTCTGTTGGAGCGCGTCACCCACATTTTCCGACATGGTCTGCACGCCAACAGAAACGTAAGCGATATCAGGCGCGAGGGTAACCTGACCTGAGCCGGTAACGTTGATGGTGCGCGGCTGGTTCGGGATATCTTGTTGAGCAGGCGCGGCATTCTGAGACGCCGGTTGGTTGGCGTTCAAATTCGTGGCGGTTTCACCGGCGGGCGAGCAGGCAGAAAGCACCAGCAGCGCCACCAAACCGATCATCATTACAAACTTCTTCATGGGTAGTTCTCCTCTCCATACGAATGGTAATCGTGTTGTCTTCTGGTCTGTAGACGAATCCGTATTGAGAAAAGTTCCCGCGGAAAGAAACGCGTGTTTCAAGGAGTATTGGGCGGCTAGTCCACCCAATACTCCTTGAAACGTAACTGCTCAGCCCTGCCGGGCGAATGCATTTGAAACGCTCCCTGCGGGAGCCCAAGAATTGATTTTTGGAGTTTTGAAAACGCGAAGCGTTTTCAAAACTCCAAAAAAAGATTTTTCAGGCGGGCGAAGCAGTAGTTCGCAATACGAGCGTCCGATGCATATAAAAGCCCCTGCGGCTGAGCAGTTACCTTGAAATTATATTATCCGGCAGGCAAGAGTACACGACCCCAGCAGGCGGGCACGGATAAGCGCATTCGACCGCCTTCCGCCGTGAACCGGCTGCCCGGCTCCAGTGCATCTGTGTACACACCATCTGGCAGCGGCAGATCGAGCGCAGCCGGGGATGCCGCCATATTGACCGCGATCACCGCACTGCCCTGCTCTGATTGGCGGAGAAAGGCCATCTGCTCGGAGCGTACATCAAGCTGGTGGTACGATCCCGCGCGCAGAGAGGGCGTTTCATGCCGCAGCGCCGCCAGCCGGGCAATGGTATGCGCCAGATTGGGGTGCGGAGCGGCTTGTTGGAGTTGCGCCAAATCCAGGCAGGGGCGCAGTTCCTCATCGCTGTGCTCGGTACGCCTGCCACCGATGCCCCCCTCACTACCGTAATAGATACTGGGAACACCGGGCATGGTGAACAACAGCAGGTAGAGGGGGTAAAGATGGGCGGGATCTTTTAACTTTTCCACCACACGGTCTACGTCGTGGTTATCGGCAAAGGTGTAGAGCAGGCTGTCGCGGTACATACCCGCTTCGCCGGACTGGCGATTGAGCGAATATGCCAGTTCAAAGTAGTTGCGGTCGGTGTGGCTGGAATAGAGGCCTTTATACAACTCGTAGTTGGTGACCGAATCGAGCATCTGTGGGTTGGCCCAGCCGCGATAATCACCGTGGATCACCTCGCCCATCAGCCAGAAATCCGGGCGCAGGCTCTTGCAAAACGCGGAAAGCGCGCGCATGAAATCTGGCTCCAGGTTATCGGCTACATCAAGGCGCAGGCCATCGATGTTGAACTCCTCCACCCACATGCGCACCGCTTCAAACAGGTGCTCGCGCACCGCCGGGTTCGACTGGTTCAGCCGAGCCAGATCATAGTGCCCGGCCCAACTCTCGTAGGTGAACGGATCGCCGTATGGGCTGCTGCCTTGGAAAGACAGCCCGCGGAACCAATCCTGATAGGGAGAAGCCTGCCCGCGCTCGCGCACGTCACGGAAGGCCCAGAAATCGCGTCCAACGTGGTTAAAGACGCCATCGAGCACTAACCGCATACCGCGCCGATGCATGTTCTCGCTCAAACGACGCAGGGTGGCACGGTCACCCAGACGGCGATCGACGTGGTAGTAGTCGGCGGTATCATAGCCATGCCGGGTCGACTCGAACAGCGGGCCCAGGTAAATGGTATTCGCGCCCAGACTTTGTATGTGATCCAGCCAGGATTCGATTTTCGACAACCGCTCCACCGGCGCAGCGGTGAAGTCGTTTTGCTTCGGCGCCCCGCAGAACCCCAGCGGGTAGATGTGATAAAAAATGCTGCTTTTAATCCAATGACTCATCTTTTCCTCCTATTACCTACTGGTAGGTATAGTATAGAGATTTTTTATCCTGAATGGGATGGCATCCACTCCATTCAGGATAAAAAATTCTTGTGCCTGCTCAATCGCAGTTTCTGTTATTCGCGAGTCGCGGGCTTCGCCCGCCTATCTGAAGGTTAGCTCCCGAAGGGAACGATTCGGACGCAACTGCCCGGCAGAGCCGAGCAGTTACAAAATCTCTATGAGTAAATTCCGTGCTCGAATTGGTGGACGACGCGGTACACCAGTTCATCGTTGAGATCGGCGTAACCGTTCAGCCAAAGCCCAATGCAGGTGTGGATCTGTCCGATAAAGGCGGCTGCATACAGCGTATGCCGCCCACGCATATTTCCGTGATCCTTCGCGGCGGCTTCAAACATGTTTTCTACCATGCCGTGCTGCCGCTCGTTCAGCGAGGAAACCAGTTGAAACGGTTCGCTTTCTACCGGGGCAAACCACATGGCAAGCTGCATGCGGTAGTAGGTTGGGTTCTCATGGGCAAACTGAAAGTATGTACCCGCCAATTTGGTCAAAGAGCCGGTAAGATCGCCCTGATAATCGCTGGCTGCACGTACGGCATCGTTCAGCCTCCCGCCGTATTCATCCAGCAGCGATTGCAAGAGCCCTTGTTTGCTGCCAAAGTAGTGGTACAGCGTGGGCTTAGTTACGTGCACGGCATCAACGATCTCCTGCACGCCAACCGCCTCGTAGCCTTTGCTGGCAAACATCTCAAGCGCGCAGTGAAGCAGTGCAGTGCGGTTATCCATGCCAGTATTATACCGAACGGTATATAGCTTGTCAACCCTGCTGGCAAACATAACAATCCTGTGAATTTCCCTGCCCGGCTTGTTTCAGGCTTCGCTTTTTCTGTATAATCAACTAAACATTTGTTCGACACACTACCAAGTGTTTGACAGTAATTGGTGTGCTGGGTGCTGCAGCACCCAGCACACCAATTACTGTCAAACTTCCTAAAGACTTGAGGTGACCATTGCCGGTTAATTACCAACAGGCGCTCCAGCAAATCCGCGAGATGGGCAAACAACTTCCACAGCAGGTGCAGCGTCAGCGCCAGCTTCATATGCTGGCAGAAGATGTGTTTCATCTGATCGCCTACGAGCTGGATACACTTGACCAACTGGTCGAAGTCGCGGCGGCAGGGAATCCAAAACTGCGCTGCGCCCGGCCCTTCCGCGAAGCGCTCGATTGGCACGTGCAAGCCCCGCCTATGGAGGAAGCCTATGCACTGCTGGCCGCGGACGGCTCACAGATCAATCCGGACCGGCACGGAATGGTGGAGTTTGGCGCGATCAACGTCGGCGTCATCCAGATGCGGCCCGGTCAGGGGCAGTCGCTGACGGAGCAGGTGCGCAGCCGGCTGATGTTTCAGGAAGACCTCTATACCGCTTCGGGCAGCCCGCTGACCGATGATCTGGTGGCGCTGATGCGCGATCTGGCCGAGCGTCAGGAACTGGTCTCCCTGGCGCGCAGCGAACCGGGGCCGGTGATCACACTCACCGATGGTCCGCTGGAGCTTTTCCGAGATGCAAAAGGCTCCAGAGAATTTGAGACAGAGCTTGAAAAATATCAAGGCGTGCTGGAAGACCTGGCGGCGATGGATGTCGCCACTGCCGGTTACGTAGACCGTCCGCGCGGCGATCTTGTCATTCGATTGCTGGAACTGGTCATCTTGAAACGGAGCGGGAAGTTCGATCAAGCCGGGATTGATCGTCCCTTGCTGCACATCCGCGATGAATTTCTCTTCCACGACCTGCTCAAGCCCGGCGACCGTTCGGCAGTGTTTGCCATTCACGCGGGTGCCGGAAGGGGATTCAGCGGGCGGTTGGCGCTCCATTTCTTCTATCTAAACGTTGGGCGCGAGAACCATCCTTACATCGCAAGAGTAGAAATTCCGCTTTGGGTAGCGGAGAACGAGCGCCTGCTGAACCTGCTGCACGGCTGCCTGGTGGCCCAGTCGCACCATTTGGGCGCGCGCCCCTACCCTTACGTGCTGCACCGTGCCCACGAGATCGCCGTGATCTCGTTTGATGAGCGCGATCAGCTAGAAACCATGATTGCTGCCGAACTGCGCAAGCAGGGCGTCTTTGTTGACGACCGGTCGAACAAACAGTTAGCGAAAGACTCCAGTTCCAACCACACGAGGTCACGATGAGCGAAATTGAAATTGGACGACTACTGCGCGCAGGGACGACCGAATGCGTGGTCGGATGCCGGGTGTCGCAGAGCAGCGTTCCGGCTTTTGGCGGCCTGGTGCGCATCCCATTGGACGAAAACTACAGCATCTACGGGCTGATCTATGACATCCGCATCAATGACGACGGCCTGGTACGCCAGCTTGTCACCGCCGAGGGCATCGACGAAGACGTAATCCGCGATAACCGCGAGAACCGTAATGTACC
The DNA here is from genome assembly GCA_023434145.1 of Chloroflexota bacterium. Lineage (GTDB taxonomy): Bacteria > Chloroflexota > Anaerolineae > Anaerolineales > Anaerolineaceae > DSYU01. The sequence continues at coordinate 2,234 of JAEYTI010000005.1, read as the reverse complement.
CGTGGAGGTGAGCGTGCTACACGTGGGCTACCGCCAGATGGGGCAGATTTATCACCTGATCCCGCCGCGCCCGCCGCTGAGCCTGGATGCAATTTACGTATGCGGGCCAAAAGAAGCGTGCGCTTTCACCGAGGCCGGGCGGTTTGGCTACTTCCGGCACGTGCTGCGCGCCACCGAACTCCCCGTCTGCGAGTTGCTGGCGGCACACATTAAGCTGTGCCACGGTTATCACCTGGACCGCGGCAAATGTGATTGGGCTGGTGATGCTGTGAAGGAATTGATCGTGCTGCTGCGCGACGATTACCCAACACTGATGAGCGTGCTGGGCGCAGTATCGGATACGGTGACGTGGTAAAGGGGGCATGATGGAGCAAGAACAGAACATCGGATATGTCGTGGGCGGCGGGTTGAAGGAAAATCTGCGCGTGCGGCTCACCGTGAACGCGCAGGAAGTGCAGGAAGGCTCGTTTGTAATTGTAGACAGCGGCGACTGGCGTTTTTACGGCCTGGTGACCGATTTGCAGTTGGGGGCAACCGACCCGCGGTTTGCCGATGAGCAGAGTGAAATTCGCATGCCCGGTCCGCTCGCGAAACTACTGCACGGGCAGACGCTCTTTACCAACCTGGAAGTAATGCCCGCCCTGATGCTAGAACGCGGCCCCGAGCTAGAAGATCCGCGATACGCGGAGTGGCGGCAAGCGCATCCCGATGCCCCCCATCCCATCCCAATCAAGACGATTCCGGCGCACCATGCCCCGGTACACCGCGCAGAGGCTGGCGACGTAGCCGAAATCTTCGGTGACCCCGGCGAAAAGGGCAACTTCATTATCGGCTACACCCGCGAGCAGGCACACCCGGTGTGCATCGATCTGGACAAGTTCGTCCAGCGCTCTTCGGGCATTTTTGGCGCAACCGGCACGGGCAAGTCGTTCCTCACCCGCATTATTTTGGCCGGGCTGATCCAGCACGACAAATCGTCGGTGCTGATCTTCGACATGCACAACGAGTACGGCCCGGACGACACCGCCTCGGACACCAACCAGGCGGTACCTGGCCTGCGCAGCAAGTTCCCCAGTAAGGTGCGTATGGTGGGCCTGGGTCGCGATAGCACCGTTCGCGGGATGACGCCCGATTTCCAACTGGAAGTTGCCGAGCGCGACATCACACCCGGCGACATTGAAATGCTAACCCGCGAGCTGAACCTTCGCGAAACAACTTCCACCACGCTCAACGCGCTGGTGCACAGCTTTGGGCAAGCCAACTGGTTCCGGGCGTTCCGCTGCATGCGACCCGGCGCGCTAATCGAGGCAGAGGATGGCAAAAAGGTCCCCGCGCCCGACAGCGTTGAGCACTGGGCCATGCAAGCAGGCGTGAACACCATGGCGGCGGCAGGCCTGCACCAGAAGCTGGGGCGGCTGTTCACACTGCCCTACATCGTGGAGAATCCCGCCACCAACACCGTCCGCGAGATCATTAACTCGCTAGAAGGCGGGCGGCACGTGGTGCTATCGTTTGGCAAGCACGAGAGCGACCTGGACTACCTGCTGGTGACCAACATGCTCACCCGGCAGATCCGCGAACGGTGGGAAGATACCACCAACGATTACCGCTCGGGCAAGGCCAAGAAAGAGCCACGCCCGCTGGTCGTGGCGGTTGAAGAAGCACACAAACTGCTGAACCGTGAAATGGCAGCGCAGACGGCATTCTCCACCATCGCGCGTGAGATGCGCAAGTACTACGTTACCCTGTTGATCATCGATCAGCGACCGTCGCAGATCTACGATGAGGTCATGTCACAGCTCGGCACGCGCATCTGCGGCTGGCTGGGCGATGATCTGGATATTCAGGCGGTGCTTTCGGGCCTGGCGAGCAAAGATGCTCTGCGCGGCATGCTGGCGCGTTTGCAGCCGAAAGAAGAAGTGCTGCTGCTGGGTTGGGGCGTGCCCATGCCGATCCCGGTGCGCTCGCGGCGCTACAACGAGCAGTTCTGGCGCGAGCTGAAGGGCGGCAATGGTCACGACAAGGCGCGGAAAGAGTCGGAAATTCTCAAAGAACTGGGCTTCTAAGCGAAAAACTTATCTAAAAAATGATTTGTGTTGTTGTTTGTCAATACCTTCGCCAATTATGGAGTATGGGAAGGATGAGAAAGCGGATGAATCGCGCCTAAACGAGCAATTTGCTCAAAAATTAGCGCCAATAAATTGGCATCTGGTTTTTGCGGAAGCATTTTTATT
>JAEYTI010000287.1 GCA_023434145.1 Chloroflexota bacterium | reverse complement strand
CGAAGTGCGGCAAATACGCCCAGATTCATTTACTTCATCCCATGCACCTGCTGAAGCAGGTGCGCTACCATATCTTCGGGGTGCTGGGGAAGCTTGGAGGCCTGGAACATCAGCACGCTCATCAGCGGCATGTCGTTGAGCATATCCATGACGTCCGTCATCCCCATCTCGCCGTCGCCGCCCATGGTGCGGCGCATGGAGGCTTGCATCTGCTCGAACATCGGCTGGAAGACGACGCGCCCACGCGGATCGGCCATCCACTCGCTGATGGTCGACTCTTTATCCAGCAAGGTGGGTAGATCGCGGGTTGCCTGCATGGTAGCCTTGAGCGTACAGCGAATATCCGCGGCGGATGCGCCGATCAGGATCTCAAATTCGCCCGCTTCGGCGACCCAGTCTTTGTATTCAATGTGATAGAAGGCAAAGGCACGTGAATCCAGCGCTATGGTGACGGTTTTGGCCTCGCCGGGTTGTAAGGCAACCTTGGCAAAGCCTTTTAGCTCCTTCGCCGGGCGGATCACGGTGGATTTGGGGTCGCGGACGTAGATCTGCACGACCTCTTTGCCTGCCACTTTGCCCGTGTTCGTCACGTCTACGGAGATGGTCAGGCCGTCTGCGTCACTGAAGGTCTCGCTCGAGAGTTTCGCGTTGCTGTATTCGAAGGTGGTGTAGCTCAGGCCGTGGCCGAAGGGGAACAGCACCGGGATCCCGCGGGTATCGTAGTGGCGGTAGCCGATGAAGAGCCCCTCGCCGTAATGCACCTTGCCCAGTTCGCCGGGGAAGTTGGTGTAGGAGGGGGTGTCGCTGAGGCGCATGGGGAAGGTCTCGGCCAGCTTGCCGGAAGGGTTCACGCGGCCAAAGAGCACGTCGGCAATCGCGCCGCCGCCCGCCTGGCCCATCATGTAGGCTTCCAGCACCGCGGCCACGCCATCGATCCAATCGCTCATCACTACGGGCGAGCCGTTGTTGAGCACGACAACCGTGTTGGGCTGCGCGGCGGAGACGGCCTTGATCAGCAGCACCTGCTGGTTGGTCAGGTCGAGGTCCTTGCGGTCATAGCCTTCCGATTCCTTGTAAGTGGGTAAGGCGATGTAGAGCAGGGCCACCTCGGCGCTGCGGGCAATCGCAACCGCCTCGTCGATCATTCCCTGCTGGATGGAATCGTCAGCGGGGTAGCCTTCGGCATAGGCGATCTCGGCGTTATCCCCGACCGATTTTAGCGCCTTGAGCGGGATCGTCACCTTGGTGGGCTTGATGTGCGAGGAACCGCCACCCTGGAAGTGCGGCGCTTCGGCGGAGCGGCCGATCACGGCGATCTGCTGGGGATCTTTGAGCGGCAGGATGCCGTTGTTCTTGAGCAGGACGATGCCTTCGGCGGAGGCCTGCTGGGCCAGTGCGTGGTGGGCGTCCACGTCGAACGTGCCGCCCTTGGGGGTATCCTTGCTCATAAAGACGATGCGCAAGATTCGGCGCACGGATTCATCCAGCACGGCCTCATCCAGCGTGCCGTTTTGCACCGCGGTGACCACGGCCTTTACACGGCGTTCTTGCGGGCCGGGCATTTCCCAATCCAGGCCGGCTTTCATGGCGGCGACGCGATCGCGCACCGCGCCCCAATCCGAAACCACCAGGCCATCGAAGCCCCATTCCTCTTTGAGGATCTCGGTCAACAGGTAGTGATGCTCAGAAGCGAAGGTGCCGTTGACTTTGTTGTACGAGCACATTACCGTCCAGGGCTGGCTCTGCTTGACGGCTTTCTCAAAAGCGGGCAGGTAAATTTCGCGCAGGGTGCGCTCATCTACCTCGGAGCTGATGGTGAAGCGCTGGAACTCCTGGTTGTTGGCGGCGAAGTGCTTGATCGACGTGCCAACACCCTTGCTCTGCACGCCGTCGATCATAGCGACAGCCATTTCCCCGGCCAAATACGGGTCTTCAGAAAAATATTCGAAGTTGCGACCGCATAGGGGAGAGCGTTTCATGTTCACGCCCGGGCCAAGCAGTACGTCTACATTGAGGGCGATGCACTCTTCGGCCAGCGCTTCACCAACGCGGCGCATCAGGTCGCGATCCCAGGTGGATGCCATACTGGAATAGGTAGGGAAGCAGGTGGCGGGCAGGCTCGAGGAGCCCAGTTCGTGCACGTCGGCCTGGCGTCGAACGCCATGCGGGCCATCGGAGCACGTCAGCTCGGGGATGCTGAGGCGTTCCACGGATGCCGTAGTCCAGGCACTGGCGCCAGTGCATAGCGCGGCTTTTTCTTCCAGCGTCATCTGGGCGATGAGGTCTTTCAATTCCTGCTCTGTCTTCATGTGCGGATGTTCCTTCCGGTAAGTGAGATGGAGGTTTGAGATTTTTCTGTATATTGCCGCGCCCGGCACGGCAATATACAGAAAAATCTCGGGAGGTGCTCCTATTCTAACAGAGGGAGAAGATTCGAATAAGGGGTTCTGTGTATGAACTGCGTATAATATCGGTATACCACCTGGAGCCTCTTATGAAAACCTCTTTCCGTTGGACACAATTCGTTTGCCGGCTCGTGCTGCTTGCCCTGCTGGCTGGTTGCGCAGTGCCGACGCCTTTCGCGCCGACCCTGCCCGTGGAACCGCCCGCGCATATTTCGACCTCGGATGCCCAGCCTGTTCCGCCCGGCCCAATTCCCGCTTATTTGGACAGAGAGTATCCCATCCAGGAACGGGTGGAGAGCCTGCTGGGCCTGATGACGCTGGCGGAAAAGATCGGACAGATGACCCAGGTGGAGAAGAACAGCATCCTACCGAAGGATGTGGCGACCTATTTCATTGGCTCGGTGCTGAGCGGCGGGGGTGGGTCGCCGAGGCCGAACACGCCTGAGGCGTGGGCGGATATGGTGGATAGCTACCAGGAACAGGCGCTCAATACGCGGCTGCGAATCCCCATCCTCTACGGCGTGGATGCAGTGCACGGGCATAACAACCTCTACGGCGCGGTGATCTTCCCACATAACGTTGGCCTTGGCGCGGCGGATGACCCAACCCTGATGGAGCAGATCGGGCAGGCCACCGCCGAGGAAATGGCCGCCACCGGCATCCGCTGGAACTTTGCTCCCGTGCTGGCTGTGCCGCAGGATATCCGATGGGGACGCGCGTATGAGGGCTACGGCGAGAACACCGAACTGGTCACGCGGCTGGGCGTAGCGTACCAGCGCGGCTTACAAGGCGAGGATTTACGCCAACCCAGCGCGGCAATCGCGACGGCCAAGCATTACATTGGCGACGGCGGTACAGAATGGGGAACCTCTACTACCGGAAGTTACATGATCGACCAGGGTGACATGCAGGTGGATGAAGCTACCCTGCGGGCGCTGTACCTGCCACCGTATGAAGCCGCCATCGAGGCCGGGGCGCGGAGCGTGATGGTCTCGTTCAGCAGTTGGAACGAGGAGAAGATGCACGGGCACCACCAGCTCGTCACCGAACTGCTGAAAGGCGAGCTGGGCTTCGATGGTTTCGTGGTCTCTGACTGGAAGGGTATCGACCAGCTCCCGGGCGATTATTACGATGACGTGGTCACGTCGATTAACGCCGGGCTGGACATGATCATGGTGCCGTATGACTACAAGACCTTTATCAGCACGCTGAGCCAGGCGGTAGAACGCGGTGATGTATCTGAGGATCGCATTAACGACGCCGTGCGGCGCATTTTGACGGTGAAATTTGAGCTAGGCCTGTTCGAGAACCCATACACGGACCGCGATCTGCTTGCTGCGGTAGGCTCAGACGAACACCGGGTCCTGGCGCGCGAAGCGGTGGCGAAGTCGCTGGTGCTGCTGCAAAACGAGAACAGCGCGCTGCCGATTGCGAAAGATACGGCAACTATATTCGTTGGCGGACGGGGCGCGGATGATATTGGCATGCAGTGCGGCGGCTGGACGATCGAATGGCAGGGCAAAATGGACGATATTACCCCGGGCACGACCATTCTGGAAGGCATCGCGGCGGAAATCGACAAGAGCACAACGTTGGTTTACCACCCGCGCGGTGAGTTTATAGATGCGGAAGGCCTGGCGGATGTAGGAATCGCGGTGGTTGGCGAACTGCCGTACGCCGAAGGTGAAGGCGACCGGGCTGATCTCTCGCTCTCCACATTCGATCAGGCACTCATCCAGCGCATGCGCGAGCGAAGTAAGGTTCTGGTAGTGGTGATCCTCTCCGGGCGGCCTATGATCATCACCGATCTGCTGCCGAAAGCGGATGCGTGGGTCGCGGCGTGGCTGCCTGGCACCGAGGGCGCGGGCGTGACGGACGTGCTGTTTGGCGACGTGCCGTTCACCGGAAAGCTGCCTTACACCTGGCCGCACTCGATGGATCAGCTTCCGCTGGGGAACATGTTGGAAAACGCAGAATCCGATCCGCCGCTGTTCCCGTTTGGGTTTGGGATGACTGCGCCTTAGCAGAACACCGAAGAAGCTACCTCAGACCCACCCCTCCCGCAGTATGCCATGCGAAAACCAGTTCATCCCCGAAGGTGGAAACTTGATCAGGGCCTGCGCGCGCTGGGCAAGAAGACGAAGATATCCGTCGCCATAGACTGGGTTGTGCTGGTGTACAGCGTGTTCCCGCCAGCCGCGATGGCTGAGACGGTGAAGCTATAGCGAACGTAATTGGGGAGGCCATCGATATGGTACGCGCGTGTAGAAATTGGCAGGCCGCTTGCTACATTCACGCCGCCACCTCCTGGCTTTGTATAGCTGATGTTCCAGGTCGCATCCGCGGGTAACGTTCCGTCAAAACGCCAGTGGAGTGAAACAAAGCCATTCCCCGGGCGGCCGCCAAGGATCACCTGCGGGATGGATTGGTAGGCGCCGGCGTCGGGGCTGTTGCCTCGCGCCTGCCCGAGGATGTCATAAGCGGGCGCGGTTGATGGATCGGCTGCTTTCACCGCTGCGCTGTTCGCCGGGATGGCGCCGTAGGTTTTGACAAGGCGTACGAAAGCCTCCGCAATGGTGCTCGATCCATCGCCGAACTTGCCGATGGTCTCATTCCAGCGGGGCAGGGCTGCAACAACAGGCAGCGGCAGCCGCGGATCGCCAACGACACGGTTGGCATCGTTGGTGTAATTGACCTTATCTTTCGAGTCTGATGGAATGGTCTTGCCGTTGTTCCAATACACGTTGTGATCGATAGAAAAAGAGGTTGTCCGGTTGGGATCGGTGTCTGAGAAGTCGTTGTTGTTCTGCCCGCTCCTCGCGCCCATCGTCCCGGTCTGGTCCGCCCAGATGTTGTTCATAAAGCGGACATTCTCATTGGATGGATTGCTGACCGCTTTTGATAGCAACATGGCGTAGGCGTACGCGGGCAAGTCACCGGAGACAGTATTGTTGCGGAACGTGATGTTTCTGGAGCCGTAAACGGCTAATGACGCGCGCATCTCATGGGGGGAGTTTCCAAGCATCAGGTTGTTTTCTACCATCACATCTTGCGCTTCGAAGAACGGGTGCCCATCCTCACCGATCATGATAAAGGTGGAACTGCCCAGCCCCTGCCAGTTCAGGAAGACGTTGCCACTGACCAAAATGTTATGGCTGCCGATTAGCTCATCATTATTGCCTGAGCTATCTTTGATCACGATAAAGCTGCTCGTGTCGTTGTTGTTGGGACGACCGCTGCCGGCAAAATCGTTGAAGAAGATGTTCCCGCGGATGATGACATCACGCGCGCTGTTGACGTCGATGTGCTCATCACTGCCAGATTGGTTGTAGAAGACGTTGCCCTCTACAAGCACATTCTGCGCGCTGCCATCGATTTTCAAAACGTCAGAATTGAAGCTGTCGTGGAGGATGTTGTTGCGCAGGGTGATGTTGCGCAGCGTGCCAAGCTTTTTGGAACCGCTCAGGTGGATGACAAGCGGGCCTGCACCCGGGCCGCTGTGGGCGATATCGAAACCCTCTAGCACAATGCCGGAGACATCGCCGTTCGCGATCACTGCCTGGCCTTTGTAGCGCAGTCTTGCGTGGTATGGTACTTCCGAGCGCACGGTGACGCCCCTGGGAAAATTGCCTCGCAGGCGTACTTCGCCAGTATACGTCCCGGGGCGCACGAGAATCAGGCTGCCATCGGGCACTTTCTGCAGGGCGTAGCTGATGCTGCCCCATGGTTGGTTTGTTGAACCGTTGCCAGAGGCATCACTGCCATTGGTGGCAACGTAATAGGTTGCGTCTGCTGCTGCCTGCACAGGAAGCGCAATCGCCAGCATGCATAACGCTAGGCACAAACGGAGTATACGTCCAGTATGTTTTGACATAAGGTGTAGGTGATTGTGTATATTGAGAATCTAATTGGTATTGGTAATCGATTATATCACTTATATCGGTAGTCTATACAAGCCGAGGCTTGTACCGGCGGATTGTAAGGGCATTGTAAGGAGTGGCGGGCAAGTCATAGAGAATTGTCGATGGATTGACCCAAAAACACTCACACCTACCAGCAAGGGGCTGTCCAAATATTCTTTTTGGACAGCCCCTCGCTGGATTACTGATTACCTACCTGGCCGGAAATAGATATATACTACTATAATAATTTATATAGACTTTCTGTGGCGGCTCAGGCTCGTTGCTGTGTCTAGATTTTCCAAGTACTTCAATAGGGAGGAGAATGAAGCTTTACAACACCCGTACGCAGGCAGTAGAAGAAGTGACGCTACGTGATAGCGGCGCCACGATCTACGTCTGCGGTATTACGCCGTACGACACAACCCACCTCGGGCATGCGTTTACGTACATCTCTTATGATCAGCTTATCCGCTACCTTGAACGCAAAGATATCCCCGTGCGGTACGCGCAGAATGTGACGGATATCGATGATGATATTTTGAAGCGCGCAAAAGAAACGGGGGAGGACTGGCGCGAGCTGGGCAACCGCTGGACGGATCACTTTATCACCGACATGATCGCCCTCAATGTCCGCCCGCCCGATGCTTATCCGCGCGCGACGGATGTGATCCCAGAGATCATCGAATCGGTGGAAGCATTGTTGAGCGCTGGAGTTGCCTACGAGAAGAACGGCAGCGTTTATTTTGAAGTAGACCGCTACCCGGCGTTCGGGCAGCTCAGTCACCTGCCGCGCGGTGATATGCTGGAAGTGGCCAATGAGCGCGGCAACCGCCCCGAAGACCCGAACAAGCGCGATCCACTGGATTTTGTTTTGTGGCAGGCCCAGGCACCCGGCGAGCCGGCCTGGGAAAGTCCGTGGGGACCTGGCCGGCCGGGCTGGCATATCGAGTGCTCGACGATGGCAACCAAATACCTGGGAAACACCGTCGACTTTCACGGGGGCGGCTTGGACCTGTGTTTTCCCCATCACGAGTGCGAGATCGCGCAGGTGAAGCCTGTTCGCGAGCACGATCCATACGTGCGGGTGTGGATGCACACCGCCATGGTTGGCTACCAGGGGGAGAAGATGAGCAAGTCGTTGGGAAATCTGATTATGGTCAGAGACTTGTTGAAAACCTATTCGCCCGACGTGCTGCGGCTGTACCTGGGTTCGCACCACTATCGCGAACCCTGGTCGTATGACGAAGCGGATTTGCAAGCATTCCAGGCGCTGGCAGATAAGCTCAACCGCGCGGCAAGCGTGCAAGGCGGGCAGGGCGGCGCTTTTGATCAGACTGCCGTTTTGCGCGACTTTGACGCGGCTATGGAGAATGACCTCGACACCCCGGGCGCGCTTCGCGCGCTGGAACGGCTGGCGGACGAGATTTTGAATGCCGCCAACGATCAGCGGGATGTGAAGGAGGCCCAAGATATGCTAAAAAGACTTGGCCGGGTCTTCGGCCTGACGCTGACTGACGGTAAGCCCGAGGATCGAGTCGTCAGCGGGTGGAATGCAAAGAAGCGATAACGAAGAAGCGCGGGCAGCAACGCCCGCGCTTCTTCGTTATCGCTTTGATTTAATGCGTTTCTGTCACCTTATGGATGTTGCGCGGCTGTTCGGTGTCGTAGCCCTTGGCCATGGTGAGGTGATGGGCGAACAACTGTCCCGGCACAATGGCGGCGATGGGGGTCAGCCACTCGGGGATATCCGCGGGCATGGCGATGCTGGACTGCGCCAGCGACAGCGCGGCCTCGGCGTTGGAGATTACCATTAGCTCGGCCAGGTACTCATTGCGCAACTGCCGGAGGGTGCCCATCATCGAGACGTACACCTTGCCGGTGACGTTGACGGCCATCACCGGGAAGCCGCGCTCCACCATGGCAATTGGGCCGTGCTTGAAGTCCGCGGAGGAGTAAGGTTCGGCCTCCACGTACGTGAGTTCCTTCATCTTAAGTGCCCATTCAAAGGCGGTGGCGTAGTTGTAGCCGCGTCCAAGCACCACGCACTGTTCCATATAGCGGTAGCGCTGCGCCATCTGGGCGATCTTTTCTTCGGATTGGAGCATTTTTTCCACCCAGCCCGGCACGCGAGCCAGCGCATCCCAGCTTTGCTCCGCGCCGGATAGGGCGATGGAGAGCATGGCGATGCTCAGCAGCTCGCCGGTGTAGGTTTTGGTCGCCGCAACCGCCAGTTCTTTGCCCACCTGCAAATCGATCACGAAGTCAGATATCTGCGCCAGGGGTGAGGACGGTTCATTGGTGATCGCCAGGGTAAGGCAGCCCTGACGCTTGCCTTCGGCCAACACACTGACGATATCTGGTGACTGCCCCGACTGTGAGATGCCCACTACCAGCGCGTCGCGGAGGCGGGGCGGCTGCTCGTAGTAGGTGAACAGGGAAGGGGTTGCCAGCGCAACGGGCAGGCTGTTCTGCGCGCCGAACAGGTAGTTGGCATAGCGCCCGGCATTATCTGAGGTGCCGCGCGCGGCGAGGAAGACGTAGCGGAGATCGCGCGCGCGGGTGTGCTTCGCAATCTGTTCGATTGTCTCGCGCTGGGTGGCAAGAAGGTGCGCCAGGCTGGCGGGTTGTTCGTAGATTTCGGAATGCAGCGACATACAGATAAATCCTTTCGCCGAATGTTTTTTTCTTTGTATTTACCTATTGGTTGGATGACGTAGTCATCCAACCAATAGGTAAATACTTAGCCTTTCACGGCGCCGCCCAGGCCGCGCACAAAGTGCCGCTGGAGCAGGATGAAGAAGATCATGATCGGGATCACGGTCATGGTGACACCGGCTGCCATGCCGCGCGCGTCGGAGGTCATCATGCCTTGCATGGCAACCAGCCCAACTTGCAGGGTCATGTGCGTGCGGGTGTGGAGCATGAGCGAGGGCCAGAAAAAGTCGTTCCACTGGTTGACAAAGGTGAAGATGGCCGCGGTTGCCAGCGAGGGCCGGATCACCGGCAGCAGGATGCTCCACCAAATGCGCAGCTCGCTGGCACCGTCCATCTTCCCGGCTTCGATCAGATCGTTAGGCACGCCCTTGAACGCCTGCCGGAGCATGAAGATGTTGAACACCGTCGCCAGGCTGGGGAAGATCAGCGCCAGGATCGAATCATAGTACTTGAAGACCTTTACCGCCAGCACGTAGCTGGGGATGGAGGTGAGCTGCGGCGGCACAACAAACGTCGCCAGCAGCAGGAAGAAGATCAGATCGCGGCCCTTGAACTTCATCTTGCCCAGGGGGTACGCCGCCAGCGACGTGAACAGCAGGTTGAGGATCACCGTGGAAACAGAGACGATGATGCTGTTCATGAAGAAGCTGGGGATGGGAAGCTGGTTCCAGACGCGGATGTAGTTATCGAAGGTTGGATCGCGCGGGAATAACTGCGGCGGCACGGAGACGATCGGGTCAGAGGGGCCTTTGAAGGACGTGAAAAAGACCCATAGGAAGGGGAAGATCGTCATGGCGGCGATCAGGGTAAGCACGGCGTACCAGAAAATGGTTTCGCCGGTTTTCTTCATGGTGCGCTTGCGCAGCGCGGCGTATGGCTGGTAGGTGGGTTTTGCGAGTTCCATTATTCCGTCTCCGTACCGCGTTCCAAGAGCCGAATATTGATCACGGAAAATGCCAGGGTAATCAGGAGCAGCACGATGGCAATGGCGGATGCCATGCCGGCCTCCTGCAGGCGGAACGCTTTGCGCCACAGGTAGAAGACCACCGTCACACCGCTGTTGAGGATACCGCCCAGGCCGCCTGTGAGGATGTAGATCTCATTGAACACTTGCAGCGCGGCGAGGCTGGAAACAACCGCAACCATCACAAACTGAGGGCGCAGGCCGGGGATACTGACGTGCAGATGCTTCTGAATCGGGTTACAGCCATCGATCGAAGCCGCGTCGTACAGATCTTCCGAAATATTCTGCAGCCCGGCGAGAAAGATCATCATGTAGTAGCCCAGGCCCATCCAAATGGTGAGCAGCATGGCCAGGGGCAGCGTGAGGGACGGTTCCGCGAGCCATTGGATGGGCGATTGAATGATCCCCATCGAAAGCAGCAGGCCGTTCAACAGGCCGTTGGTACTCAGCATCAACCGCCAGGCAATGCCCACCGCCACGCTGCCGCTGACAACCGGCAGGTAGTAAATGGCGCGGAAGGCGTTGATGCCGGGGATCTTGCGGTTCACGATGATCGCCAGGATCATGCACAGGACGATCAGAATCGGTGTAACCAGCAGGTAGGTGAATGAGTGGCGCAGCGCCAGCCAGAAGATCTCGTCCGTCAGCAGCTTTTGGTAATTTTCCAGCCCAACCCACACCGGCGGCGTGGCAATGTTGTACTTGGTGAAGCTGTAGTAAAAGACGGCCCCAATGGGGTATATCACAAAGGTGGCGATCACCAAAAGCGCGGGCGCAAGGAAAAGATACGGAGTGAAGTTGATTTTTTTCTTTGTCATCGGTTGGAGACCTCCACCTGAAGCCAAATCCTGGGGGCTGGCTGGTGAAACGGGCGCTTAGCCCGCTCCACCAGCCAGAAACTACAGATCAGGATTGGATGTTGCTACTTCAGCAGCTCGTTGGCAGCGGTAACCGCATCGGTCAGCGCCTGCTGCGGATCTTTGCCGTCGAAGATGGCTTTTTGGACTTCCTGGAGCACGATCTCGTTTACGGCGAGCTTCTCAGGAACATTGGGGACGATGTCGGCCAGCTTGGAGACGGATTCTTTCGCGCGCGGCTTGGCACTGTCTTCAATGGCAACCGGGGCGGCGGAGAAGAAGGGATCGTCGTAGGAAGCGGGGGTGGAGGGGTACACCGCAGCCAGCTTGGAGAGGGCGAGATTGCTCTCGGCGTTGGTGAACCACTGCGCCAGGGCGACCGCGGCATTCGGGAACTTGGTGTCAGCGCTCACCGACATGGCCATGAGGCCCTTGCCAACGACGCCAGACTTGCCAACCGGAGCGTTCACAACGTCCAGGTAACCGTACAGGCCGGGGTTGCTGGTGCGCACTTCGCGGATGAGGTTGGGGCCGGTGGCATAGAAGGCTGCCTGCCCGGAGATGAAGAGATCGAGACCAACGCGGTCATTGTCGGTGACCAGGACGCTTTCGTCCACGGTACCGGCCTCGACCATGTCGATGTACATCTGGAGCCATTCAACGGCTTCCGGTGAGTCGAAGGTGAACGCGGTGCCATCTTCATTTATGATGTCAACGCCGCCCTCGTACACCATCTGCGCCAGCAGATCGCTGGTGGTCAGGCGGATGTCGCACAGGGTGTTCGTCTTCTCTTTGATGGTCTGGCACAGCGCGGGCAGGCCATCGATGGTCTTGGGGAAGTCTTCGACGGTGAGGCCGGCTTCTTCAAAGAGCTGCTTGTTTACCAGATTTACCTGGATGCCCTGATAGTAAGGGAACTGGTAGTGCATGCCATCGACTACCTGCTGATCCCACAGGTTGGGGAAGTAGGTGTCGATAACTTCCTGGGGAACGTACTCATCCAGGGCGAGCAGGTTGCCCTGCGAAGCGTACTGGGTGACCCAACCTTCGGAGATCGACAGGTTGATGACGTCGGGGGCGTTGCCGGCGGCGAAACTGTTGTTCAGGTCATCACGGAAGGTGGCCTGGTGATCTTCCCACTTGACGGTGACGCCGGGGTAGGCGGCTTCGAAACCGGCGATGGTGTCTTTGATGTATTCATCAAAGGTGGGCGAAAGCCAGAAGGTCCAGATGGTGAGCTCGGCGCCATCTTCCACGTTGGGAACTACGGCGAGCGGGTTTGGGCCGGGGGTGGGGGTCACGACGACCTGGACTTCCTTCTCGACTTCAACGACCTGGGTCTGGTTGACGACCACGGTTTCGCGGATGGTCTCGGGTTGAGCAGCGGGGGTGGTGACGGGCGTGGGTGCGCAGGCACCGAGCAGAATAGCCACCAAAACAAGCATTGCAAAAATCTTTGTGCGCATGGGTTGTTCTCCTGAAGAACGTACAGTTTGGATACGGAAAGACCTAATCTTTCGATATAGAGCAGCTATGGGGGCCAACGACTTCTTTCTCGATCTCCTTCCTTGCTGTTACCACCTCCTTTATGTCACGTGGGTGAAACCGCTGCTACCGGTAAAATTTGTACCTGCAATTTGATCCGTGGTTGGGATCAACCATGCCTGCCGGAGATCTATGCTTCCACTAAGCGGCAGGACTGCATAAACGCTCGATGCGGTCGGAAACGTCTCGCGCAAACCGGGCGAGGTGCTCTTGAATAAAGGATGCTGCGTCCAGCGTATCGTCCTGGATCAGCGGGGTGAGATCCATGCCGAAAGCGAGGCCCAGCGTGGTGTCGGTTCCGTGCGATTCGAAGTAGGTGGCGTTGGCCTTGCGGCGGCCCATGCTGGCCAGGTCGTAGCGTTTGCCGCCCGCGATCTGCGAGTCGAACACGCCCAGCAGTGCGGCCTGAAGGCTCTCGCGGGCGCTCAGATCGAACGGCACTTTGTCCGCGTCGAGCAGCCAGTCCAGGTTGCGCCAGACTTCGCAGCCGTACAGCGTTTCCGGACGCTCGGCGGTGGGAAGGGCGCGGATGGCAGCAACCACACGCACTGCCACGGCGACGTGGGTCTCATGCTTGTCCGCGAGGTTGTGGGTGTAGACAACCCGCGGGTGGGCGGCTCGCAGCAGCGCAGTGATGTCTTCTACGGGCTGGGTTTTGGCCACGTCCTTGACAATTTTGCTGGGGTAGTCGAGCAGCACCTGCGCGGCGTATTCGCCAACCACAGCGGCCTTCTTCTGCTCCTTAAAGCGCACTGTGTGCATCTCTTCGTCGGTGAAGCTGGCGTACAGGTCATCACGGGGCGAGCCGCGCCCATCGGTGACGACCACACCGGTGAACCAGCGGTCATCGCGCTGGAAGCATTCAAGGATAGGCGCCGCCGCCATGATCTCAATGTCATCCTGGTGGGCGCTGATGGCCATGTGCGTGGTGCGCGCCAGAGCATCTGCTGCAGGGAGGCCATCGGGTACGAAAATTTCAGCGGTATCAAGGTGGAAACGCATTGATTCTCCTGAAAACTTTTTTGCTTTCGGTGGGTTTTTGTGTTGGGCTTTCGTCCCCATACAAAATCACAGGAATTATCAGCAGCTTATGGAACTGCGGGCAGGCTGGCAGCCGCGATGGATTGGCCCACGCGGCGGCTTTTCTCATCGGGGAGCTGGACGTGGATTTTCTCTGCCAGCTCGGGGAACTCGGCCTGGAGAACGCGGTTGGCCTCATCCAGGATGATCTTGCCGCCGGAACCCGAGGTGCAGCGGCCGAGAATGAGCACGTGGCGAATGTCGTAGAAGTCGGCATAGTGGGCGAGGGCATAACCCAGAGAAACGCCCATGCTCCGCCAGATGTTGACCGCGCCATCGTGCCCGGCTTCCAGCTTGTCCTGCACGAATTTGAGCTTTTCGGCATCGGTGATTCCGCCGGGGATTTCGATACCAGCCCGGGGCGCCAGACGGAAGACGCACTGCTGCGAGAAGTACTGCGATCCGCAGCCCAGGTCGCCGGACCATTCATCGATGGGTCCGGCGGGGTTGTAATCCACCGGGGCGAAGGCCAGCTCATTCAGCCAGCCGCGGATGCGGCCCTGCGTATCGACGTACCCGGCGGCCTCGCTGGAGCCCATGGCGATGCCGAGGATGCCGTTATCTTCCAGCGCCATCGAACCAGCCATTGCTGTCACATCGCCGTCGTTGATCACCTCCAGCGGCACGCCCAGCTCCTCGCGGATGCGCAGGAACAGGTTTTTCACCTCGCCAAAACGTTCCGCCGGGATTCCACGGAATAGGGAAGCCACCATGGGGCGGTTGTCGATAAAGATCCCGGCAGAGCTGCCGCCGATGGCATCCACGCGCGGCATCTTCGCGGCGGCGGTTTTCAGCGCCGTCATAATTTCACTGTAATGGTACGCGGGGTCGGTGTGCTTGCGCGGCTCCCAGATGACCTCTTCGCTGTAGACCACCTGCCCATCGACCACGGCGCTGACCTTGCGGTCCGACGCGCCCAGGTCGAAGCCGATGCGGCACCCTTGCAGATGGCGGCCCAGGGCGGCGGGGGTTTCCTTCTCAGCGGGGACTTCATCCGCGGTGCACGGGACAACCTCGAAGGGATGCTCATACACCTGTGTGCCCATAAAATCAGCGTCGAAGCGGTGGCTGCCCGTGGGGCTGTAGCAGTCTTTTAGATATTCGCCGATGCTGCGCGGCCCGCCAACGTACACGCAGTGTGCGCCGCGCTGCCAGAGCAGGAACTTCAACAGGCGCTCAGCATAAGGCAGGTTCGACGCAGCCTGGGGGTGATCTTCGGGAAAGACCAGGCATTTAAAGCGGGAGAGGCTGCTATTCTCACGCTCCAGGCCCAGTAACAGCTTCACACCAACCGGCGCGACGGCGCGCTCGAAGGCGCGGTTGGCAAGCACGGCAGGGATGAACTCCGGTTCCAGCGGCGGGCGGATGGCGGGTTTTACCGTATTTATCAATGGCAGCGAGTGGTTTATGCTTGTAACCATACGATCGTGCTCCTTAGCGGGAAGTAAAAAGAAGCGGATAATTGCGTGCCACCATCGCGGATGCGCCCAGCACGGTTCCGTTCTCTCCGAGCTGACCGAGCTCTACGCGCGTATCGGTTGCCAGCCGGGTGAGCGTATTTTGCATCACGGTCTCCCGAATGGCATCCAGCCAGGGTTCGCCAAAAAAGGTCGCATCGCCCATGAGGACGATCTTTTGAATGTTGAGAACTTCCACGAGGTTCGAGATCGTCAGCCCCATAAACCGGGCAGCGCGTAGAACAGCCCGCTGCACATCGGGGTTGCCATCCTGGAAAGCTTTCTTCACCGCCTGCATATCCACCAGTTTCCCATCGGGCATAACACCGTCAGGCTGGGCCGCGGCGCGTATCTGCTGGAGGATGGCCTGGGTGCTGGCGACCGTCTCCAGGCAGCCATAGTTCCCGCAGCGGCAGCGCTGCCCGCCATCCGGTACCACCACGATGTGACCAATTTCACCGGCGCCGCCGCCATCCCCCTGGAAGAGCTGGTGATCGATGATGATGCCCGCGCCAATACCGTGACGGGCGTTGATCACGATCAGGTTTTGGTCGGCCTGGTGACCTTCACCATAGGTATATTCACCCATCGCGGCCGCCTGGCTGTCGTTGAGGATGTAGGCCGGAACGTGGTAACGCTCTTGCAGCAGCCGGGCGAGGGGAAATTCCTTCCAATCCAGGTTGACCGCGTTGACCACAATACCTTCGTTGGTGTTGATCAGGCCGGGAGTGCCGACGCCGATGCCGACGATTGGCTGTAATGCCGAAGCGAATAATTCATCCAAAATCTCGTAAATGGCGTTGAGGGCTTCTTCGCCGCTGTAGTTGTTTATGGAGCGGCTGGCCTGACAGCGGATCTTTCCGCGCAGGTTGACCACAGCGCCCAGGAACTCGGAGCGAGCGAGATCCAACCCGATTAGATAGCGGGAGTCTTCCACCAGGCTCAAGAGGATTGGGTTTTTTCCACCCAGAGAGGTGCCTACCCCAATTTCATTTACCAGGCCCTCGTCCATCAGGTCCGTGACGATATCGGAAACGGTGGTACGCGTAAGGCTTGTTACGCGAGCAATTTCCGCGCGGCTAATGCTTTCGTGCTGAAAGATCGTGTTTAGCACAAGATTGCGGTTATGCTCTTTGGTTTGCTGCTGGGTCGCTTTTTTCATAGTACGACAGGTTTCTTCTCGATGACAATAATAGGGGGACTTTGTAAGGCCACTGGACTTACAAAGTTATTATAGCAAGGTTTTATAAGGAGTCAATATGCAATGTCCTGGAATTTATGATGAATTATGTAGTTTTGTAAAGAAAATATGGGAGTAAATCTGCCGTATTGGGAAGATTATTTGCCGGTCTGGGCAACTTGAGAAGAACTCACAGTCTGCCAGAAGGCACTTTGCCATTACGCATGTCTGCGACCTGATCGGGCGAAAAGGGCGGCTCGAAGAGGGTGGGCTGCTGCTGGTAGCATCGGAACAGGTCGACGATGAAGTGGAGCCGGTCGGGCAGGTCAGCCCAGTCGACGGCGCCGCTGCCGCTGGTGCTGTCGGGGGTATGGTCGTGCTTCGCCAGGAAGCTGCGAAGCTCCTGGTGGGTGATCTGCCGCAGCGGTTCGGGGAATCCGGCTGCCAGATCCTCGCCCAGCCGCAGCACCACGCCCGATGGCAGGGAGATCGTCATCATCGCCTCGGTGATGATGTGCCGGAGCTGCACCCGCACCTCGGCCAGCAGCGCCTGGATCGCCAGATCAAGCGGGGCGGGGCGGCCCAGCAGCCGACGGGCGAACAACTGCGCCAACTGCAGCCAGCCGTGGAGCGGGAATATATCGCGGAACAGCGAGCGGGCAAAATCGACAAAGGTGATCCAGCCAGCATCCAGGCTCTCTGCGATTTCCGGCTGCAAGCGTGTTTGCTCGTGATAGCCAATTTCGATGTTCGCCAGCAGCATCAACTCTGCCCTGGTTTTGGCATCCGTCGCTAACAGCGCCTGGGCGTAATGGGTGAATGCATGACGCAAAAATTCCTGTCCTTCTGGTGGATCCCCTGCGCGGAATGCTTCGCAGTAGCCGGTGAGTGTTTGCCGGTTTAGCCCCTGGTTGTCAAAACAGGTTTGATAAAACCGGGCAAATTCTCGCCCGATCTCCTCGAACACCTTTTTGTTGCCCCGGCTGACCGCGTCGCTGGCACGGTCCACCGCGGCGGTGAAGTTCCTGGCCTGCAGGACGAGCTCCGGCTGGCGCATGAACTGGTTTCCGGCCTGAGCGGGCAACGCAGCGGCTACGCTCCTCGATGCATGCATGGCGGATGGCGAGCGCTTCAGGCGGCGTTCGAGCAGGCGGGCCAAATCTTCTTTGCGAATGGTCTGCCCGGCTTGTTTGGAGGCCCAGGTCGCGAAGGTGCACCAGTTGGCTTCTACCCCGGTGCGCGCAGCCAGCTCCGCGGAGAGCTCGTGGTAGCACTGCGTAATGTTGAGGTTGCGGATCACCGGATCAGCGATGTCTTTGATCCGCTCTACGTCTTCAATCGTCGGCAGGCGCATTTCTGTTTGCATGGACTGCTCCGCGCTAGAACCTGACAATCCAGACCTGAACAGTTGCATTCATTGTATTGAAAGAAAGTGGGAAATGCAATCATCCCGTTACGGCTGGGCATGGCTTTTTCAAAGTCTTGGATGAGCGGAAGTGAGTAGTGAAAGAGCCAAACCAATGTCGGCACCCAAGAAGCGTCTCGTTTGGGCAGCATTACGACAACCTAACCGGGCGAAGAGGGAGAGGATGGTGTTGTGGACGGTGGTCAGGTTGCGGGTGGCATGCGGATGCGACATCCGCGTGGCATCTTCATGAAAGGTGACATCCCGGCGATAATGCAGTCCCGTTTCAATCTGCCAGTATTTGCGTTTGAGCGCCAGCAAGCGCGGTGCATTGGCCTGCTGGCGGGTCAGGCTGGTCAGTCCGTAGCGCACTTTGTGTTCGGTGCGTACGACTTGCCCCTTGCGTAGGAAATGAAAGGTGTTCTCCAGGCGGAAAACCTGGGTAATGTAGGGCCAATCGATTTCGCCGGGCAGCAGGCTGACAGCCGTCAGCGTGCGTTGCTCGATGCGGCCGTGCCCCTTGTTCGTTTTCGTCTCCGTTTGGAAGTCCAACAAGTAGGGGTAGCGGTTCGGCTCGGTAAAGAGGCTTTCAATCGCCCGGTAGAGACCGGGCTGATTGTCCTTGACCGTCAACACATACGCGCCTTCGGCATCGCCCACCTGCTGGCACAGCTTGCGTTGGGTGTGCAGTGCGTCAGCCAGCACCACGGTGCCCTGTAGCGGGATCTGCCCCAGCAGGTGGGGAGCGGCCGGGATCTCGCCTTCGCTTGGATCGATTGCTATCTGTGCGAGCACTTCCTCGCGTTCGGGATCATAGACCGCCATCGTTGCCTCGCCCTGGCTCGCTCCCGGTGCGATGGTGCCGCGTTCCCGCTTCCCATCGATCACCCGCAGGTTGCTCTCTTCTGCCGCCCCGCGCTGCTGCGCATTGTATTCCCGCATGCGCTGCTCAAAGCGTTCTTCATCGATGATCCGCTCAAACAAGCGCCGGAAAGTGCTATGCCCAGGCATTGGTGGGTAGCTCAGGTGCAGTCGCTCCACCAGTTCCTTTGCATTGGCCCGACACCAATCCGCGATCGCGCTGGGACCGTCCATGCCGCTCATTTTGGCCAAAAAGACCAGGGTCAATAGCGTGACCAGGCTGTAGCGTTTTCCGCGCGCATGGCGTGGGTCGAGCAGTTCATGAAAGTAAGCCATCAGGCTGCCTTGCTCAAACACCAGCTCATTCTCGTTCACCCTTTGCCAGGGTTCAATTGTGCTATACTCCACCTTGATCTCCTCTGGTTAGATTTTGGTTGTTTGTCACTCCCAATTCTACCCAAGGAGATCATCTTTTTCTTATTTGTCAACCGACTTTGAAAAAGCCATAAGTGGGGGGGTATTTCAGTTTTGTGGTAGCAGCCTGGTGATGCTGAGCATCACCAGGCTGCTACCCCACACCCAAAGCCGGTGATCACCCACTCGATTCGCGAATCACCAGCTTTGTTGGCAGCAGCACCCGTTCAGGCTGATCGACCTCGGGATGGTGCAGGTGTTCAAGAAGCAGGTTCACTGCCTGGGTGCCCATCATCTCAATCGGCTGGTGGACGGTGGTCAATGGCGGGTTCATATGCGCGGCAAAGGGCATATCATCAAAACCTACCAGGGCAACGTCCTGCGGTATGCGCAGCCCGGCCGCCGTAATTGCTCGCAGCGCGCCCTGTGCCATGGCATCACTGGCGGCAAATAACGCATCTGGGTGGTGCTCCAGCAGGCGGTTCATCGCTTCGTAACCGCCCTCCTGGGTGAAGTCGGCCTCAGCTACCCATTCCGGATCTGGGTCTATGCCTGCACTGCGCAGCGCTTCATAGTAACCTTCCAGGCGATCAGCAGCAGCGGGTGTGCCTAGCGGGCCTGTGATCGTCGCAATGCGTTTTCGGCCAGATTGCAGGAGATGTTCTACGGCACGGCACGCCCCGGCAATGTTGTCTACGTCTACCGAGAATACCGAGCGAGGCGTTGCAACCCGCCCCACCACAACAAATGGAAAATGGCGGTCGAGCAGTGCTTCAATCAGCGGATCACCTACCAACTGTGAAGAAATAATCACGCCATCGATCAGCCCGCTGTGCAAAATTTGGGCAATCATCCGTCGCTCATATTCAGGATCTGCCAGCCACAACATCACTGAGTAGTCGCGCGCATTGCACTCCGCCGAAATACCCTGGATTAACAGCGGCATATAGGGGTCTACGAACAGATGGCTAATGTTGATCGGAATCACCAGCCCAAGAATGTGCGTTGCACCGGCAGCGAGACTACGCGCTGCCAGGTTCGGCTGGAAGTTCGTCTCTTGCAGCACTTGAAGAACGCGTTCGCGGACTTCGGGTCGCACGTTTGGCGAATTATTAATAACACGAGAGACCGTTGAGCGAGAGACTCCGCACCGGTGGGCGATTGTTTCGAGATTCATAGGCAATCCTTCTTCATGAGAGCGTTCCCATACAATCGTAACGACCTATGGCCCTAGTGTCAAGCAAATAACCGAAATCGAGTGTATTTCAGTTTAGGAGTGGTAGGTTGGTGATGCTGGGCATCACCTGGTTGCCACCCTAAACAAAAACACCCGATAAAAAGAAGAACTTGACAACTGTTTCAAATAATAAGAAAATCATTCCATTAGGATCGAAATAAATACCGGGAGGGTACTTTGAATTCTCCGGATGAAATGCTCGCATTTCTTAAAGCGATAGCAGATGCAAACCGATTAAAGATCTTGGGACTGCTGGCGAAGCAGCCATGCACCGTAGAACAGCTTGCTGCCCTGCTGGGGCTTGGCGCTTCGACCGTTTCGCACCATCTCTCCAAACTATCGGATGCCGGGCTGGTGAGCGCCACCGCCCACAGTTATTATAATTATTACCGCCTGGAGAAAGACCGCTACGAGCAGATGTCCCTACGTTTGCTGCCGGTGGAGAACCTGAGCGCAATGGTTACCGCCGTTGACGACTCAGCATACGACCGAAAGATCGTAAACAACTACCTGCTGCCGGATGGGCGGCTGAAGACCCTGCCCGCGCAGCAGAAAAAGCTGCTTGCCGTGCTGCGGCACGTGACGCGGTTGTTTGAGCCGGGGAGGCGCTACAGCGAGCGAGAAGTGAACGAGATGCTGGGCCGTTTGTATACGGATACCGCATCGCTGAGGCGCGAGCTGGTTGGCTATAAGCTGATGGACCGTGAAGGGGGCGGGGGAGATTACTGGCGCATCGAGGAATAGCAGAAATCTGAACCCTACACATGGATAACCGTAGTTATCCATGTGCAGGGTTCGGGTAAATTCGTTGGCTCATATGTAGTTTCAAGGAGTTTTGGTGTCACAGGAGGTGGTCCCACCT
>JAEYTI010000265.1 GCA_023434145.1 Chloroflexota bacterium | reverse complement strand
GTTTTGCTGTAGAATCAGTGATCGCCGGGGACGCCGACCCCGGCGATCATTTAAGGAGGAGAAGAAGAGAAGTCGCCCTTGACAACAATATTACTAGAATCTTACTAAGAGTACTTGACGCGAATCCTACGATTAACCTACGCTTCCCCTACGATTATGGAACATTTGACACTCAATCTACTGCCCCAAACATTTATGATCATCCGGTTGGCGCCCAACCAACCCATCCCCGCCTGGGCGATGAATGGCGCGTTTTCTTCTATCACGCGTACCCACGACGAGCTTTCCATTGTATGCGAGCAGCGCCTCATCCCGCGCGGCCTCCTGGCAGAGGGAGACAGGCGCGCCTTCATGGTGCAGGGCCCGCTCGATTTTTCGCTCACCGGCATTCTTTCCGCGCTCTCCGGCGCGCTGGCCCGGGCGAGCGTGAGCATCTTCGCCATCTCCACCTACGATACCGACTACATTCTCGTGCAGCAGCAGGATTTGGAGCGCGCTTCGGCGGCGCTGCGCGAAGCGGGCTGCACCTTGCGAATCGAAGCATAGCCTTTTTTGTTTTATAGGGAGTGGGGTAAGACGACCTGGGTCGTCTTACCCCACTCCCTATAAAACCAGGCAAACCCTGGACGCGATATTGAGAGATTATAGATGCCCTTCTCGGTATAATTAAAACATGACAGAGCAGACGAATGCTGGGTTTCGAGCGGGGTTTATCGCCGTGGTGGGAAGGCCCAACGTGGGCAAATCGACACTGATTAACGCGCTGTTAGGGCAGAAGATTGCCGCGGTTTCGCCCAAGCCGCAAACAACGCGCAAAATTCAACTGGGCATCCTCACGCTCGAATCGGGCCAGGCCGTGCTGATGGATACGCCGGGCATTCATAAGCCCGTGCACAAGCTGGGTGAGTACATGAATGACACGGCGATCGATACGCTAGAGGATGCGGACGTGATTCTCTGGCTGGTCGACGCCTCAGGCAAGCCCACGGAGGAAGATGAGATCGTCGCGGGGCGGCTGGCTGCAAGCAAAAGCAAACCACCCGTTCTGATGGCGCTGAACAAAGTGGACCTGATCTCCGGCGAGGCACTGGACGAGACCCAGGCAGCCTATCAAACGCTGCTGCCCGACGCAACCCCCATTCGCATCTCTGCCATGAACGGCTATGAGATCGACAAACTGGTGCAGGAGCTGATCCAGCGGCTGCCGGAAGGCGAGGCCTTTTACAGCGAGGACCAGATCACGGACCTGTACGAGCGCGACATCGCCGCCGAGCTGATCCGCGAAGCGGCCCTGCTGCATCTTCGCGACGAAGTGCCGCATTCACTTGCCGTACGGATCGATGAATATCAGGAGCGCGGCGAATCGGGCGCGTACGTTGGCGCAACCCTGCTCGTGGAACGCGATTCACAGAAGGGCATTGTTATCGGCAAGGGCGGCGAAATGCTGAAGGCCATTGGCTCTACGGCCCGTCGTGAGATCGAAAACATGAGCGACCGCAAGGTCTTTCTCGAACTGCGCGTAAAGGTCAACAAGAACTGGCGCAATGACCCCTTTGTGCTCAATCTACTGGGGTATGGGAGCGAAAAGAAGAAAAAGAAGAAGAACTGATGCTAACAATATTTTTCTGGCTCTCGCTGCTGCTGGCGGTAACCGATTGGGTGGCAGTGGCCTGGAGATGGCGAAACGTTCGTTGGGTGACCAAGCCGGGCATGATGATCGCGCTGATCATCTGGTTTACGCAGGTAGGCCAATGGAGCGGTCCACTGGCGGCCATTGGGCTGGGGCTGGTATTCTCGCTGGCTGGTGACATCTTTTTGATGATGCCGAAGCAGTTCTTCCTGGCAGGGATGGGTGCGTTCTTCCTCACCCACCTGTTCTACATCGCCGGATTCAGCCAGCTACCCCTGGTTTTACGCTGGGAAGCCGCCGTTCCGGCGCTGGCGGTCACCGGGGCCTTTACGCTGCTGACTCGCCGGCTGCGCATGGGCATTCAGCGCACTCCGGAAACCGGGCTGATCATCCCCGTCATCGCCTACGCCATCATCCTCACGCTGATGTGGCTGGCAGCGCTCACCACGCTGCTGCGTCCCGGCTGGCTAATACTTTCCGCCGTGATGGTAAGCCTGGGTGGCGGGTTATTCTTCCTCTCGGATTCGGTGCTGGCCTATGCCCGCTTCGTGAAGCCCCGCAAATACAGCGATCTGCTGGTGATGATCACCTACCACCTGGCGCAGATCCTCATCGCCGGCGGGGTGCTAGAGCAGTTTGTCCTGATATAGGATAGTATGTTTCGGTTGGAAAGCTGAGCTTTCCAACCGAAACATACAAAAGGCTACTTGAGCGGGCGGAAGCCCTCTCCCAGCGCTTCGTGCGCCTGGCCGATTACCATAAATGCCCCAGAATCGGCTTTTTGGACGATCTCTTTCAACTGGCTGACCTCGGCGCGGGTGATAACGCAGTACAACACCGGGCGCACCTGCCCGGTGTATCCGCCCGTACCGGGCAGAATGGTCACGCCGCGTTCCATGTCGTCCATGATCTCGCGCGCCACCGTTTCGGGGCAGGCAGAAACGATCATCGCCGTGCGATAGACGGTAGAGCCTTCCAGCACCATCTCCGCTGCCAGCCCGCTGACGTAGGTGGTCACCAGGGCGTAGAGGGCGTTGGCCCAGCCGAACACAAAGCCCGCCGCCAGAATCACGGCGGTGTCGGTCATCAGGTACGACTGGGAGACCGAGATGCCAAAGCGGTGGTTGATGATACGTCCGAGGATATCGGTGCCGCCGCTGGTACCCTTGCCGCGATAGACCAGACCCAGCCCTACGCCGAGCATCACGCCGCCATATAGGCAGTTGAGCACCAGGTCATCGACCACGCCTCCGGGGATAAAAATGATCAGGAAGTCGGTAAAGAAGGAAAATGCCACAATCGAAATAGCCGTGCGCAAAGCAAAGCGGGGGCCGCCCAGATACTGCCAGCCAAGGAAGAACAGCGGGGCATTGCCGATCAGCACCATCAAGCCAATGGGCCAGTTGGTGTAGTGATTGATCAACTGCGCCGCACCGCTGATCCCGCCGGAGACGAGCTGCGCCGGGACGAGAAAGAGGCGCATTGCCAGGGCTTGCACCAGCGCGCCTGCCAGGATATAGGCATAATCGCGCAGGGAATTTTTAGAAAAATCGAGATTCTTCACCAGCAGCGTAAGCATCTGCTGCACGTTTGGGCGCGCGCTTACTGCGCCCTGAGAGAACATCTTCATACCAACAACCTCCTGATGGGACGATCTACAAGGCCGCAATTATAGTAGAGCCAACAGAGGCACGGCTAGGGCATTTGCTCCCTACAAATTGGTAAATTGTCACAGATTAAGTTTATGGGATGGTGGGGCAGCGCACTGCCCCACCATCCCATAAACTTAATCTTCACATTCCGTAATTCTCGGTTATAATACGACCACATGCGGGCATAGTTCAGTGGTAGAACGATAGCCTTCCAAGCTATATACACGAGTTCGAATCTCGTTGCCCGCTCTTATTTTTTAATATGCCAGCAATGTCACGATGTGAAATTGCTGGCATATTTTTAACTGCTCAGTGGCAAGCGTTTCGGATGTTTTTTACTTCGCACGCCCCTGCCGCACTGCCTCAATAAACGCGGCGGCGCGGCGGGTGAGCTCGTCCATGTCGCCCGCGTCGAGCAGCTTTTGGTTCACCAGGCTGCTGCCGACGCCCAGCGCGGCGGAACCGGCGCGGATAAAGTCTGCCGCGGTATTCAAATCTACCCCACCCACCGGCACGATCTTGAGCTGCGGCAGCGGCGCGAGCACAGCCTTCACCATTGCCGGGCCGCCAATTTCCGCAGGGAACAACTTCACCATATCCGCGCCCAATTCCCAGGCGGTGAGCATTTCGGTAGGGGTAAAGCAGCCGGGCATCACCGGCACGCCGTAGCGGTTGCAAAGCGCGATCACCGCCGGGTTGAGCGTAGGCGCAACGATGAACCCAGCACCGGCGAGCATGGCGGAGCGTGCAGTTTCGGCATCCAATACCGAGCCGGCCCCAAACAGCACGTCATCCCCATAGCGGCGGGTGGCTTCTTTGGTCACGTCCAGCGCGCCGGGGGTCGTCATGGTTACTTCGATCACCTGCACCCCGCCCTGTTTGATGGCATCGGCGGCGGCGATGAGCTGGTCGGGGCTTTTAGCACGCATGATGGCGATCACGCCGGTGGATTGGATGCGCTGCATTTTTTGGTCTTTGTTCATGGAAAGCTCCGGAGGAAGAGAGATCCTTTCCGTTTGTTGATGGGTTGGGTCGGGGGAACCAAGTTTGCCCGGCCCCCCCCCAGAACAAA
>JAEYTI010000247.1 GCA_023434145.1 Chloroflexota bacterium | reverse complement strand
ATTGTACCAGAATAACGTCCGCACTCTCCACCGCCACGTCTGTGCCCGAACCAATCGCAATGCCCAGGTCGGCCCGCGTCAACGCGGGTGCATCGTTCACGCCATCGCCCACCATCGCCACACGCCTGCCCTGCCGCTGTAGTTCGGTCACCTTCTGATCTTTGTGTTCCGGCAGCACTTCCGCAAAGAACGTTTTAATCCCCAGATCCTCCGCCACCGATGCCGCTACCGCCTTGCTGTCGCCGGTCAGCATCGCCACCTCAACGCCCATCGCTTGCAGTTTTTGGATGGCCCGTTTGCTCTCTGGCCGGATCACATCTGCCAACGCGAAGCTTGCCGCCACCCGGTTGTCTACAATCAAGTTGACCACGCTCTGCCCCTTCGCGCTTGCCGCCTGCTCAAAACGTTCGATTTCCGGCGGCATGCTGATGTTGAGCATTTCCAGCATCCGCGGGCCGCCCACATACACTGGGTTTCCGTTCCAGCTTGCTTTCACCCCTCGCCCCTTGATTGCTTCAAAATCGGTAACGGTAACTTTCTCCGCTTTTCTTTCATCCGCGCTCTTGCGGATTCCCTTCGCAATGGTGTGCTCCGAGTCGCCCTCCACAGCCGCCGTCAAGGCAAGTGCCTGGCGCTCATCCCACCCATTACTGGTTGCCATGCCGACTACGCCGAATTCACCTTCGGTCAGCGTACCGGTCTTATCGAAGATAATGGTATCGATTTTCCGCGCCTCTTCCATCGCCAGCCGGTCGCGGACCAAAATCCCGTTCTGCGCTCCTATCGCCGTGGTGATCGCCACCACCAGCGGGATCGCCAGCCCCAGCGCGTGCGGGCAGGCGATCACCAGCACCGTAGCTACCCGCGCGATCATGTTCACATTGAAGCCGGTGGCAACGGTCCAGGCTACCGCCGTCAGCGCGGCAACCGCCAGGGCGATGTAAAATAGCCAGCCCGCCGCCTTATCCGCCAGAAGCTGCGTCCGGCTTTTACTCTGCTGCGCCTCTTCCACCAGCCGCATGATCCCCGCCAGCGCGGTCGCCTCGCCGGTGGCAGTCACTCGCACGCGCAGGCTGCCATCGCCGTTGATCGTCCCTGCGATCACCTTGCTTTCGGCAGTTTTCTTCACCGGGCGCGACTCGCCGGTGATCATCGCCTCGCTCACCTCCGACTCGCCTTCCACCACCTGCCCGTCGGCAGGCACGCTGGCCCCGGGACGCACCAGAACCATATCACCCGAGCGAAGGCTGCTGGCTGCTACGGTTTCTACGCGCCCATCTGCACCCACACGCTCGGCAGTATCGGGCATCAGCTTCGCCAGCTGGTTGAGCGCTCCGCTCGCCTGGCGCACGCTGCGCATTTCCAGCCAGTGTCCCAGCAGCATAATGTCAATCAGCGTCACAAGCTCCCAAAAGAAGCCCATCTGCCCGGGCAGCATCATTGCCGCCACGCTGTACACAAATGCCACCGAAATCGCCAGCGAGATCAGCGTCATCATGCCCGGCTGGCGGTTGCGCAGTTCAGGTACGGCCATCTGCAAAAATGGTATCCCGCCGTATGCAAAGATGATCACCGAGAAGATCGGCTCGATCCAGCTGCTGCCGGGGAAGGCTGGCATGGTGAAGCCCAGCAAGCTTTGCACCATTGGACTGTACAGCAGCACCGGGATCGACAGGATCAGCGATACCCAGAAACGCCTGCGGAACATTTGCTCGTGCCCGCTGTGGTCGGTTCCGTGCCCGGCATGTTCGTCATGCGCTGAACCGGCAGCCACTCCATGCCCCGCATGAGCCGCCATATCGTGTTCCACACCAGCCGTGTGCACACTGGAAAGATGCCCCATTGCCGCATGGTCAACCGCCTCCGCGGTAGCTCCCGTCTCGGGTATTTGCTGGTGATCCATTGCAGAATGGTCCACATCCCGCCCGTGGATCGATTTATCCATCGCCTCATGCTCCACGGGCTTGTCGGTGTGCGTATCCTCGTGGTGATGGCGCTCTTCTTTTTTGGGTTGGTGATGCTGATGATGCTCGTGGTTATTTGTTTCCATGGCACGTCTCCTTGCTTATTCCGTCTTACGTATCAGGATAGCGTTTCTGGCGCACCTCACAAGCGGGGATTTCCCGGTTTTCAGTGCGCATAAATGCCTGCAAAATCCCCCGCAAAACGGCCAGTCGGAATTACAATAAAACCTGCACCGCAGCACGCTACAAGTAGGAGTTTTGTATGGTCTGTATCAAGGAAACCCCCGCCTGGCAGGCGCTGGCACGGCACCTCGACGCCATCCGCGATCTGCACATGCGCGATCTGTTCGCGCAGGAGCCCAACCGTTTCGACCGTTTCTCGCTGCGGCTGGGCAGCATCCTGTTCGATTATTCCAAGAACCGCATTACCGGTGAGACACTGCCCCTGCTGGTCGATCTGGCCCGCCAGGCTGGCCTGTCGCAGATGATCGAAGCCATGTTCCGCGGCGACAAAATCAACACCACCGAGCGCCGCGCCGTTTTGCACGTAGCCTTGCGCAACCGCTCCAACCAGCCGATCCTGGTCGATGGCGTCGATGTTATGCCCGAGGTCAATCGTGTGCTGGCGCACATGCGCGTCTTCAGCGAATCTGTGCGCTCCGGCGAATGGAAGGGCTATACCGGCAAGCCGATCACCGACGTGGTCAACATCGGCATTGGCGGCTCAGATCTCGGCCCCAAAATGGTATGCACGGCGCTACAACCCTACGCCAGCCCCAATCTGCGCGTTCACTTCGTCTCCAACGTCGACAGCACCGACCTGGTGGAAGTGCTCAAAACACTCAACCCCGAAACTGCCTTATTCCTGATTGCCTCCAAAACCTTTACTACCCAAGAGACGATGACCAACGCCCACTCCGCACGGCAGTGGTTCCTCGCTGCAGCGAAGGATGAAACCGCCATCGCCAGGCACTTCGTCGCCATGTCCACCAACACCCAGGCGGTCCGCGCCTTTGGCATCGATCCGGCAAACATGTTCGAGTTCTGGGACTGGGTCGGCGGGCGCTACTCCCTCTGGTCAGCGATCGGCCTTTCCATCGCCCTCTACCTCGGCATGGATATCTTCGAAGAACTGCTTTCCGGCGCGCACGAAGTGGATCAGCATTTCCGAACCGCCCCGCTCGATCAAAATATCCCAGTCATCATGGGCCTGCTTGGTGTCTGGTACAACAATTTCTTCGAGGCCCATTCCCATGCCATTCTGCCCTATGACCAGTACCTGATGCACTTTCCCGCCTACTTCCAGCAAGGCGATATGGAGTCCAACGGCAAGTGCGTCACTCGCGAGGGCGGGTGCATCACCTGCTCCACCGGCCCGATCATCTGGGGCCAGCCGGGGACCAACGGGCAGCACGCCTTCTACCAGCTTATCCACCAGGGCACCCAGCTTATCCCCTGCGACTTCCTTGCCGCCGCGCAGAGCCACAACCCGCTCGGCGAGCACCACCCCATCCTGCTCTCGAACTACCTGGCGCAAACCGAGGCGCTCATGCGCGGCAAAACGCCCGAAGAAGCCCGTGCCGAGCTTTCCAGCTCTGGTTGCAGCGACGAGGAGCAGGTCTTGCTCAGCAAGGCAAAAGCCTTCCCCGGCAACCGCCCAACCAATTCCTTCCTCTATCCAAAGCTTACCCCCCGCGTCCTCGGCGCGCTGATTGCTCTCTACGAGCATAAAATCTTCACTCAGGGCGTCATTTGGGGGATTAATTCGTTCGACCAGATGGGCGTAGAGCTTGGCAAGCAGCTTGCGAAGAAGATTCTGCCTGAGCTGCGCGGCGACGCTCTGGTATCCTCTCACGATTCCTCAACCAACGGCCTGATCAACGCTATCAAGGAATTTCGCCAATCGGAAAGTTGATCCGTCCTGGCGATTTGAAACCCAACTGGGTCACGGCTTGCCTGCCACAACTAGCGGACTATATGTTTTGAGCGGTAGGTGCCCTGTACCTACCGCTCAAAACATATAGTCCGCTAGCCGGGCACAAATTAATACTTGACATTAATAGTATTTTTTCTATACTTAATTGGAACAAACGTTCAAAGAGATGGGGACATTATGTGTAGAAACATTAAACCGCTTTTCAATATTAATCCGCCCACCAGCGAAGAAGAAGTGCGCGACGCCGCGCTTCAGTTTGTGCGCAAAATCAGCGGATATAACAAACCTTCGCGGGCCAACGAGGCCGCCTTTCAAGAGGCAGTTGATGCAATCACCACGGCATCGGTCAAACTCCTCGCGGACCTGGAAACAAAGGCCCCTGCCCGATCTCGCGAGCAGGCACCCCGGTTGAGAAAACAGGAAGGTGAACCCAATCTATGAGCACGATACCGATATCTACCTTTATTAGCACCATCAATACGCTGCTAACCGAAGTCTATGAAGGCCCGCCCAACCCGAAAGAAACCTGGTTCATCGATAATGAGCCTGATTCCGGTATCCTGGGTACTCTAAAGAATGTTACCGCCGCCGAAGCCTCTTTCTCCATTGACGGCAGCGATGGGTCTGGCTCTACCATTGCCGCGAACGTCGAGCACCTGCGCTGGAGCATCGCCAACGCCAATCAGGCTATTCGCGGCGGCGAATACCAGGGCAACTGGGCTGAAAGCTGGGCACTGGTGAACGCAGATGAAGCCGCATGGGATCGCCTGCGGAATGCACTGCGCACTGAGTTTGAATCGCTGCGCGAAGGGATTGGGAATGTAACAGAACTTCAAGAGGTATATATTCTCGGGCTGACAGCCCTGATCCCGCATGCCGCCTTCCACCTCGGCATCATCCGGCAGATGATTGAGCGAGTGCGCGCCGTGCAGTCGCAGAAGGAATAGGAGTGAACCGCATGACCAATGCATCTGCAAACCAAGAAACTGACTTGCCCGAAAAGCTTGCCAACCCGGTCCGCAATGCGCTCACTGCCGCAGGTATCGTGCGTCTGGATCAGGTAGCCACCTACACGGAAAAGCAGCTGTTACGGCTGCACGGTGTTGGCCCAAAGGGGATTGAGCAGCTTCGCGTGGCGCTTGCCGAGCGCGGTCTTTCTTTTGCTCCTGAGCAATAGGCGCAATGGAACCAAACGTTCGATCGATGCTGGATGACCTCTATTCGCCGGACAAAGAACGGCAGAACCAGGCGTATTACAACCTTCTGGCGGTCACCGAGCACCCCGTCGACTGGGCCTATCAGGCCTGGGATGAACTGTTAGCTGCACTGCGGCACAAGGATAACCACATCCGCTCGATTGCCTCGCAGGTATTGAGCAACCTCGCCAAAAGCGACCCCGAGGGCCGCATGCTGATCGACTTCGATGCGTTACTGGCGGTGACCAAAGACGAGCGCTTTGTTACCGCGCGGCACTGCTTGCAGTCGCTGTGGAAAATTGGTACAGCGGGCGAGGCGCAGCGCCGGCGGGTAGTCGATGGACTCACCCAGCGGTTCCATGAGAGTACCAACGAGAAAAATAGCACGCTCATCCGCTATGATATCCTTGAGGGTCTGCGCAGACTGTACGATGCGACAGGCGACGAATCGATCCGCGAGCGGGCATTCGCCCTGATTGAAACCGAGCAGGATGAGAAATATCGCAAGAAATACGCTGGCCTGTGGAAGGGCAAGCAGTAGTTCGATCAACAATCGCAAGGATAACCTATGGAAAACGCGCCGTCACAAAACCAGCAGTACAAGTTTCGTGCCGTGCTGAAATTGGAAGGGAAAACAGCGACTGGAATCCAGGTTCCGGAAGAAGTTGTTGCTGCGCTGGGCGCAACGAAGAAACCGCCTGTGCGCGTCACCATCGGCGGGCACACCTACCGCTCCACTGTTGCCGCATACGGCAATGTGTATATGATCCCCGTTGCCGCCGAGCACCGCGAAGCCGCAGGAGTGAAAGCAGGCGAGGAGGTGGAGGTAACGCTCGAACTAGATACCGAGCCGCGCGAAGTGACTGTTCCGCCCGACTTTTCCGATGCGCTCGACCAGGATGCGGATGCCAAACGCTTCTTTGGGGGGCTCTCCTACAGCAACAAGCGCCGCGTTGTGCTCAACATTGAAGGCGCAAAAACGCCCGATACCCGACAGCGCCGCATCGATAAAGCAGTTGCTTCGCTGCGAGAGGGAAAGGTTTAGCGAGTCAGGTTAGGTCAGCGCACGTACTGCGGGCACAGATTGATGACAATAAATTCATCAATCGTCCCCGCGCCTAGCGCATCCACACGCGCCTGCCCGAACTGCGCGCAGAATTCCTTCACCGCGATTTGCTCTCCACGGATCCAGTAAGCGGTGCTGTTGGCATCATCCAGCCGGTCAGTATAAGCGTATGCCTGGTAAAAAGGCAGCCACTCCATCATATCCACCGGCTGGAGTCCTTTCGCTCGCGCTTCGTCACCCAAGCGCGCAGCCTCCGCCCAGTCCTGCTTCTGGCGGGCGAGGTCCGCCTTCTGGTAATAGTAGCACCAGCCGTGCTCGGGCTCAGGGCCAAAAACCACAGCAGGCGGCGTTTTCGATTCGCCTTCCGTTACAATCATGCTGCTGTTCGAAAGCGGCGCGACCTGCCGTATCAAAAGGTTTTCACTCGCTGCGAACTCCAGCCACTGTCCATCATGTACCCGCAGGCACGACCCTGGCCCAGGGATCGAAACGACCAGCAAGTTCTTGAAATCCAACGTAAATTCAACCCGCCGCATGGTGCGTGTAAAACTAGCCGAGGTCAGCGCCGAGTGCATCGCTTCTGTGTTGAGCGATTCACCGAGCACGCGCAGTGGATTCTCGCGTGTGCCGTAGATCAAATTGGCAGGTCCCCACACCTCATAGCTCTCCGCCAGCATATACGGCGCGGGCAGCGATGGAATCAGCACCGTGCTGTCCTTAATGTCCGGCGCGCGCCAGGAAAGCTGCCACCAGAGCTGTTTTTCCATCGTCCAGAAATTCTTGAAGAAGGCCGTATTGTTATAGTGCGTGATGATCGAAATCGCAATCAACAGCACAATCGCCGGCACGCGCAGCGATCCCCGCGCCACCCAATACAGCAGGCCAACAACCACCATCACCACGCCAATCGATGCGGGCAGCGTATAGCGGTCCAGCGTATCGGTGAGCCGCACATCGCGGTTCGCCAGCACCACCGGCACAATATTGAGCAAGACGAGCAGCAGGCCCAGAACCACTGCTTCTCTGCCCCAGGCGTCGCCTTCATTCGAATCCGCTTGCAGATCATTCTTTCCGCCCATTATGCGCAAGAAGGCCAGGAAGACCCCCACAGCCATCAGCGCCAGCACAAACGATACCAGCAAGTTGGTGGGGTTGGCCGTCATGGTCTGGTTGTAGAACGGAACGGTCCACGCCATCACCAGAGTATTTAGCGCGCCTTTCACCGTCTCGATCACCAACCGGCCCAGCATATACCCAGGCTCGTTCAGGTAAGCGCTCGCCAGCGATCCCACATCGGTAGTAGCGCGAGCGCTCTTGAAGATCAGCACCCGCCACGCCAGAAAGGCAAAAAAACCGGCAAAGTAGGGCGCCCAAATTTTCAGCAGTCGCCAGCCTTTTTGAACAACTTTCCCCGGTTTGCGCCATACAAACAGATATCCCAACAGCAGCAGCCGCACCAGTTCCAGGCTAATCATGTACTCCATGATCAAGAAGCACACCAGCGCCGTTGCGATCGACACCAGCGTCAAACCAATCCGCGCCAATCCGTTCCCCGCCTGTACCGCCTTAATCGACAGGATCAGCGACAGAATGCCCATCGCAAGGCCAAACATATGATTGGAGTAGGCGCTTGAGGTAGCCAGCTGTAAAAAGCCAGGGTAAATCACGAACAGCAGCGCCATCACAGCCGTTTCTGTCCGCCGGGTGGGCCACAACAGCCGCAGCAGCCACAGCACCAGCAGCCCGCCGGTAATCCGCAGCGTAATGGTGTACAGCTGCCATACCAGCGGCGAATACCCCAGCAGCGAGTAGGTCCAACTGTAAATTAGTCCCATAAACGGGCGATCGGTCAGGTGCAGGTCAAACACCTTCTCCGCGCCGATCATCAGCCCGCCCCAGGTCACGTGCCAGTCATCGCGATAATATCCCAAACCACCCACCAGCGGAATATAGGCGATCAATGCGCTAGCAATAATGAGAAGCAAATCAATCCAATGCTGTGGCAGTTTTGCTGCTTGCTTCATGCAGGGGTTTCCTTTGGAATAGGGTAATGTGGCAACAAAAGGAAAAATCTCTTTTAGCGACAGATTCGTTGATTTGCGGAAAGTCGAGCAAATTATAACACGCACAAAATGGTCCTTTTTGCTGCCTGAAGCAGGGTCTCTGGGATTCTGCGTGGTTTTCAAGGGAAATTGCTTCGCAATTTCCCTTGAAAACCACGCAGAATCCCAAAGAGACCTGAAGCACAGCGTTCTCTACCGGCCGTTTTTGAGTTTTGGTAACTGCTCCGGCTCGGATTATATTTATGACTATTTCTATCAGTATTGACTTAATTTTTCATTATCCTTATAATAAAATTTAGGCAAGACTAATATTTGGGGGACAGCCTTACACAGTTTCGTCATGCTGCCCCTTTTGAAGGAGAACCACTATCATGGAGCAATCTAACGCAAAAAAACCAGCCATCAGCCGGCGTGACCTGCTGAAGATGGGCGTGGCCGCTGGAGCAGTCACCGCGATGGCAGCCGGGCAGCCTTTCTTCGTCGCCGCGGCCGGTGATCAAACCGGGCACGGTGTTCACGGAAGCAGCGATCCAAAGCCCACGCAACACGGTGGTATGCAAATGAGCGGCCACGGCGATTTTAGCGGTGTTATCGGAGACGTCGATCTCTCCGCCTTCGACCCGAGCGCGTTTCTCACCCATTTCGATTGGGGAACCGAAACAACGGGTACCGGTGGTCAGACCATACGGCAATACAAAGTGGTAGCAACCGAGAAAGAAATCGAAATTGCGCCGGGCGTGTTCTTCCCCGCCTGGACCTACAATGATCAGGTTCCCGGCCCCACCTTCCGCTGCCGCCAGGGCGATCTCCTGCGCTTTCACTTCACCAACGCCTCTACCCATCCGCACACCATCCACTTTCACGGCTTTCACCCGCCATCCATGGATGGCGTCGAGCCGCTGGTACAGCCGGGTGAATCCTTCACCTACGAGTTTACCGCCCGGCCCTTTGGTGTTCACCCCTACCACTGCCACGTGATGTCGCTAAAAAAACACATTCACAAAGGCCTGTATGGCACGCTGATCATCGACCCGCCGCAGGGGCGCGAGCCCGCACACGAGATGGTGATGGTGATGAACGCCTTCGATACGACTTTCGACAATGAAAACGAAGTGTATGCGGTCAATACCGTTGCATTCCATTTTATGAAGCACCCCATCCAGGTGAAGCTGGGTGAGCTTATTCGCATCTACCTCACCAACATGACCGAGTTCGACCTGATCAACTCCTTTCACCTGCATGCTAGCATGTTCCGCCTGTACCGCACGGGCACCAGTCTCGATCACTTTGAGCTGACCGATACGGTTACGATGGGCCAGGGTGAGCGTGCGGTGCTGGAGTTTACGCTCGATGAACCCGGCAAGTATATGTTCCACGCCCATCAAAGCGAGTTCGCCGAACTGGGTTGGACCGGCTTTTTTGAAGCCGCATAGGAGGCTGACATGGAAATCGAGAAAAACAGCCAAACCACCCCTGCTGTCCAAACATCCCGCCTGCCCGCCTGGCTCACCGGTCTCATCCCGCTGCTGGCAATGGGCCTCATGCTGCTGCTGTTTACACAGGTAAACCCGCTGGCGTTATTCAACAACAATCTGCCGCCCATCGAAGCCCTATCGATTGACCGCGTTCGAGTTATCGAAGACGGCTTTGAGGTTAGCGTAATGAACAGCGGCCCGCAGCCCGTTCAGATCGCGCAGGTGATGGTCGATGATGCTTACTGGCAGTTTGCCATCGAGCCATCTGGTGGGCTGCCGCGCTTCGGACGTGCTACTATTCATATCCCCTACCAATGGATCTACGCAGAACCGCACCGCATCCTGCTGGTCACGAACACCGGCCTGACCTTTGAGGGTGAAGTGCCCGTTGCCACAATTACACCGCGCCCGGGCCAGCGCGAGTTTCTGGGTTACGGCCTGTTGGGCATCTATGTTGGTGTGATCCCGGTGGCGCTCGGCCTGCTGTGGTACCCGGCCATGAAGCGCATGGGCCGAAGGTGGCTCGGCTTCATTCTCGCTCTCACCGTGGGACTGCTGGTCTTCCTGCTAGTCGATACCTTCTTCGAAGTGCTGGAGATCGGCGCAGAGCTGCCTGGAGTCTTCCAGGGTGTTCCGCTGGCGCTGTTCGCCGCGCTGCTCACCTGGCTGGCGATCATGGCCGTCAGCGCCATGCAGACGCGCCGCGAGGCCTCCGGCCCGGTGCGTGCAAAGGGCGTGTTGCTCGCCACGCTGATCGCCATCTCCATCGGCCTGCACAACTTCGGTGAGGGACTGGCCGTGGGCGCCGCCTTTGCGCTGGGCGAAGCCGCATTAGGCTCCTTCCTGGTGATTGGCTTTATCTTGCACAACATCACCGAGGGCATCGGCATTGCCGCTCCGCTCGTCCCCAACCGCAAACAAGAAGGCGATGCAGTCCGGCCGCCCTCGCTGCTCACCTTTGCCGGGCTGGCGCTGCTGGCGGGGTTCCCAGCAGTGCTCGGCACCTGGATCGGCGGGTTCGCCTTCTCACCGCTGCTCGGCGTCATCTTCCTCGGCATCGGTCTAGGCGCCATCTGGCAGGTGATCGTGGAGGTCACAGGCCTGCTACGCCGCTACGCCGAGCGTGATGGCACCCCATCGGTATCCTGGCTCAATCTGGCCGGGTTCTTGCTGGGGCTTGCCCTCATGTACTTTACCGCCTTCCTGGTGAAGTTCTAGCCCGTACTTTAATTGGATCGAACTTTGTTGGGCACATTATGCGTTCCCAACAAAGTTCGATCCGCTTTTCAACCCTGCTGGCGGCAGCCCGTATCCTGGCTCTCGTAGCCGTTGTAATTCGCCACAAACCGCTTCCCAGCGTCCGAAGCCAGCCAATTTACCAGCTTCTGCATAATCGGCTGGTTGACCGTTTCCGTCCGCATAATCAAGTCGTAGCGTTCACGGTTGAGGAAGACAAAGTCCAGACCAAAGGCATGACCAGCAGTTTCCAGCCCCAGGCCCACGTGGGCACTCCCCAGTGCAACCGTGCGTGCCACGTCAGAGTGCGTCAGGCGCTCGTCGCCATATCCGTCAATCTTTCGTGGATCGATCCCCTGCGCGGCCAACATCGCGTCCAGCCAAACCCGCGTCCCTGAGCCCGACTGCCGGTTGACGAAGCGTATGTTTGGGCGAGCAAGATCCTCCAGCCGCCGGATATTGAGCGGGTTTCCCGGCGCAACGATCAAGCCTTGTCGTCGATGTGCCAGGGTGATCACCGTCATCTCTTTGCCGGGCAGCAGCCGGTGGACAAAGGGAATATTGTAAGAGTCGCTCTCGGCGTCCCACAGGTGGCAGCCTGCCACATCTGCTTTGGCTTCTGCCAGGGCGATTAAGCCGCCCAGGCTTCCGCTGTATGTGAGCTGCAGCACAGACTCTGGGATAATCTGGCCAAACACTGCGTGTGCCATTTCGTTCACCACCATGTCGTGGCTGCCGACAAAACGGATAACACCAGCCGGTGGCGCTACCGGCGCGGTCGTAAATGACCGCCAGCGATCCATTGCCATATCCACCGCCTGCTGAATCTCGCGCAGATCGTACCCCGCTGTCAGTGCCTCCAGCAGCGTTGCTTCCATGCGGTTCACCAGGTTTGCCCGCCGGATGATCTCTTGACCCTGCTGTTTGGCCGGCGGAACAACTCCTGCCACCTGGGTTCCGCGGCCCGGGCGGCTCACCAACAGGTCTTCACGAGCAAGCTCATTGTAGGCTCGCTGAACCGTTCCAGGCGTGCAGCTCCACAGCTCGCAAAGCTGGCGCACGGATGGCAGCCGGTCACCGGGCTTGTAGCGCCCGTTTAGAATATCTTTGCGAATGCTGTCTGCAATTTGGTGGTAAAGAATGGCTTCTTCCAACTGAAACCTTTTATAGTAAGGTGATTGTTTGGCTGCTTCCCGCATAAATGCGAAAGACACTACAGTCGATTCAGTATATCAGTATTCATCATCTTTACTGCATCAGGGCAAGTTATGGGGGCGGTTCCGTTTCCCAGGCACTTCACAGTTTGTTGGGGGTTATGGTAGGAGAACTCTGTTCTCCTACCATAACCCCCAACAAACGAAAACATATCCTAGCTTACTTGCTCTTCCACGGCTCCGAATCGGGTACAAACAGCGATTGGCCGAATTCTTCCTTGCCAAACTGTTCGATCTTCTCCTGCACCGGAACGGAAATGAGCCAATCGGTGAACTTGGTTGCCAGATCGGTATTGATCTGCGGACCCTTGTCGGAATTTACAATGATCACACCATAGGGATTGAGCAATGTCTGATCTTTCTCTACTAGCACCTCCAGCGCCAGATCATTCTTCGTGCGCGCCAGGTATGTAGCCCGGTCACTAAGCGTGTAGGCTTCCTGCTCGGCAGCCATCGTCAGCACTTCGCCCATACCCTGCCCGGCTGAGACGTACCAATCGCCCTGTGGTTCCAGTCCGGCGGCCTTCCAGATCGACAATTCCTTCGAATGCGTGCCCGACTTGTCGCCGCGCGATACAAATATCGCCTGCGTATCAGCGATCTTCTTCAACGCTTCCGCTGCGCTCGTCATGCCTTTAATCCCTGCCGGGTCTGAGGCAGGGCCAATGATGACGAAATCGTTGTACATCACGTCTTCACGGCGCACGCCGTGGCCATCAGACATAAAGGAATCTTCCTGGGCACGGGCGTGCACCAGCAGCACATCCGCATTACCATCCTTGCCAAGCTGAAGCGCCTGCCCGGTTCCAACCGCAATGACATCAACCGTGGTGTTGAACTCCTGCTCAAAATCGGGCAGCAAGAAGTCCAGCAGTCCCGAATCCTGCGTGCTGGTCGTTGTCGCCAGAATCAGCCGGTCAGGCGTTCCCGCGCGGACCGTGGGGGCAGTCGTAGCGGTTGATTGCGCAGGTGCAGTGGTGGGGTTTTCCGCTGCCGGAGCGTTGGTTGGCGCTTCGGTAGGCGTGGCAGCAGGCGCGCACCCCGCAAAGGAAATGGTGACTAAAGCAATCAAAACGAGCATGGGGAACAGCTTTTTCAACATACATCCTCCTCCGAAACTAATAGACCATTTCCCCGCGCACAAAAGCAGAGGTGCGCGGATCGCGTGGTTGGTTAAAGAAGTTATCCGCGTCGGATACTTCGATCACTTTTCCATCTAGCAGGAATGCCGCTCGCTGCGCCAGGCGCTTGGCCTGAAACACATTGTGCGTCACCAGCACCAGCGTGGTGTTGTGCTGTTTATTGAGATTGAGGACGATCTTTTCAATCAATCCCACATTGTAGGGGTCCAGGTTGGCGGTTGGCTCATCCAGAAGCAGCACCTCCGGCTGCATCACAATTGCCCGCGCCAGGGCTGCCCGCTGCGCCTCGCCGCCCGAGAGCGTGTGTGCCTTTTGACTGGCGAGGTGCGCCAGCCCCACTTCTTCCAACGCCATCATCACCCGATCCTTCGAGTCGCGCTCGCCACGAAGTTCCAGGCCAAACTTCACGTTCGATGCGATAGTCCGGTTCAGAAGCATCGGACGCTGGAACACCATCGTCACCCGGCGGCGCAGGGCCAGTGGCATCTCTCGCTCCGCTGAAAAGACCGCCTCATGAAACTTCACGGTTCCCTGCGTGGGCGGCTCAAGGAAGTTGAGCAGCCGCAGCAGCGTGCTTTTGCCCGCTCCGCTGGGCCCCACCAGCGCCAGGATCTCGCCCTTGTGAATGGCGAGCCGCTCCACTTCCAGCACTTTCCGCTCGCCGTAAGACTTAGAAACCTGCTCTAACTGATAAACCAGGTTGTTCGCGGCGCTATTCATCGAAGGACTTCCCTTGCAATCGCAGCATCGCCACGTTCACAATAAAGGTGATCGCCAGCAGAATCATGCCCAAGGCAATCGCCAGGTTGAAATCGCCCTGCCGGGTAGAAAGCACAATTGCCGTGGTCAGCACGCGCGTGCGCCCCTCAATATTGCCGCCCACCATCATCACTGCGCCAACTTCGGAAATAATGCCCCCAAACCCGGCGATGATCGCCACGATCACGCCAACGCGTGCCTCCATCAGCACCGCCATGGCAGCCTGCTGCTTTGTCGCTCCCAGGGCCATTACTTGTT
Organism: Chloroflexota bacterium; assembly: GCA_023434145.1. GTDB lineage: Bacteria > Chloroflexota > Anaerolineae > Anaerolineales > Anaerolineaceae > DSYU01. Next base: position 7,599 of record JAEYTI010000247.1, on the reverse strand, counting down.
GCCGCAGGTGCGGGTCAACCCCCATCACCGCCGCCATAGTGAACCCCGATACCAGCGGAAAGGCGATAATCGTCTGCGCTATAATCATCGCTTCTGCGGTAAACAACGCCGGAATAAACGGCATATGCAGCCCCCCCAGCGGCCCGCTGCGCGAGAGCATCAGGTAGACGAATAACCCGATCACAACCGGTGGAAAGCCCATGCCAGTGTACATCAACGCAATCATCAGGCGGCGGCCCGGAAAGCGGTTCAACCCCAGCGCCACCCCTATTGGGATGCCAATAATTGTGCTAAACAACAGGGCTACCCCGGAAACTTGCATCGATAGGGTAATTATTTCTGCCAAATCGGCATTCAATAGCGGTACCTCACCTGGAAATTGTCCGTAAATATGTATCGAGACAAGTATATAGTTTGCGACCCATTTTGTCCAGAGAAGTCAAAAAAAGAAGGCTGCCTCTGTCGGAGCAGCCTTCCTGAAGCAAATCCTTCAGAACTTATTCTGGATTCATCCGCATCTTGAGCAGATGCAGAACCGCATGCTCGTCCACAGTCAATCCGCCCTCCTCAGGTGCAAGGGCTTGTTGCAGTACAGAAGACATCACCTCGAACAGGCTGCCATCCCGGTAAGCATCCAGGATCGCCGGGTGGATGTAATAGCCCCGGCAGATCGTTGGTGTGTTCCCCAACGCACCAGCCACTGTCTTGACCACCTGCACAATCTGCTTTTCGGCCTGCTTATCATCCTCAGCCGGCCCTGAACGATACAGTTCTAGCGCCGCCAGCGTGGTTCCGCCCCAGGTGCGAAAATCTTTTGCGGTAAATTCCTGCCCAGTGATCTCGCGCAGATAGCTGTTGACATTGCCGGAAGTAACCGACTGGCAGCACTGCCCATTCTCATCAAGATACTGGAAAAGCCGCTGCCCAGGCAGTTCCTGGCAGCGTTTGACCAGGCTGGTCAGCCTCCGGTCGCGCAGATCGATGTCGAACTGCTTTCCGCGCTTGCCCACAAACGCCATGCGCATCCGCGATCCTTCCACCGCAATATGGTTATCCAGCAGCGTTGTGAGCCCGTACGAGTTATTCTGGCGCGCGTACTCCTGGTTACCAATACGGATCAGCGTTCGCTCCAGCAGCCGCACCACCAGCGCCACCACCTTGTCGTGGGTCAGCTTCTGCCCGCGCAGGTCCTGATCGACCCGCGCCCGGATGGTCGGCAGCGCTTCCGCAAAAGCAGTGATTCGACCAAACTTCGATTGGCTGCGGATGGCATTCCAATCCGGATGGTAGCGATACTGCTTTCGGCCTTTCTTGTCACGCCCGGTCGCCTGAATGTGCCCATTGGGGCGGCAGCAGATCCACACGTCACTCCACGCTGGAGGGATAACCAGGGTCTTCAGTCGCTCCAGCTTCTTCGCGCTGGTGATCGGCTGGCCTTTCAGATCCACATAAACAAAATGCCCCTTCTCCAACCGGCGCGTAAAACCCGGTTCTCCGTCCATCACGTAATACAACCCGGCTGCCTGCGCAGCCTCAATCGGGTCGGTTGGGGGAAGATCGTCATCCAGACCTTCCGCTAACCGGTCACCCGATTCCTCGACCTCCGTCTTACCTAGGTCGGTTTCAACCATACGATTTTTGGCTGCGTTCAATTTATGAAACCCTCGCTGCTCTAGAAACCAGTATGTCCCCCACGAGCATTATACGTGAGCGCTTTGCGCCATATATACAGCGGTACGCTAAAGAATCGTCAAGATTCCTTCAGGATCACCTCATTGATGAAATCGTCGAGCACTTTTTGCGAGAAGTGCGGGTCGTTCTCTCGCAGATCTAGGCGGCAGTCTGGCAGCATAAGCGCCGTTAATTCGGCGGTGCTATAGGGCACAGAATCATCGGACAGACTGTGCCGCATATACACGCTTGTTCTCACGTCCTCCAACCGAAAGCCCCAGTCTCGGCAGCGGATGGTTAAATCCAGCGCGGGGCCAAAGCAGTTGTTCCGCATTGAATCACGAATATCATCCTGCTCGCGCTCCTGATCGGAAAGGGGCGAGAAAAACAGATCAAAAGCCAGCTGCTGCATCTCATCAATACGGGCACGCACGTTGATCGGATAAGGCCAGCGGGTGCATACCTCTTCGCTGTAAAGGGCCGGCGTTCCGCTCAAGATATACACGCTGCGTGTCCGCTCCGGTAAAGCGCGAGCAATCGCATAACTGTACGGCGCGCCCGAAGAAATACCCAGCACATCAAAGGCAGCCAGTCCCAGCGCATCGACCAAAGCGCAGGTGACCGCTCCCCATTCGCCAATATTGCACATTTCACGCGGTTCCGACTCTCCGTATCCTGGGCGGGCAGCGCAGATCACGCGCCGCCCGGCATTGATTAACCGCTGAAACAGCGAGCCATCACAGATGCTAGCGATGAGACCATGCTGAACCAGGATGGGGAAACCGCTCCGATTGCCGTATTCGGCATACGAAACGGCCACATCCCCCTGGTACAAAACAGTTCGCCTCATACTATTCCTCCCACAAGATCACTTCATCCCACGCTTGTACCGCTTCATTGTTTGCTTCCACCGGGTGTGGGCTGCGCCACTTGCTCGACTCTGCCAGCCATGCCTGCCACCGCTCGGGATTTTTGCCAAAATCCTCGCCGGTGATCGCGCGCAGTTCGGAATGCGCGTGCTCTGCCAGCAGCGCGCGTGCATCGGTCAGGTAGCGAATCAGCACGTCAAAACCTTCCCGGTCGCCCAGCCTTGCCAGCGCCCGCCCAACCACCAGCTCCAAATACGCCATCCGCTCCAGAAAGTAATCTGGTTCAAAACCTTCCGGGGTGCTCCGGCTGTGGAAAGAGGGGTGCGCATGAATACGCTTGAGGAATGGCGCCGCATTTATGTCTCCCAACCGCTCCGCACCGAAGCAAATCGCGTCCACATAGTAAAACAAGCCCAGGCGGCGATCCCGAATATCGTCTTCACTGGTTTCGCCAATCAGCGTAGAGAAATGGTCCCAAATGGGCAGCGTGCGAGTATCTCGCGTCATGCCCAGCGCGTAGAGCAGGTTGACGGCCTCCGGCATTGCGCCCTGATCCGGTGGAAGCTGCGTGTGCCGGATATGCGCATTGAGCACCTGCAAGCCTTCATCAGGTGTCATCTCGTGCAGCGCCGCGATCAAATCCTCTACCCCTTCGCTCGATCCGGTCATGGCCAGAGCCTTTGCGATGATCACCCGTTCTGGCCCCCGCCGCTGTTTCAACGCTCTCGCTAATACCGCTACCGCTTTCGGCCCCACCGTGCAGATCTCGGCAAAGGGGATGCTGCCCTCGAATATGACATCCAAATCCATATCCTGGTAGTCGTAGAGCGGCTTGCCGCCAACCATCTGCTCGACCAGCGATTCGAGCTCTGCCTCTGTATAGACACGCGGAGTAAGCGTTCGATTTAAAATCCCCTCGGGTAGCGCGCCCACCGACACCATCGCCTTCTGGAGCGCTCGCACGTCTATTTCTCGCGGTGTGCTGCCAGCCTTCACCGCCATTGCCGCCGCGGTACCTGCTACCCCACCCATATTTTCCATATCTGGCTGCATGCGTACTGCGGGCAGTGCATCATGTGTCGCCGAGATCGCCTTTCCAGTGATCAAGATCCCTTCTAACCCCTTTGGCAGCAGCGCCCGGTATGGGATCTCCACCTCCAGGTTAGGCGGTATCAGACCAATCCGCAGCCAGTCCGAGCTGCTGTGGCCTTTCACATCATGGTTGCTAAAGGCCACGTACACCGTATCTTCCCAGCGCCTGCGCAGGAGCTGATCATTCAGGCTCAGCACCACATCTGCCACCACGTGGCGGCTCTCGCGCGGCGCCACATATGTACCCTGATCGTAACCCTGCACGCGCCGCCTGCCCGCCATAATCGCGCGGGAATAATCCTCCACATTGCCCACATCCACCATGCTGGTGAAATTGTTGCGCGTCATCCCAGGTGTGTGGAACTGCGCCAGCGAGTACCACATCGTTACGTGGTCGCGAGATGCTCCATACACTACAGGCGCGCCAGCAAATGCCGCCACATCGCCATCGCCCGTCGCGTCAATGATCACCTCTGCCAGCAGCGCAGCCGGTCCAAGCGGAGTCGCCGCCACGATTCCGCGCACCCGGTTTCCTTCTACTACCGCGCCGGTGGCCACCGCGCCCCATAACATTTCTACCCCGGCATCCTGTGCCCTACGAGTCAGCGCGTGCATCTTGGCCTCAATGTTCCACTTCAGGAGCCCACCCTGTGGAGGCTCCAGGCCCATTTCAGCGTGCATTGCCTCCACCGCATCGATCACCTGCCGTGAGAACCCGACTCGCCTGCCAAACCAATAGCTGTGCACGCCGCCAATGGTACCCGTGCCGCCCAAACCGGGCAGCGCCTCAATTAGCAGCGTTCTCGCGCCATTTTTTGCCGCGGCATACGCAGCCGTAGCCCCACTCGTCCCACCACCAATCACCAGCACATCCACTTCTCGCAGCACCTGCACGTGATTGGGCTCTACGCGTTGCATAGGGTATGTCTTCCCACGCTGCGGTGACTCTGGTTCCATCACCTGAAAATCCGGTAGTACCTGCGCCTGATCATCCGCATTCTCAACGGCCTGCGCATGAGCCACCTCGGTTACAGCAGGCAGCGCATCCATCTGCTCTACCATCCAGTGACCAAACGCTTCCCCGTACCCTATCGCAGCAAAGATTTCTTTATCCGTGGCAACATGCCCGGGCCAAAGGCTTCCATTTAGCGCAAATAATCCCACCAGTGGGCCCAAAGTATCTAACAGCGGAATTTGAGGCAGCCCGTATCCGGCCTTAATGCAATCTTTTGCCTGCGCGCTCGCCCGCTCAGCTTTGCCTTCCCACACCAGGTAAGTTGGTCCGGCAAGCTGCTGTGAGGCACCCGCCAGATATGCCTTTTCAAACCCCGGCACGTTCTTGCGCAGATAAGCCGCCAACAGCATGGTGAGTTTCCGTGCTGTGATTTCACGCTTCGTCAGATCAAACGCATCTTGAGCAGAACCTGGCAGGGACATTGCGCACGTTACAAACCAGTGATCTTCGCCATGCGCCCCTGGGACCAGCCGAACCACATTGCCTGCCACCTCGAGTTCCTCTGGCACCGTGATCGTTCCGGCTGCCACTGCCCCAACCTTCACGAATTCCAGAGTGCGATAAAACAGAGCGGTCATCTCGGTTCTCAACGGCTTTCGGCTGCCCGCCAACTGGAAGAGCAGCGACGGATCCGTTGCGTCAATCACAACCCGAGCGCGGACCACCTGCCTCCCCGATTTATTGCCAAAAATGACTCCGCGGATGCACCCAGCTTCCGAATGTAAACCTGCCGGTTGGCTGGCATAGATGATCTTTACCCCCGCGGCCAGCAGCCGGTCCTCCAGATGCGTCTTCAAATCTCCAGCCCGAAAGGTGATGACCCCCGCGTCTGCAAAGGCCATCCCTGCCGCTTCAATACTGGATTGCAGCAAATCGGGGATGCTTTCTGCCCCCGGCATTGCAGTAAAGGGACGCAGGCAGGCGGACGCTTCACGGCCCAGGTAGGTGCGCGGCTCCACCAGCACCACGCTCAGTCCCGCTTCCGCCGCCGCGAGGGCAGCAGCGATGCCAGCAAACGATCCCCCCACTACCAATAGATCGCAATCTGCCAGCACTGGCAGTTCTTCTCGGCTCAACAGGATTTGTTTATTCTGCTCCATGATATCCTGGTCTTCCAGCACACCTGAGAGACATTGCCCGCACCAGACGGCAATATAAGGTGGCCTCATATTATAATGAGATCTCCATTGGCAGTTTATATCATAGGCGCAAATTATGAAACCGCCGGTGCGAATTTTGCGAAAATCAAGCAGGTTTACCCAATGATTCAAAGTGCAAAAGCCTTTCATCGGCGTGGAGTAGCGCCCTACACGTGCCTCTGCCTATCAGCGCCGTCTTCCACCATTGGTTTTCAGCGAATGTACATTTATCGATAATTAATGTATGGTTTCACCAAATTTACTATAATATGCTCTTAGAACCTATCCGAAAATTGATTTGTGTTTGTTGTTTGTGCGACGTGGTCGCACAAACAACAAACACAAAAAATAATTTTTGGATATGCTCTTAGTGGGGCAACCTTACATGTCTCTCTAGCATTCAACTGGAGTTTTATTTGTGGATAAGCGCAATGATCTCATGATAGCCCGGGCAGTGGTCGCAACTGCCATTCTATTTTCTGTTCTGGCCATAGGCATTCACTTCTATAACCAATCCGCCGGTCCGGTAGCAGATACGGCACGGTTATCGTTGCTGAACCTGGTTCTTGCGCTGACCTTCCCGCCGGTTGGCCTGCTGATTTTGCGCTCGCAGCCCGGACACCCCATTGGGCGTATCTTTCTGGTCATCGGCGGGATGCGTGCCGTAAGCCTGGTGAGCCACTCGTATGCCTTTGCCGCGCTGGAGGTTAACCCCGCCCTACCCCTGGGCGAGGCTGCTTTCTGGCTGCAACAGTACATCTTCTTCCCAAGCTTTTTGCTCTTTATCCTGCTGCTAGCAATCTTCCCAGATGGTCGCCCGGTTACCCGACGTTGGCGCTGGCTGATTTGGACGGTCGCGGGCTCAATATTCCTCTACAGCCTATCCATGGTGGTGGAGCCGTTTACTGACCCGATGCCAGCCGATTTTGTTCCACCGCCCGAGGATACCTATGGATTGGGCGACATGATCCTTGTCCTCAGCATCGTCGTGTTTCTTGTCGCCTGGATCGGCGCAGTGATCTCACTGATCGCACGGTTCAAGCGCTCGGGTGGAGTTGAGCGCCAGCAATTGAAGTGGTTTGTTTTCGCCGGTGGCGTGTTTGCGCTGCTGTTTTTCATCCAACAGGTATTGGATGTTTGGCCCGTGTTCGACCCAACACTACGCGAATTGAACTGGCACTACCCCGCCGTTACTTTGATAGATGTGCTGGTACCACTCTCGGTTGCGCTGATCCCACTGGCAACTGGTGCGGCCATCACCCGATACCGGCTGTACGGGATCGATCTCATCATCCGCCGCACGGTGATCTACTCAGCCCTGACGTTTACTTTTGCCATCATGTACCTTGCTGCCGTATTGGTTTTACAAGGGCTCTTTTTCTGGTTCACCAATCAGGAACGCAGTGATATTGCTATTGTCGTTTCGACGCTGGTGATTGCAACCGTATTCTCGCCTGTGCGCGCCTGGGTACAGCATGCTATCGACCGGCGTTTCTTCCGCACGCGTTATGACGCCGACCAGGCCCTCTCTGCCTTTCTGGCTGATATGCGTCAGGAGGTGGACTTGCAGGAAATCGTGGCGCGCACCGAGCGGGTGGTAGAGGAAACACTACAGCCGCAAGAAGTGTTCGTATGGCTGACCGGGCATAGCCGCAGGCAGGCGGGCGAATAAACAAAAAAGCTGCTCCGGAATATTCCGTGCAGCTTTCTCAGCGGAGAGGGTGGGATTCGAACCCACGGTGGCCCGGGTGGACCACAACGGTTTTCGAGACCGCCCCATTCAACCGCTCTGGCACCTCTCCAATGGGACGGT
>JAEYTI010000214.1 GCA_023434145.1 Chloroflexota bacterium | reverse complement strand
CCCCACCGCCCCCCCCACCCCCCCACAAACTCCTGAAAACCAACAGGATACTGCTTTTGTGTCGGGAGTTTCCTGTAGGAGAGGCGGGAAGATACGTACTTCTTCTGCGCCAATTCCCCGCTTGTCTTCTGCTTGCTGTGGTTATATATACATAGCAGGAGGATGTTTATTATGACTCTCGTAGGATTCCTTGTATTGTTGTTGATTGCTGCTGTTGCCGGTGCTCTGGGACAGGCACTTGCCGGTTACTCTGTCGGCGGGTGCATCGGTTCGATCATCGTCGGCTTCGTGGGCGCGTGGCTCGGCACCTGGCTGGCTGCTCAATTCGGGTTCCCCGAGTTCTTCACCATTGTAGTGGATGGCGAGCCGTTCCCTGTCATTTGGGCGATCATCGGCGCGGCGATCCTGTCGTTCATCTTCGGCCTGATTGGCCGCCGCCGGTATCTGTAAACCGACGTTCGTGATCAAAGTGTGCAGGCGTTCACCAGGGTCATCGTGAACGCCTGCCGCTTTTGTTTCGCATTGGCATATCGATCTTGTTAAAAATCGGGCAGATCAGGTTTCTTAGCCGTGGGCTGGCAATATATGGATGCTTTTAATGCCTCCACTTCTTCCAAAACCGCCTGCACATTGTCTTCTGTCCTCCGCTGTTTCTTTGCATAGCGCATCATATCCCGAACACTTGCCAGCGAATTGACGAACTTCCCATCCATCCATGCCTCCCACGGCAATAACCATAGGTGGAAATGCCCCGAGCGTTCCTCCTGGATGATGCGAACCTCATTGATCTGCCCGGTCTGCTCCTGGGCCAATCTGGCCCGGTACACCAGCGAAAACAGCTCTGCTGCCTCGGTTTTGCTCATCTGTGTAACCGATTGGATGTGCTTTTTTGAGGAGATGATCAGGAAGCCCCTGACCGGCACTTCTGGATCTTGATGCAGGACGAAATGTTCGCTTTCACAGATCAACCCACCCGGCGGGCTAATCTCGCCCGCCGCGATCGCGCAGCCGATACATTCACAGGTATATTGGTTATTTTGAATGTCGGTGATGTGCATATCTGAATACGATTCTGCCTGAGCAATTATGAAAGCAGTAACCAAAATTGTACCGTAGATCCCAAAAGGCAAGCGCTTTCACCTTTATGGAATCTGTATTTGACAAAGACTCTCCCGGTGGGCAAAATTAACGGAGAGGGGGAACGAGATTACAGTTCGGCGAGCCTCGTACAGCGGTACTGAGCGCCCACATAGGAAGAAGAAATCATGACTGAAAAAGAAGAAACCCAGCTTTCGTTGGAACACACCATCGCGGCCCGGATGAAAGATGATGAAAGGGGCCAGTCCGAAAAGGCGCAGAATGAAACGCGTGAGAAGCGCCCCCGGCTCCCGGCGGACCAATCGCGCGTGTACCGTGAGGCGCTGACTGTGTTGAACCGCAGCGGGCTCCGCTATGCGGTAGGGGCGGCTTTTGCGCGCTACGTTTACACCAATATCTGGCGGCAAACGAAGGATCTGGACGTGTTCGTGACCGCAGATGACCTCGCCGCGGTGATGGATGCGTTGAAGGCAGCTGGGTTTGAAACGGAAATCCGTGAGCGGAACTGGCTGGCGAAGGCATGGAAGGACGGTCACTTCTTAGACCTGATCTTTGGCAATGGGCACGGGCAGTTCCTCATCGATGAACGTTCGTTTGAGGGCTGCAAGCAGGGCAAGGTGCTGGGAGTAATGACGAACCTGATCCCAATCGAAGAGATGATCGCATCAGCGGTGTACGTGGCGGGGCGCAACCGTTTTGATGGTCCCGAAGTGGCCCACTTGATCCGCGCGGTGAAGGGCAAACTCGATTGGAACCGCATTTTAGAGCGGTTGGGGGATAATCAGGAGCTTTTGCTGTGGCACCTGCTCTTGTTCGACTTCGTTTACCCGGGCCATTCCAATTATCTGCCCCAAGAACTGATGGCAGAGTTGTTCGCGGCAGTGCAGGAACGCTGGAAGCGCAAGAATCGAAACAGCAAGTCGTTCCGTGGCACGCTGCTCGATCCGTTCTCGTGGACAGTGGATGTGGAAGATTGGGGCTATGAAGACCGCCGGAACAAAGATCCGTTGGTGGATAAGCACGGGAACCGGATGTAAAAAGATAGGAACGAGAGAGTCCGATGAAAATTGTAGCGTTAGGTGACGTACACTGCCGTGTTGGGACGGATGACCTGATCGATCAGTTGATCGGCGAGCTGAACGGGGAGTTTGATGTATTGATCCTCGCCGGTGACCTGACCGACACGGGCCTGCCAGAAGAAGCCGAATCGCTGGTGCGGCAGTTAGGACCGTACTGCTCGCGAACTATTTGTATTCTGGGCAACCACGATCACGAGAGCGGCAAGTTCGAGGACGTGTGCCAGGTGATCCGCGAGAGCGGAATCACGCTGCTGGACGGGTCGGTTTGCGAAGTAGGCAACGTTGGCTTTATCGGCACCAAAGGCTTTTGTGGCGGTTTTGATAACTTGCTGGTTCAGCCCTTTGGCGAGGCGGCGCTCAAGACATTTATCCGCACCAGCATCGATGAAACGGTCAACCTGGGCAATGCGCTGGCAAAGCTTCAAGACTGCGAGCACAAAGTGGTAATTCTGCACTATGCGCCGATTAAGGAGACGTTGGAAGGCGAGCCGCCGGAGTTGTTTCCGTTCCTCGGCACATCGCGGTTGGCAAATGCGATCGACCCGCACGGCGTAGACGTGATCCTGCACGGGCACGCCCACCACGGCTCACCAACCGGGTACACGCCAGCGAGCATCCCGGTGCATAACGTCAGCCGGTTTGTGCAGATGAAGCACACCGGCAAGCCGTACTGCATCATTGAACTGTAAGCAGCGTAACCTGCCGCTTGCCGATCTGGAATCGCTCCAGCCGCCGGTAGCCTTCATGACTGATCTTCTGGGTCTTGTCTGCTGCCAGAGCAATGACTGCGCCAGCGCGGATGTTCGGCAGCAGGGCATCCAACAGCCGCCACGCGGGTGGGTTGGGCGATTCTTGTTCCACCTGCCAGGTAGACATGCTGCCATAGGGCAGATCGCTGAGTATGATATCGATCTGAGTCTGCGCCAGGAATGCTCCGATAGAATCTGGCTCGAGCGCATTGGCTGTGCCAGCATCAACCTGGATATGGTTTTCCTGTGCCATCCGCATCCGGCGCAGAACTTGCACGCTTTCCAATGCAACGGAATGGGAAGTTTTTCCGTATATAGAGTAAAGGTGTCCAATTTCTGCCTCGCGGGTAGCCAGCCCAGCGGGGTGGAGCAGCGACAGGTTGCGCTCTGCCAGCGCAACCGCCCGCGGTTCGATATCGGATGCAAGGATCGAAGCGATCTGCGCTCCGTGCAGGAATCCCAGTGCTGCCAGGTGATACGCGCCGCCGCAGGTCGGATCGTAGATGGTCACCGGGCCAGGATAGGGTAGTAAGTGGTGAAGAGACCGTTGGAACATCTCACTCGCCAGGCGCACAGGAAACGCGGGCAGCCCAGGCAGACCCATCAGCACCCGCCCGGCGGAAAGATCGGAGTAATCTTGATCCTCAGTTGCAAATCGGTACGTCATGGCCCGTTCAATAAAAGTGGTTCTCATTTCCGCTGTTTCCCATCAAAACACAAAAATACTTCGCTCAATATAGGTTTCTTGAAACCTGACAAGAGACAAAGACTTTACAATTGGAGTGTTGATAGGATTGCGCTACTCTTGCATAGGATTATAATGTGAGAATACCGAACGGATTTTCTATGAATTTTGTTAGACCCGTTCTCTAGTGCCCGAAAGGGTGGTATCATAACTAGGGAGATGTGTACTATTAGGAGAGAGAATGGAATCGAACTTTTTTGACCAGGCTGAATTTGCCGAAAATCCTGAACCGCGCTGCCCGGTAGTGCTGGTTTTGGATACCTCCGGCTCGATGCAGGGAACACCGATCGCCGAAATGACCGAGGGCCTTCGCGCGTTTGCCTCGGCCATTAAAGCCGATCCGCTGGCCTCGCTGCGTGTGGAAGTGGCTGTGATTGCCTTTGGTGGCAAGGTCCGCGCGCTGGACGTGCGCGGTGTGGAGAACAGCGATGGGGAAGAACGTGGCGACATCGTCCCATTCAACCGTTTTGGCCTGGCTATTCGCCCGAAGGTCAACGAGGTGCCTTTCGATGCGCATCATGCCTTTGTTACGGTTGACCAGTTCCAGCCGCCCGTGCTGGATGCCAACGGCGACACACCGTTGGGCGAGGCTGTCTCGCGGGCCATGGCGCTGCTGCGCGAGCGCAAAGAAATTTACAAGCAGAACGGGCTGGACTACTTCCGCCCGTGGATATTTACGATTACCGATGGACGCCCAACCGACAAGGGTTGGGAGACGGTGGCCGAACAGGTGCGCCAGGAAGAAGCACGCAAAGGCGTGGTGTTCTACGGCGTCGGCGTGGAAGGCGCAGACCTGAAGGTGTTGAGCCGTTTCTCGGATGCACGCCCCGCGCTTAAGTTGAAGGGTCTGGCATTCGGCGAGCTGTTCACCTGGCTCTCCAAGAGCCTTTCCGCTATTGCCCACTCCCGCCCGGGTGAGCAAGCTCCACTACCGCCGGTCGGGTGGGGTTCGATCGATACATCGCACTCGTGACCAAGACAAAGAAACGCAAAGGACGCAAGGTGACTGCCCAAGACAACGTGGTTCCACAGACGGGCATGAATGTAGCTGCCGCTGCTGCGCCCGCTGCCCTGGCGCCCTGGCAGGTGCTTGGGGCCGCGGTGCGCGGTGTTTCGCATGAAAGGTTAGAAATGCCCTGCCAGGATGCGCTGGCGTTCCAGGTGCTGCCCGGTGAGGTGCTGAGCGTTGCCCTCGCGGACGGCGCCGGGTCCGCGACGTTCTCAGATGCTGGGGCGCAGGGAGCAGTAGCCGCGGCGCTGGATGCGATGGCAAACGCCTACCAGAGTGGCTTGCCGGAGGATAAGGAAGGGTGGCACGCGGTGATGCGCGAGGTTTTCGCTAAAGCAAAGCAGGCCGTTCTCGATCTTGCCGAATCGAGCGATGAACCGGTGCGCGCGTATGCCTGCACGCTCACCTGCGCGTTTGCCATTCCCGGAGAGCGCACAGATCGCCTTGTCGCCGCGCAAATTGGCGATGGAGCGGTGGTAGCAATGGACATGGACGAGAGCTTGTTCACCGTTACACGCTTGCAGCGTGGCGAGTACGCCAATGAGACGCACTTCCTGGTGCAGGAAGACGCACTGGACCAACTGGTAATCGACGTTGTCGACCGCCCGGTGAAGGCGATGGCGGTGATGAGCGACGGCCTGATTCGACTGGCGCTGAAAATGCCATCGCAGGAGCCGCACACGCCGTTTTTCACGCCGCTGTTCCGCTTTGCCGCCTCGGTGGAGGAAGATGACACAAAGCGTGATGCAGCCGGAGACCAGCTTGCGGCATTTTTGAGTTCCGAGCGGGTAAACGCCCGCACAGACGATGACAAATCGCTGGTGCTGGCGGTTCGAGGCGCTATTCTAAAGGGCATCCCGGTCAGCGCCGGATCGCAAGGAGAGCAGGGGTCGGCATGAACGTGTACGACTCGCGCGGGAAGCCAGTGCGGCTTGGCGATAGCATAGGGAAGGGCGGTGAGGCGACGGTCTACCGGATGGTCGAGCAGCCTGGCCGCCTGGCGAAGATCTACGAGCCTGAGCCGCGGCCTAATTACGCCTACAAGCTGGACTGGATGGTAACCCACCCGCCCGAGAACCCCACGGCCTCACTCAACCACGAGTCGCTGGCGTGGCCGGATGGCCTGCTGTATGACAACCGTCGCCGCCTGAAGGGCTACCGCATGCCGCACGTGGAAAAGGCCGCCCCGCTGCTGGAGGTGTTCAATCCGCGCAGGCGGGCAGTGGTGTTGCCGCAGTTCGACCGTCGCTACTTGCACCGCACGGCGCGTAACCTGGCCGCGGCGGTCAGCGCGCTGCACCATTCCGGATACGTGGCCGGCGATATCAATGAGAGCAACGTGCTGGTAACGCCTACCGCCCTGGTGACCATCATCGACACGGACTCATTCCAGGTGCGGGCAGAGCGCGGCGCGACAGAAATCATCTATCACTGCCCGGTGGGCAAGCCTGAGTACACCCCGCCCGAGCTGCAAAGCCAGGCACTGGCGCAGGTAACGCGCCTGCCCGATCACGATGCGTTTGGCTTGGCTGTGCTGATCTTCCAACTGCTGATGGAGGGCAGCCACCCGTTCCGCGCGCAGTGGCTGGCAGCCGGTGATCCGCCGCCACTTGAGGCGCGCATTTCACAGGGCCTTTTCCCATATGTGGAGACGCCCGATAAGCGCATTGCCCCGCCCAAGAACGGCGCGGGGTTCGATATGCTGCATCCCTGGCTGGCCGAGTTGTTCCGCCGCTGCTTTGTGGATGGTCACCGGGCACCACGCTGGCGTCCCGGGCCGGAATTATGGGCCAAGGCCATCGAAGAAGCCGAGCGCTCGCTGGTGCTGTGCGCAGAGGGCCATTACTTCTCTAGCCACCTGCCCGAATGCCCGTACTGTGCGGCGAAAAGCAAGGCTCAGCAGCACCAGAAGCGCGGCACCCCAGTGGCAAGCAGCGCACCGCGCAAGCCCGCCTGGGGGCAGGCAAATCGCCCGAAACCGGCTCCTGCCTATAACCGGCCAGGTTCCGCTGGCGCGCCGATACCGCCTGCCACGGCAAGGAGCACGCGCGCCGCGCAAGGGGCCGTGCCGCCCACGGGGGCATCCGCGCAGGCAGGTACGCAGACCGCAGTACCGATCTTCCAGCCGCCAAACCCTGGGTCATCAGGCCAGCCGCGCGGCTTTCGCTGGCGCTCTCGCTATGGATCGGCTCCGCAGCCGGCTGCGGCAGCAGCCAATGCAGGCAGCAGCGGCACCATTGGCGGGCAGCCGTCACAACCGCGCGCGACGATCCACGTAGGTATACCCGGTATGCCGGGCCTATCAGGCAACTTCGGCTTCCCCGCTGCTCCGCAAGGCACGGGGGGCGTGCTGCATAACTACTCGCAGATGGTGCGCCAAACGATGATTCAGCGAGCCAAAACCCAGTTCCGCAAGGGGATCCTTTACGGCGGTGGGTACGGCGCGGCAATTGGTATGGTGCCCGGTGTTATCGTAGCCACGGTAAACTGGTTCCAGGGCACGCCGCTGGACTGGACTCTGCTGGTTGCTCTCGGCGGCCTTTCCGCAGGACTCCTGCGCGGTTGGCTGCCGGGTTATAAGCTTTCGGGCATTATCGACAAGTACGTGGGATGGAAGCGCTTTTGGGAAGCGTTTGGCATGGTGTTGGGCGGTATCGGCGGCTTTTTACTCTCGCTGCCGTTCGTCTTCTTGGTCTTCCCGGCGATCTTTGGCATGATTTTGGGCGGCAAATTTGGCAAGCACCTGGGCTCGAACCTGTGGAGCCTGGGCAACCGCTTTGGCTGGGAGAAGATCTGGGCCACCCTGAGCGCGCTGGGTTCGGCAGGGCTGGGGTTTGGCATTGCCAAGCTTGCCAACTGGCTCGGGCTGATGCATATGGGCGCAAAGCTGGCGGAAGGATTGATGGCATTTAATGCCACCGATCCGCCGTACTTCTTGCTGTTCTGGGCGCTGGCGGGTATCTTCGGTGGGGCAGCCGCAGGTGCCGCCTCGGGCATGATCACCGACTGGGTGGCAAGGTTCACCGGCTTGCTGGATTAAGTACCTGTCCGAAAATAGGGCTTGTGTTTGTTGTTTGGGTGGCTACGCTACCCAAACAACAAACACAAGCCCTATTTTCGGATAGATAAGAATTACACAATGGGATGTAATTCTTATCTATAATATCCGTATGGATATCTCCGCGACAATTCACCTATTGGGCGATCTGCTGGGGCAGGTGCTGATTGAGCAGGAATCGCGTGCGCTGTTTGATATTGAGGAACGCATCCGGGCGCTGGCAAAAGAGCGCCGGGGCGATGATATACAAACCGCGGAGGCGGCGACCATTTCGCTGGCGCGTGAAATCGGCTCGCTGGACCTGGAAACCATGCGCATGATTGCCGGGGCGTTTGCCCTGTACTTCGACCTGGTGAACACCGCGGAGGATAATCACCGCGTGCAGATCATCCGGCAGGAAGCATTGGAGAAGGCCCCCGGCCCCGTGCACGACTCTATCGAAGAGGGCGTGCAGCTTCTCCACGCCAGCGGATTCACGCAGGAGCAGATGGCGGAGCTGCTGGAAAAGCTGCAAATTGAGCTGGTGCTTACAGCGCACCCTACCGAGGCACGCCGCCGAACCGTGCTTTCGAAGATCGGGCGGATTGCGGCGGCCTTGCGCGCGCTGAACAGCGAACGTTTGCTGGCAATAGAGCAAGATAGAATCCGCCGCGACCTGCACGAAGAGATCACAACACTGTGGTTGACAAACCGCGCTCGCACAGCCCAGCCTACACCTACCGACGAAGTGCGCACGGCCCTGTTTTTTGTGGGTGAGGTGTTCTGGAAGGCGCTGCCCTTGATTCACGAAATGTTGCAGCGCGCGCTCGACCGCTTCTATCCCGGTCTGAAGATCGAGCGGCCCTGGCTGCGGATGGCATCGTGGATGGGCGGTGACCGCGACGGCAATCCGAACGTCACCCACGAGGTGACAGCCGAAACACTGACCTTACACCGCGGGCTGGCGGTTGAGAATCACCGTCGTGCCGTGCAGGATCTCTCACGCCGCCTGAGTCTCAGCGATACGCACACGCCATTACCCGATTCGCTGCGCTCCTGGATGCAAAGCCGCCCGTCGCTGCCCCCGCATGCCGCGCAGATCCAGGCACGTTATCCCGATGAGCCATACCGGCTGGCGCTGAACTTGCTGGCGCACGATCTGGCCGAAGCCTCGCAAGACGATATGAAAAATCGTTTGCTCTCGCGCCTGCCGCACACGGCCAGAATTCAGGTAGAAGACCTGGTTGGGCCATTGTCAGCCATATCTGGGTCTGTTCCGGATGTTGTGGCGGAGGGGCCGCTGAAAACGCTGCTGCGCCAGTTAGACATCTTCGACCTGCACGGTGCGCGGCTCGATCTGCGCGAGGATTCGTCGCGGTTGAACGCCGCGGTTGGAGAGGTGCTGCGCGGCCTGGGGGTCGAATTGCAGTTCGAAGCGATGACCCCGGAAGCCCGCTGTGATCTTCTGGTGCGCCTGCTGGATGAAGAACCCCCGGCCCTGGCCCCACGCCCTGGCGTAACGCCTGATGCCGCTGAAACCTGGGCTGTGTTCCACCTGATGGCGCGCGCTAAAACCGTCTACGGACCGGAGATGCTCGGACCATTCATCATCTCCATGGCGACCAGCCCCGCGGATATCCTCACCGTGCTGCTGCTTGCCCGTTGGACCGGGTGTGACGAGGGGTTGCAGATCGTGCCGCTGTTCGAGACGATCGATGATCTGGAAAACGCGCCCGGCGTGATGAAGGCGCTGTTTGATCTGCCCGTCTACCGCCGGCACCTGGAAACCTGCGCCGACGGGCAAATGGTGATGATTGGATATTCTGACAGCAACAAGGACGGCGGCTACTTGATGTCGAATTGGGCGCTTTATCAGGCGCAGGAGCAAGTAGCGCAGATCTGCCGCGAGCATGACGTACCGCTGACCCTGTTCCACGGTCGCGGAGGCACCACGGCGCGCGGCGGGGGGCCGACCAACCGGGCCATCATGGCACAGCCGGGCAGAACGGTGGATGGGCGTTACCGCCTGACTGAGCAGGGAGAGATTATCTCTACCCGCTATTCGAGCATCGATATGGCCCTGCGCAACCTGGAGCAGATTGTCAACGCGGTGCTGCTGGCTTCTGGTCCAGAATGCCTGGCCCCCGACCCGCACCTGGAAGACGACTGCATGCAGCGTGTTTCGCCGCGTGTGGTGCCGGAGCCGTGGCGTGCAGCGGCGGAGCAGATGTCTGAGGCGGCGCGGGCGGCGTACCGCAAGCTGGTGTTCGAAACCGACGGCTTCATCGACTACTGGCAGGCAGCTACGCCTATCCAAGAGATCAAGACCATGCGCATCGGCTCTCGCCCGGCGTCGCGCAAACCCGGCGCGGAGCAGGTCACCAAGATCCGCGCCATCCCGTGGGTATTCTCGTGGATGCAGACACGCTGCAACCTGCCCGGGTGGTTTGGGCTTGGCAGCGGCCTTTCTGCCTTACAAGATGGATCACCAGAGGGGTTGAATCTGCTGCGCCAGATGTACGCCGAGTGGCCCTGGTTCCGCACGCTGCTGGAAAACGCCGAGCTTTCGCTGTGCAAGGCGGATATGGAAATCGCGGCCATGTACGACTCACTGGTTCTCGACCGCGTGCTGGCAGAACGCATCTTTGGCGCAATCCAGGAGGAGTACGCCCTTTCTGCAAAAATGGTGCTGGAGATCAAAGAGCAGCGCGAGCTAATGGAGAAAGAGCCGGTGATTCAGCGCTCAGTGAAACTGCGTAACCCCTACGTGGACCCGTTGAACTTCCTTCAGGTAGAACTGCTGCGCCGGGCGCGTGCCGTAGAAGATGCGGATGGCGAAGAAGCCCGGGCGCTGGGCGAGGCTATTGTTCTTACCATCAACGGCATTGCCGCAGGGCTGCGAAATACGGGCTAGATCCAGTGGGGTGGGAATTCCCTACCTTTTTCGAAAGTATTCCTCCAGTTGATCTGCTTCTCGTGTAGAGATATGATGAAGTAGGTAGAACAAAAGTTCCTACTTCGCAAGGAGGAGAATATGAGCAACAAAGACCGTTCCAATAAAGATACTAAGAAAACCGTAGGACAGAAGCAGGATCAGCAAAATGATACCGGGCGCAGCACCGATCTGCATGACTCGCCGATGATGGCCCACCTGCTGGATGCTTTGGAGCAGGGGCATGATATTGGCCATTACGGCCACCTGACCTTTGTGATGGTCGCCCACCACTTCCTCAAGGATGAGGAGATCGAGAAGCTGCTGACCGGGCAGCCTGATATGGATGAAACAGCCATCCGCTCACTGATCGCGCAGGTAAAGGAACGCGACTACAACCCACCGAAGCGCGAACGCATCATCGAATGGATGCAGCGGCAGGATTTCCCAATCTGCCCGGACCCGGATGACCCAAACGCGTGCAACGTTTACCGTGACTTGCAGTTCCCAGACCGTATTTATGATCAGATCAACGAATTCTGGGAGGAAAAAGCCAGCACGCAGGAAGACTGATTTTAGACGATTTGTGGGTGGACAAAGTCCACCCACAAATCGTTTCACCGGGCGGAGTCATCCTGCGGGGCAAAAGGACGGGCTTTTTCGTCGATCACCGGCAGGCAGCATGAAGCGCGCACGTCGATTTTCTTTTTGCGCGATGACCGCCAAACCATAAAGACCGCTGGGCCGCCCAGCACAATCACCCCTAGCAGAGGACGAAGCAGGGAGAAGTTATCTTCTACAGGGTCAGCGGGCGAAGGGTCGGGGGATTGCGCCATCACGGGCGCGGCGAAAAGTCCTACCAGAAACAGGACCAGCAGCGCGGATAGGAACAAACGGGTCATTGCGTATCTCCTGATGCTCCGAGTGGGGTGGCGGGAGTCTTTTTGCTGGCGGGTTTGCGCTTTTGGGCAGTGCTGGGTGGTTTTTTCTTCGCAGCGGGCTTTTTGGGGGCAGCCGGTTTCTTTGCGGTTGGTTTTTTCTTTGCGGTAGTTTTCTTGGGGGCCGGCTTTTCTGTCGCGGGTTTCTTCTTCGCCGCAGGTTTTTTCTTTGGTTTTGTGGCGGGCTTTTTCTTTCGTTTCTTTGGCGTCTCTTCAAACAGGGTTGGCGCGAGCCTGATCAGCAGCGTAGCGATGATGGTTGCCATAGATGGCGGAATGTTAAACTGATCGACCAGGAACTTGACCAGAACGGCAATTTCCTTACCGCCTTCAGTCGTGGCTGCGCGGGTCACCTCAGCCAAAGCGCCCTCGCCGTTGAGAAACTGCGCCAGGGCTGCTTCAAGCGGGGCACCCCGCCCGCCCGAGAGGGCGCGCAGGCTGTTGATCAGGGCGATTTGCTGTTCGTCGTGCTGAGTCTCTGCCATAGCTCCGTGTTCTACGAACTGTTTCGGAAATGATGTTGGTGTGGTTAGTATACTGGAATCTGCGACTGCCTGAATGTGATTTCCGTATATAAAGTAGGAGGATATTTGTATGCTCAATACCTTGAGTAGTATCACCACACAAGAGCTTTATTGGGTGCAGCCAAAGGCGATGGAAAAGCAGTTTGAACTGCGGAGCGCGGAACAACAGTATGCTTCGCTGCACTTCCCCAGCGCATTTGGCTCGCGCGCGATTGCTTCCACTGCGGATGGAATATGGACCTACAAGCGGGTGGGCTTTTTCAATACGCGCGTGACAGCGCGGGTAGAGGGCAGCGAAACTGATCTGGCTGTGTATCGCCCAAAGTGGACCGGGATGCAAGGCATACTCGAGATAGCCAGCGGGCAAACCTACTTGTGGAACACAACCAACTTTTGGGCAACACGATTCCAGTTCGCGGATGCAAATGGGAACCCGCTGGTGACTTTTCAGAGTGGGGCTGAGGATTGGAAGATTTCGAATTTCTTCAAGACCCAGGTGCGGATGGAAATTGACCGGGGCGCGGTGGGCGTTCCCAATCTTCCGCTGCTGGCAACCATCGGCTTTTATCTGATTATCCTTCAGCAGGAGGATACCACGGCTGCCACGACGGCTGCCACTGTTTCGTAAGGTAACTCGCTGCTCAGCCGCAGGGCTATAGCCAATCAAGAATCAAATCGCAAATGGGCCGCCCAGCAGAACACTGGGCGGCCCATTTTTGTTATTGATACATGTAGGCCGGTTCTACAGAGATACCGGTCTTATTATCCCATCCGTACAGGCGGGCACGGACCAGTTTTTCATCGGTCTGGCTGGCCATTTGCACATCCTTCTGATCAATGAGGCCGCGTGCAGCCTTTTTGATCACCAGGGACTGCTCGAAAATCTCATAGATGTGGTCGGCAATGTCATCGGCGGCAATGCGGTTGATGGAGACCTTGCCGCATTCTTCGCACTGGTGGACCAGCATCAGCTCGCCCTGATCTTTGCCATATTTCTTTCCCGCGCGTTTGAAGGTCAGCCCAACCGGGATCATTTTGCCTTTGCAGGCTGAGAGCCGGTCGCCGGACTGGTGGAGATCCATATGCCGCGAGTGCAGGCAGTAGGGGCAGTGATTGCGGTTGTGCACGCCAGATAGACCGGAGTCGGCGGAGATAATCTGGCGGCAGTGGATGCATTTGAAGTCACCAAAATTGTCGTTCATCCATCGATTGCGCATGGTTATGATTCCTTCTTTAAGCGCATGTAGCTTTGGTAGCGCCGCGGGCTGATTGCCCCGGTCACTACCGCCTTGCGGACTGCGCAGCCAGGTTCATCTTCGTGCGCGCAGTCGAGCCCGAAGCGGCAGTGGCCTACATAGGGAGCCATTTCACGGAAGAGCAGGGCCATCTCGTCTGGGTCGACGTCCCACAAGCCAAACTCGCGCACACCGGGGGTATCCACGATCGCGCCGTCGCCCCCATCGAGGGGGAACATTTCGAGGTGCGTGGTGGTGTGGCGACCCTTGCCCAATTTGCCATCGCTTACCGAGCGGACTTTTTCGCCAAGGCCGGGGTTAATGGCGTTCAGCAAGGTGGTTTTGCCCACGCCCGATTTGCCCACCAGCACCGAGGTGCGACCGCGCAGGGTCTCACGCAAGCCGTCCATGCCCTCACCGGTCTCGGCGCACACCAGGTGCACCGGGTAGCCGATGCGGCGGTATTCTTCTATCGCATCGAGAATCTCTTTGTCCACATGGCCGTCTTCCGACTGCACCAGATCCAGCTTGGTGATGCAGATCAGCGCGGGCAGGTTGTGCGATTCGGCGGCGACCAGGTAGCGGTCGAGCATGTTCCAGTGCGGGGCGGGGCGCGCGGCAGCGAACACCGGCACTACCTGGTCCACATTGGCCACGATGACCTGCTCGACGAGCTGGGAGCCCGTCACCACGGCGCGGCGCGAGAGTCGGGTCTGGCGGGGCAGAACGTCAACGATCATTGCGGGACGGCCCGGCAGCTCGATAAAGCGCACCACATCACCGATGGCAATGGTGTCGGGCTGTTCGGCTTGTTGTGATTTCTTATCACCCCGGCGGCCATTTTTGCCGGTGGGGGTAGCCTCTTTGTTGAAGTTTTTCGATACGGCACAGGTGATGGTGCGCCCGGCGGCGTGTACATCATACTGCCCGGTAGATTTCTTGATCACGATACCCTGAAGGGTAGTATCGGTCGTTCTTATGCTCATTTTTGCGGTTCCTGCGGTCAATAAAAAACGCCAGTCGCGGTTTTCCGTGGCTGGCGGTGTCTTTCATCAGCGGTGTTCCAGGCTTCTGCCCGGGGTGCGCGCGGCGGCACGGTAAAAGAACCGTTGTTTGCCAGCGCGGCCCTGCTGCGTTTAAATCAAAAGGCCACGGGGTATGAGCACAACCCGAGGCCTGTCTTTACAAGCGAAGAAAGAATCTTCTTACTGTGGTAACAGGAGGCGCGCCCATACGGCACAGGTGTATGCAAGAACCGCAACTTTAGCCATAAAAATCCGCGTCTCCCTTCATAGAGTGGTTTCAGAAATTGGCTTAATTTCTCAAGCCTGGGTTAGTTTAGCATGGTTTAATGTGAAATACAACTACCCAAAAGTCCAGGTCTCGATCATTTTTCGCACAGAACGGGTCATTTCGACGGAAAACTCCGCCGAGAACTTCTTGACGTAGTTGAACTGCCCCACATTTTCGATTCCATCTTTGCGCATACCGTTGGCGACGAGCTGCCCGTTGCGCGGAGCGAACATTTGCTCCAGCGCTGGGCCATCCAGGCGGCGGTAGGTGTTCTTATGGATGATGCATTCGCTGGCAAAGCGGGGTGGCTGCTTGCGCGCGGCCTGTTCCGGGGTGGGATAGCCGAAGCAGATCATCGTGACCGGCATGACGTAGGGCGGCAGGTTGAACAGTTCGCGGTGGGTCTCGTAGCGCTCAAGGATGTCGCCAATGTAGCACGAGCCGATGCCCAGCGCCTCCGCCGCGACGACGGCAGCATGTGCCGCGATCAGCGTATCACAGCAGGCCAGCAGCAGATCGCCTTCGCCCAGGCGGCGCATTTCTTCGCCGCGCTCCTGGCAAAGTTCCAGTACGCCGCCGTACAGGTAGTAGTCGTACCAGCGCTGGTAGTCGGCGGCAAACAGCAGTACAACAGGTGCTTTGGCGATGAACGGCTGGTTGTCGCAAGTGACCGCGAGCCGGTCTTTCAACTGCTGATCTTCTACTTCGATGATGGAGTAGAGCATCATGTTGCCAGCAGTTGGGGCGCGCATGGCTGCTTCGAGGATGAGGTCTTTGGCATCCTCGGGGATCGGTCGGTCTTCGTACGCACGCACCGACTTGCGCGACAGCAGCAGGTCAATGGTTGCGTTGGCCATCAAATACCCTTTCTCGGATTGTTCACTGTGCGCTGGTCGATGCTCAGGTGCAGCAGATCTACGGTTGTTCCAGGCCCGGATGGGCACTGCGCCACAATCCCTGCGCGGATCTCGCCGGGTACGTCCAGGCGGAAGATGCGCACCATGCGCCAGTTCTCACCATCTGTGGAATAGTGCAGGGCAAACACGTTTCCAGAGCGGACGATTTGAAGCCACACCTGCGGAACGGTCAGATCAGCGCCGTTGGCGTCATCCGAGAGGCCTTCTGTTACCACGCTAACCACAGCAGTGGTGCCGAAATCGGTTTTCTCAAAGCACACTTTGGCCCAGTGCTCGGCGTCAGCGCGGACCATCAGCACGCCCGAGTCGTAGGTGCTGTTGAAGCTGGGCCGGACCAGCCCGCGCATCACAAAGTCACCGGAGACAGGCTTCCAGAGGAAAGGCGCATTGTCGTTGACGTGCGAGCCGGTGGGGTCGCGGAAGTAATCGGCTTTGGCGGGCACCGTCACGCGGATACCGCCTTCTGGCAGCGGTTCCCAACGATCAGGCGCGTGATCCCACTGCAATCCGTGTTCTTTCATCATTTCAGTCGTCAGGTTTTCGAGCAGGTTCATGAGTAATCCTCCTTAGGCTGCATACCGCTTAAGTATATTGGAAAATGAAAAAGGGACGTCTTCCATCATACAGGAAAACGTCCCTCTCGAATTTAAGGATAAAGGGTTACCCAACCGCCGCGGGCGCTTCCACAGAAGGCGGCTCAATGGGATCAAGCGGGGCAGGCGGGGTGGCGCTGGAGGAGAAGTTGCCCAGCATTACGCGGGCGAATTTGCCCGATACCCACGCGAGGCCATTGAAGACGTGCATGGACCCGATGAGGAGCAGCAGCCCCACCAGCGAAGCGATCAACGCCTCGCTCAAGGTATCGATTACCACTGGATTCTCCATGCCGGAGAAGAGGGTGATATCCACCTCTGGGCTGACCAGGTTGTAATAGAGCGGCGCGCCAAGCAGCGAGAGCGAGATCGACAGCAGCGTCACCAGTACAACGAAGGAGAAGACGCCCAGCGGGAACCTGGCAAACAGGTACAGCAGGCCCTTCCAGGTGACCGGGTTCTTCACAGCGGAGACAAATCGCTGCCAGGTGGTCTGATTGGGGATCTCCTCGCGGACGATCGGCGCAATCTCTTCGCGCAGCATCCAGATGGCAAGCTGGCGCTCGAATATGATCAGCGCGTACCACACGGCGAAGACCGCCACCAGGAACAGCAACCCGATCCATATGATGATGGTAGAGATACCGATCGCCAGCCCACTGACGAGGAAGACGAAGTAAAACAACCCCAAGGGGAACGAAAACAGCAGGTACAGCATATTGAGGTACGACTGTCCCTGCGCTACAACACCGAAGAATTTCTTGAATGCATCCATTGCAAACTTCCTTTGTGATATGCCCGGCTGCCTTTTTGCCAGTGGAACATATCGAATAATTTCATCGTATCTATTCCATATACGGAGAAAAAGTAGTTGGGTTGCAAAAACCATGGTCTATTACGTGAATGAGAAAATTGTCACAATCATGGCGAATACAGCATTGACTTTCAGAGGTGAATGATGAGCATAAAAGTGGCGGTTGTGCGCAGTGATAATGGCATGGATGCGGCGCTGCATGAGGCGCTGTCGTTGATCGGCGGAATTGATGATCTGAACAATGGGCGAGAGGTGACGGTAAAGGTGGGTATTTTTGACCCGCGCTCGCGGCATCACTCGGGCGTTGATGTTGTGGGGGCAATCGCTGGGGTATTTGATCGGTCGCCCTCGGTGTTGCTGGCGGAATCGGATAACTACTGCGGAAAGGCACTCGACCGGTTGGCGCTGTATGATGCCCTGTTTGATGAGCGAGTCAGGCCGTACAGCCTTTCTGATGAGGTCGATATGCGCCCGGTGCAGGTGGCAGGGGAGGTGGAGGCGATTTCGAACGCGCTGTTCAAGCCGAACGTGCTGGTGAGCACGCACGTTCTGCGCACATTTGCCCGGGGATCGATTCTAAAGAACCTGTTCGGCTGCACGCCGATGGTGCAGAAAGCGAAGTTCCACAAGAACGAAATCTTCGCGAACCAGCTTGCGGATATCGCCGAGGTGGCGGGTGGGATCGACCTGGCGGTGATGGACGGCACGTTCCTCTATCACAGCGCTGCCGAGAAGTGCGTGCGATTAGACCTGCTGATTGTGGGTCGTGATGCGGTCGCTGTGGAAACGGTCGGCTGCCTGATCGCCGGGTTGAAGCCAGAG
This sequence comes from Chloroflexota bacterium, assembly GCA_023434145.1. Taxonomy (GTDB): domain Bacteria; phylum Chloroflexota; class Anaerolineae; order Anaerolineales; family Anaerolineaceae; genus DSYU01. The sequence goes on along the minus strand of JAEYTI010000214.1, from coordinate 7,270 downwards.
AACAGTCTGACGATCCAGGAGTTTATGCTACGCGGGCTGGGCGAGGGTAACACGGAAAAGATCGAAATTGTGGGCATTGACCCGAAAGAATTCGCCGCGCTCAAAGCAGCGCGCAAAGAACTGAAGAAGCTGGTCGACTCCGCGCCGCGCGGGCCGGGCATCTCCGACACAATCGACTGCCTGACGGAAGAAGGCTGGATGGATGTCTTCCGCACGGCGGAAGAGGTGGCGACGGAGCTTCAGCAGCGCGGCGTGAAGAACGCGACAAAGACGATGACCGAGACGACGCTCAAGCGCCGGGTGGGTAAGACGCTAGAGCGGGCACAGGCCGAAGGTGCGACGCGGGGCGGCTGGCAGTACCGCAAAGCGCAAGGGTAAGCCGCCGTGCCGAGGATTGGTATCAACAAAGCGATTTGCGAGCGCTGCGGAATGTGCGTGCACATCTGCCCGGAGGGCTTGTTTGTGCAGGCAAAGCCGGGCGTGGTGCCGCGCATTCCGCGCAAGAGCGCCTGCATCGACTGCGGGCACTGCGTGAGCACCTGCCCAACAGGCGCGGTGGAGCATTCTTCCTTCCCGCCGGAAGATTTTTTACCGAAAAGATCGTAAACCACAAAGGCACAAAGGGCACCAAGGAGGAGCACGAAGGACACCAAGGAAGAACACAAAGTTCTTTTCAAAAACCTTCGTGCTCCTCCTTGGTGGTTTCCTCTTTTATGGATTGAAAGACCGCGTACCGTGCTCATCCTGCACGGTGATGTTACATTTGTGCGCGGCCAGATTCACATCCAGCTCGGCGCGGTTGGGGCTATTTTGCCAGGCGAGGCGCAGGTGCGTGTCGTCTGAGTCTTGCACGGAGAATTCGCCATCAAAGGCGGAGCACGCGTTGCGGAAGCGGATTAGCTCCAGCAGGCGCTTAACCACCGGCTTTTCCACGGCCTGATCTACTTCTTCCACCGTGTAGTTCTTGCGGTTGATGGCGCGCTTTTCGCCGGTGCGTTCCACCTCTTTAAGCGTGTTCTCGCCGCACAGCAGGCCCACGTAATATACCTGAGGGATGCCCGGCGAGAAGAATTGGATAGCCCGCGCGGCGATCATCGCGTCATCGTTTTCGCCCAGGGCCGAGTAGTAGGTGATATTGATCTGGTGCGCCACAAAATCGGGGCGCAGGCGGTGCGCTTCAGACATGATGATGTTCAGGTTCGCGCCGCGCGCCAGGCAGGCATCAACCACATCCTGCGCCTCGTCAATTTCCAGAATGCCGTCGAGGTCGGGCTGCACGGGGATGCCGTCGTGGCAGTCGAGCATGGTAATCTGCTTGCACGGCGACTCGCGCAGGTGATCTTTTAGCCAGGCACTTTTGCCCTTCAGCAGCGCGTGCAGGGTCAACAGCGGCAGGACGAAGTTGTAGACCCACTCTCCGTGGTTGGCCAGCTTCATCTGCACATCGAACGGCGCGTGCAGCTCGGGCAGCAGTTCCACGCCCGCCTTCTCCGCCTCGGCCTTGATCCAGTCGAGGAAGATGTAAATCTCTGGCTCCACGAAGAAGCAGTTGGTGCCAGGCTTTTTGGTCACAAAGGCAATGGCATCCAGCCGCAGTGCGGTGACGTTTTGCCCGTTCATGTGGGCTAGAATATCGCGGAAGAACTGCTGTGTCACCGGAGCGTTGACGTCCAGGTCCATCTGCTCGGACCAATCGCGCGAGCCAAACGTGGCCCAAATGCGCTCTACCTCGCCCGTCTCTTCGATGGTTACGTCCCAGAAGGGATGTTCGGGGCGGCGCAGAAAGATTTTTTTCACATCCTCCGGTCGGGGAACGCCGCCGGGCCAGATTTTATCCAGCGTGATGAACATGTCCGCATATGGCGACCTGCGTCCGCGCTTCTGGAAATCCTGGAAGTAAGTGGATCGGCGCGAGACGTGATTGACCATCACGTCCACCAGCACGTCGATTCTGCTGCCGATGCTGCGGATATCGTCCCACGTGCCGAAGACGGGCTCGATCTGGAAGTAATCGATCGGGGCAAAGCCGCGGTCACCGGAGGAGGGGAAGGGTGGCAGGATGTGGACGCCGCCGAAAATATCGGGGAAGTGCTTTGCCAGCAGCAAATCGAGCGCGCGTAGATCGCCGCCAAGCGAATCGGGATAGGTGATCAGTTGAACCTGGTTGCGCATAGGTTTCCTTTGCTATTGTTTGTCAATCGTCCAATGGTTCAGCAAGGCGCGAAGATCGGAAGCCTTGTCTACCAACTCGGCACTCTGAATATCTGGTACGGAAATAATTCTCGGCAAGGCGGTGTATAGTTCTGGCAGCCCCAACCAATCTTCCACCTGCATGCGGATCCACTTGTTGTAGGCCAGCGGGTACACGCGGCGGGCGATGAACAGCGCCTGTAGAAACTCTTGAAATGCCTTGTACAGCCGGTCGAATGCCTGAAAGTACAACTCGCGGCGGACGAAAAATGGCACGTGATCCAGATCGTATGCACAAGCGTCACGGACCATCTTCAAACGCTGCGCGCGTAGATTCTCATTGTAGAAAGGCAGCCACTGTGCTTGCAGGGCGTGGTAGCGCGGGCCGGCTTCGTGCATGGGGGCTGCGTAGGCCAGCATATTTCCAATCCCCAGCTCAAACCCATCCGGGCCGCCGCCGTCATCCCATGTTTCCGGCACAAACTGCCCGTTGACTACGTCCAGATGCACGTGCGCGTGCTCGCCTGAGGCGGTAAAGCGGCGCAGCACTTCGTTATGGGCGCGTTCCTGCTTCCAGGCGGCTTCCATGCGGGCAATTTCCGCATTCGGCACACCCTGGCGGAGCAGCACATTCATATCCAGGTCGCTCTCGGGGATGCCTTGCCCGCGCGCGAGCGAATTGACCACCAGCACGGTATCCACTCCTGGCAGGGAATGAAAGAAGCGGAACGCCGTTTCGGCGGCCTGTTGGTGCTGCGGGGTGGGGTAGGACAGTTGAAAGCGGAGCATGTTAATCCGCGACTGCGGGAACAGGCTGCGGCGCGGGGGATTCAGCGCGGAGGCGGCGGATGAGCACCGCCAGCATCACCATGCCAAGCACAGCGTAGAGCAGGCTGCTCCGGTAGCCCCAGGCCTCCCCGGCGTATTGGTTGGTGAGGCCAACGACGAACTGCAAGACGCCGTTGATGGCCCCGGAGACGGTGATGATCGCGGAAGTGATGACCGGGGCGTCGATGGTGAAGTGGCGCATGGCCAGCGCCATCATGGTCGGCCACATGATGCCGATGACCAGTCCGGTGAACGGTAAAATCCAGATGCCCTGGCGGCCCAGGCCAAACCCGGCGCTATACAAGATCACTGCCAGCGCCAGGGCGAGCATCAGGCTGCGGGCGTAGCCGACCCGCTCGATCACCAGCCCGCCGAACAGGCGCGCCAGGGTGAACAGGATGTAGAACATCGAGACAAAGCTGGCCCCTACTACACGTGGATCCAGGCCGTATACGTCGCGCAGGTACAGGCCGCCCCAGTTGGCCGCGCCAAATTCGATCACTTCCATCAGGCCGAGGGTGATGCAGAACATCCACACCAGCGGCATGCGCAGCGCGCCGAAGAAGGTTACCGATGGCTTTGCGTATTCGGCGGTTGGGTCTGCCGGCTCACCGCTGGTTTGCTTCCCAAAGCGGGTGACCAGGATGAACAAGAACACTGCCGCTACCGGCAGCAGCACCGCGATGTAAACCTGCCGCCAGTTGAAGGCCAGGTCATTGGTCAGCACACCGGCTACTTTTGGCCCGGCGATGGCGCCAAAGCCGTAGAAGAAGTGCATCAGGTTCATCATGAGCGCGGCGCGGGTAGTGAACACGACCGAGGCGAGAGCGTTTGCGCCAACCTCGTAGAAACCAAAACCGGCGTTGATGATCAGCAGGGTGAGGGTGACCAGCCAGAAGGAGGGCGCGGCGAGGGTGGCAATGGCCCCCAACCCGACCAGAATATAGCCCGCCAGGATGGACTTCTTAATTCCAAAGCGCTGGAGGAACAGGCTGGCGGCGAGGCAGAAGATCACATAGCCAAACCAGGTGACCGAAACCAGCCCGCCCTGGCTCTCGTAGTTGACGCCAAACTCGCTTTTGACCAGGGGGAAGGACACGCCTTTGATATTTTCCACCAGTCCAAACAGGAACATGGTGGCGTAGATGACGAGGAACAGCAGGGTGGTGCGTACCTGTGCAGCAGTGATTTTCATATGCCTCAAATACCATTAAGATTTTGAAAAACTGGATCGGAGCCGTTCCATCTCTTCATCCGTTAAAACAATATCCGCCGCGCGCAGGTTCTCAGCCTGGTGCTGCGGGTTGAACGACATGGGGATGGTGATGACCCGCGGCTGGGTGGTGAGCCAGGCCAAGGCAATCTGATACGGCGTTGCGCCCCGGGCTTGCGCGATTTCCAGCAGCGCCTTGTTGCTCTTGACAAAGCGGTGCTTCACCGGGGTGTAGCCGGTGAGCAGGATATCGTTCTGCTGGCAGTACTCCAGCACGCCGTTATCGACGTAAGTGCGGTCTGGGAGACTGTAGGGAACCTGATTGGTGAGCAGCGGGGTCTCGGATAAGGCGACCGACTGCTTCAACTGCTTGAGGTTAAAGTTGCTGACCCCCAGGTTCCGCACCTTGCCATCCTGCACCAGCTTGTTCAGCGCCCGGAAGGTTTCTTGCAGTTTCATCCCCACTCTCGGCCAGTGGATCAGGTAGAGATCCAAATACTCCATGCCCAGCCGCCGCAAGCTGCCTTCGCAGCTTTTCAGCACATCCTCGTAATGCAGATGATCGGGGGATACTTTGGTGGTGATAAAGAGGGGTTCGCGTGCCAAACCGGCTTTGCGGATAGCCTGTCCGAGCAGCTCTTCGCAGTGACCGGCGGCATAGCCCTCGGCGGTGTCAAAGTGGGTGTAGCCCAGATCTAGTGCGGAACGCAGCGCGGCAAGGGATTGGCTGTCAAGGCTTGGGTCTGGGCTGCTCTGCCCGCCGATGCTCCAGGTGCCAAAGCCAATCTTCGGTATTTGCAGGTTGTGCAGGTTTTCGTATCGCATAAGAAATCCTTGGTGTTGCAATCGAACTAGGCATCTCTGGGGTGCTTTCTCGATTATACTCTCAGCATCCCCAAATCTTGGGGGAAGTGGAGGGTGGAAACCGTGGTCCCAAAACGCAGTGAGATTGCGCCCGGCATGCGGGTGCAGATTGTAGAGAAGCAAAACCAGCGCACCGGCGCCCTGACCGAGGGCATCGTGGCGCGCATTCTGACCAGCAGCCCCTCGCATCCGCACGGCATCAAAGTGATGCTGGTGGGTGGAAAAGTAGGGCGGGTACAGAAGATTGTTTAACGTTCTATTCGTATTCGATGTGGACACGTGTTCTCATCGAATACGAATAGAACGTTATTCGCGCGCGGGCCAGGGGATGCGCACGCGTGGGGTGTAGCCGTGCTTCTCCGCGCCAACGACGTAGCCATGCGACTCTTCTTCGCAGCCCTCCTCATCGGTGACGGTGGCGGCAGTGGTGCGCGCACCAACCGGGATGAAGACGAACTGCCCGCCCTGGCACACAAAGGCTTCGACGATGTAGGGGGTCTGCTCGGAGTCATCGCCCAATTTCAGCACCAGTGGATGCCAAAACACGGTGACGGTATCGCCGTCACGCTGGGCGGAGACGCCGGTGAGCGGGCCGTAGTAGGGCGTAATGGGCAGGGGCACGTCCTCCGCGCTGACCGGTTCCAGGTTCGCCAGGTCGCCTTTGATCTCGAAGTAATCGGCGCGAACCCAACAGCGGTTGTCGCCGCCGATGGCCTGCACCTCGACGTAATTGCTGCGCGACTCGCGGCGCAGAATTTCGAGGTTGCTGTCGCGGTAGACGCCGTACTTATACAGCTACGGCGCGCCGGGGCCATAGTGGCACACCGCCTGGTCGATGATCACCTTGCCGCGCAGCTTGACGTAGGTGGGTACCGGGGTCGGGGTCGCGGTGGGTGTCTCGGTCGGAACCGGGGTAACTGTTGGGTTAGGGGTTGCGGTGAGCGTGCTGGTGGATGTAAGCGTGGGTTGTTCGGTCAGCGTGGCGGTTGGCGCAGCGGTGGCTGATGGAATGATAGTATCCGTAGCGGGGACAGTGGTGGGGAAGGGCGTGGCGGTGGTTCCGCAGGCCGAAAGCGCCAGGGCAAACAGAAGAAACAGAAACGTGATTCTGGTCATATCTGGCCATTATAACCGGGGTGAAAGGCACTGTCCAAAATAGGAGCGATATTGTGACTCGCTTCCCTTGGACGCAGCGGGTAGATGCGTTATGCTATCCAACACGCCCGCGTATGGGTAGTTCTTTATGGGATTCCATGATTGGTTTGGCGGGGTGATAGCATCACCCCGCCAAACCAATCATGGAATCCGCCTACAAGGAAGACACAATGCTTTCGAAATTCCGCGATCCAATCAGTGCAATATCCCATCTCAGCGGGGCGGCAGCCGCCCTGGTGGGGCTGATGGCCCTGCTGCGCAGCACCGATGATCAACTGGGCTGGACGATCTCCTTAGTGGTGTACGGTCTCAGCTTATTCCTGCTGTTCCTGGCCAGCGGCGTATATCACGCCGTCAACGCTTCCCCGCGCGTCACCCAGATCCTTCGCAAGCTGGATCACTCGGCCATCTATTTACTGATCGCCGGCACATACACGCCTTTCTGCGTGATGGCCTTTTCTGGCTTCTGGAAGTGGGGCCTGCTTGCGATCATTTGGGGGCTGGCAGCGGCGGGGATTGTGGCGAAGGTGTTTTTTATCCACGCGCCGCGCTGGATCACAGCCGGGGTGTACGTGGTGATGGGCTGGCTGAGCGTGTTTGCGATCCGTGAGATGCTGATCGCCCTGCCCCGTGAGACGATCGGCTGGCTGTTCGTTGGCGGGGTGACGTACACGCTGGGGGCGGTGGTGTACATCACCAAGCGGCTGGACTTTGTGCCCGGCAAGTTTGGTTTCCACGAGGTGTGGCACCTCTTCGTGCTGCTGGGCGCGCTGGCGCACTTTATCGCGGTGTTTAGTATCATATAAGAGTCTAACCACAGGGGAAGAAAAAGAGATTCACCACAGAGAAAACAGAGTCATCAGAGATAGAAAAAGAGAGAAAATACTTCAAAATTTTCTAGCCACCTGACAGTTTCAGAAATCACAGGTAGGTACACAGCGAAAGATGGATAGGAAGGGCGTTGATCAATTGTCGTTCAATGAAACGCAAGCCGATCTGGAAGATGGACAGATCCCGGCG